>JAJUFS010000148.1 GCA_029263725.1 Gammaproteobacteria bacterium | reverse complement strand
GAGATCGGCACGCGCAAGTCTTCCGCACAGATCACCGTGCATTACACGTCCGAGGAACTCGTCGGGCGGCAGGTGGTTGCCGTGGTGAACTTCCCGCCCAAGCAGATCGGGCCAATGCGCTCGGAATGCCTGGTCACCGGCTTCTATCGCGAGGACGGCTCGGTGGTCCTCTGCGTACCCGACAAGCCCGTGCCGAATGGTGCAAAGCTTGGTTGAGAGAGAATCCTGTCCATTCTGGAGACAGCATGAAAATTTCCTTCGTGGTCGCGATGGGCATGAATCGCGAGATCGGCAAGGACGGCGCGATGCCATGGCACATGCCCGCGGACCTTGCGCACTTCAAGCGTGTCACCATGGGCAAGCCGATGGTCATGGGGCGCAAGACCTTCGAGTCCATCGGCCGGCCCTTGCCGGGACGCGACAGCATTGTGGTGACGCGTGACGCGCACTGGCACGCCGCAGGCGTGATCGTTGCCCACGACCTCGACTCGGCCCTGCATGAAGCGGAGCGCGCGGCACGGCGGCGCGGCGTGGACGAGGTCGCGGTGATCGGTGGCGGCGTGCTGTTCGAGGCGCTGCTGGATCGCGCCGACATCATTCATCTCACCGAGCTGCAGGCGAGCTTCGAGGCGGATACCTGGTTTCCCGAGCTTGATCGCTCGCAGTGGATCGAGGTTTCGCGCGAGACACGTCCCGCCGATGAGGCCAACCCGATTGCCTGCGACTTCGTGCTGTTGCGTCGCGCCTGATCGATAACATGTGGTTTTTGTGGCGGCCAATCCCGCCGCAACCCGATTTATCAGCAACTGACTCCTCGAAATTCAGGGCGTACCCGTGCCATGGCGGAGCCGCCGGTACCTTTTTCTGACTCTCCGAAAAGCCCTCTACCTTTCTGCAAGAAAGAGGAACTCCCATGGCCAGGACGACCTTCGGACGCGTTCTCGTATTCCTGTTTGTATCGCTGGTTCTTGCACGTGCACGTCTGCGCCCCGGGCGAGGACAGCGCGGGCACGGGCGTGCATCCGGTAGAGCCCGTGGACATGCGTGACGACAACAGTGCGGGGGATGCCGGCGCGGTCTACATCTACTGAGCACAGGGAGGGTCAAAGCGAAGGCACGCCGCGCACGCCACGATTACGCGCCGTGCTTTTTTTCATGCTTGACGCCGGGTTGCAGGCTGATGAGAGCGAGCAGTGCGGCGATCAGCATGAAGCTGTACTCCATGCCGTTCTGCCCATGACCGACCACGAACCAGCCGTGTTTCCAGTGCACGAACCAGATGCCGGTGGCCATTTCGACGACGAGCAACAGGCAGACCGGCTTCACGGCGCGGTTCACGAGTAGCAGGGCGGCCGCGAGAATCTCGAACAGGGTCACGCCCCAGGCCCAGGCGATGCCGAACGGAAAGCCCCACTGGTCCAGCACTTCGCCGAAGGGCGTGACCCGGTCCATCACCAGTCTAGTGATGCCATGGCTGGCAAACACCGCGGCGAGCGCAAGGCGCAGCACAAGGGGCGCGTGCGCGGCACGCAGGGGAATGCGATCGGGAAACTGCGTCATGCCGTTCTTCCTGTTCTGATGCGGATGCCTGTGCATCCGCGCAACAGGCGGCAGGGTTCAAGCGGTCAGAGGACCAGCTGGAAGTGGTGCGAGCTGATGATCATGCCGCGGTCCAGGTAGAAGCGGTGGGCGCGGTGGCGCTGAACGCCGGAATCGAGGTGCAGCTGTTTGCAGCCATTCCGGCGCGCCTCGTTCACCAGCCATTCGAACAACGCCTTGGCGGCCCCTGAACCGCGGTGGCCTTCGTCGCTGACCAGGTCATCGACATGCATGTGGAAGCCGGCGTGAAGGTTCTCCACGTACCGGTAGCCGGCCAGCGCCACCGGGCGTTCGTCGTGAAAGTTTCCGGCCAGCAGCCAGCCGGAACGCATCTGTCTCAGGGCCTGCGTCACGAAGGTTTCCTCGTCGAGGTGATTGCGCAGCTGGCGCATCACCGGCCAGGCCTGCCGCAGGCCGCTTTCGCTGTCTATCAGGCGGATGTCGCTCGCGTTCATTCACAGTCCGTGCCGGGCGAGCGCGGCTTCGGCGGAGGACAGGTCCACTTCCTGCAGGGAGGTCTTGCCTTCGGTCAGTTCGCGCAGCAGCTGCTGCTGGCGCTCGCCGCGGGCCAGCGCCTCCGCGTAGGGAATCTCCGGGTGAAACATCACCATGGAATAACGCGGAATGAAACGCTGCGGAAAGCGCCTTTCCAGCTCGAACTCCACCTGCTTGCGCAGGTGGAAGGCGGGGTCGCGCACGGAATCGCGCATCTCGACGTAGTTTTCCAGTGCCATCTGTGCGATGGCATCGCCATTCGGCTTTCTCGCCTTGCTGTATTCCGCAAAGATCGTCTTCCAGTCCCTGCCGTGTTTCTCGATCAGCAGGTCGAGCTCGATGCAGTCCTCGAAGGCGGCGTTCATGCCCTGGCCATGGAAGGGCACCACGGCGTGGGCGGCGTCGCCGATCAGTACCGCCTGGTCCTCGTGATGCCAGGGCTCGCAGCGCACCGTGCCCAGGATGCCGAGCGGATTGTGGAAGAAATCGTGTTCCAGGTCGGGCAGCAGCGGCACGAGATCGGGGAACTGCGCGTTGAAGAATTCCCGGAGCGCCTCCGGCGTCTGCAGCGACTCGAAGGAGGGTTCGCCCTGGCGGGCCAGGAACAGCGTGCAGGTGAAGGTGCCATCCAGGTTCGGCAGCGCGATCACCATGAAGCCGCCGCGCGGCCAGATGTGCAGGGCGTTCTTCTCGATGCGCCAGCCGTTGCTCTCGGTGGGCGGAATGCGCAGTTCCTTGTAGGCGTGGTCGAGGATGTCCTCGCTGTGGCGAATCCCGAGCTGCCGCGCCATCGCATGCCGCACCGGCGAGGCTGCGCCGTCCGCCGCCAGCACCGGCAGGCCGCGATCCTCGAACTCGTCATGCGTCGAGGTGTTGCGCACCTTCAGCGTGCGCGTCGCGAAGTCGATGTCCTGCACCTCGTGCTCGAACAGTATGCGCACCTTGCCGGTAGCTTCCGCCTCGTTCATCAGCGCGCGGTTGAGATCGGCGCGGGATACCGAGTAGTTCACTTCCGTCGGCCGGCTGCCGTAGGGCTGCAGGTGCTGCTCGCCGCCGAGCGGATGCAGCATGCGCCCCGGCATGGGAATCAGCAGTTCGCGCACGCGTTCCATCACGCCGGCGTGCTCCAGTGCGCGAATTCCGCGCGCCGCCAGCGCGAGGTTGATGGATCTTCCCGCGGGAATGTCGTGGGTGCGCATGTCCAGCCGCTTCTCGTAGACGGTCACCTCGAAGCCACGGCGCGCCAGCATGATGGCGAGCAGCGAACCGGCCAGGCCTGCGCCGGAGATGACGATGCGGTTCTCGATGGCGGACATGTTGTTCTCCTCGAAGCGATTCGATACGGGTCATCCGCGCTTCAGCGCGGTTTCCAGTTCCTCGACGAACTGCCAGACGTCGCTGAAGCTGTTGTACAGCGGCGCCGGCGCGACGCGGATCACGTCGGGCTCGCGCCAGTCGCAGGTCACGCCATTGCTCTCCAGCGTCTCGAACACCTGGCGTCCCTGGATGGGCGAGGCGGACGTGACGCGCAGCGACAGCTGGCAGCCGCGGCGGGAAGGTTCCGCCGGCGTGATGATCTCGATTTCCTGTGCCAGCCGCTCGCGCAGCAGGAACTCGAGATAGCCGGTCAGGCGCTCTGACTTGGCGCGCAAGCGTTGCATGCCCGCGTCGTGAAAGATATCCAGCGAAGCGAGGATGGGCGCGAGCGCCAGGATCGGCGGATTGGAAAGCTGCCAGCCTTCTGCGCTCGCGATCGGCTGGAAATGCGGTCCCATGCGGAAGCGGGTGGCCTTGTCGTGACCCCACCAGCCGGCGAAGCGCGGCAGCTCGGCGCGATGATGGCGCTCGTGCACGAAGCAGCCGGCCACCGCGCCGGGGCCCGAGTTCATGTACTTGTAATTGCACCAGACGGCGAAATCCACGTCCCAGTCATGCAGCTGCATGACCAGGTTGCCGGTTGCGTGGGCGAGATCGAAGCCGACCACGCAGCCCTTGCGATGCCCGAGTCGCGTGATCTCCGCCATGT
>JAJUFS010000159.1 GCA_029263725.1 Gammaproteobacteria bacterium | reverse complement strand
TCATCGGCAACGTCGGCGTGGCCCAGGGCGACCCGGACAAGGCGGCGCTGGACCTCGTCAACACCGTGTTCGGCGGCCGCTTCACCTCCATGCTGAACACTGCGCTGCGGGTCGAATCCGGCCTCACCTACGGCGCGGGCTCGCGGCTCGCCCTCTACAGCCAGCCCGGCTCGGTGGCGATCACCTCGTTCACCCGCAACGAGACCACCGGCGAGGCCATCGATCTCGCCCTCAACGTGCTCGAGCGCCTGCACGCCGAGGGCCTGACCGAGGAGCAGCTCGCCTCGGCGCGCTCCTACGTGCTCGGCCAGTTCCCGCCGCGGCTGGAAACCAATGCCGCGCTGGCGGCCCAGCTCGCGGAGCTCAGCTTCCACGGCCTCGGGCGCGAGTGGATCGACGGCTACGCCGAGCGCGCCGGCCAGGTCGGCGTCGAGGAAGCCCGCGCCGTGATCCAGCGGGTCTACCCGCGCGGCGAGGACCTGGTCTTCGTGCTGATCGGCAAGGCCGAGGAGATCCGCGAGACGGCGGCGAAATACGGCCCGGTGACGGAAATGAAGATCACCCACAAGCGTTTCCGCCCCGGCCGCTGAAAAAAGCCGCGCCCCGGAAGGCTTTCCGGGGCGCCCTTTGCTGTGATGCCCTTCGCAGCCGAAACCGCAAAACTGGGTGAAATCCCCCTAATGTGACCGCGTCGACGGATGGCGCCCCGTTTTGGGAATAGGGTCAACCTGTTCCGATGGGAGGGGTAGTCTCATGTCCTGGTCATTCGATACACCGGTTTCCGGTCTTTCGCTGTTGCTGATGATCCTGCTGGCGGTGCTGGCGCTGTACTTCGCCCGCGCCACGGCGCGCGCCGCGCTGCTCGCCGCCGGCAACACCTTCTACCGCGCCCTGCGGCTGGCGTCCTCCGCCACCGTGCGCGCCGAGCGCCAGCTCGCCGTGCGCAACCGCGAGGTGCTGCTCGCCCAGGGCCGCGAGGCCGCCGAGCGCGCCATCGAGCGCGAGTTCGAGCGCGTGCAGACCGCGGTGAAGAAGGAGCTGGCGGATTTCCCCGCCATGCACCGGCGCCTCAGCGAATCCATCACCGCCATAGAAGAAGATTACGAGCGTTCGCGCGAAGTCCCGCCGGCGCCGCCGGGCTGGGTCAAGGCCGTGCAGGCGGTCGCGGACATCCCCAAGGCGGATGCGACGGTCGCCCGCGTGCTGGAAGACATGCACGGCTCGCTGAAGAAGATCGAGGAGCAGGCGCTCACCGAGTACCGCAAGAACTCCCGCGAGCGTCATGCGCTGCTGAAGCGGGCGCTGCCGCACTGGCGTGCGCTGCTGGAGAACATCGGCAGCTTCGACAAGAAGCTCAGCCGGCTGCTCGACCGCGCGGTCGCCATCGACCGGCACATGGACGACTACGAGGAGATCAACCGCGGCTCCGACTCGGCGCTGCGCAAGCTCTCCGCCTCGTCGCTGTCGCAGTTCTTCGTGTCCATGTTCGTGCTGGCGATTGCCGTCGGCGGCGC
Organism: Gammaproteobacteria bacterium; assembly: GCA_029263725.1. GTDB lineage: Bacteria > Pseudomonadota > Gammaproteobacteria > Natronospirales > JAJUFS01 > JAJUFS01. The sequence continues at coordinate 2,071 of JAJUFS010000159.1, read as the reverse complement.
CATCATCAACTTCAACCTGATCGCGCGCCCGATGGCGGAGATGGTCGGCGGCACCAACATGATCGGCGGCATGAAGATCGCCGACATCGCCGCGCTGGTGATCATCCTGGTGGAGATTTCCATGGGCCTGTTCCTGATGGAATCGCTGCGCATCACGCGGCTGTTCCCGGTGATCGCGGCGCTGGATGACCGCATGCGCGTGCGCATGATCTGGATCACGCTGTTCTTCCTGACCGCACTGGCCTCCGTAGAGGCCGGGCTCGCCTTCATGCGCGAGATCCTGGTGCAGGACGAGCTCGCCACCAGTGCCATGCTGCGCGGCGAGACGGCGGCGCTTGCCGAGCCGCGTTTCCTGTGGATCACCACGGCGGCGCAGATGGGCATGGGCTTCATCCTGCCGTTCGCGCTCACCTTCGTGGCGATTCCGCTGGAAAGCTTCATCCACTCGCTGCGCACGGTGCTCGGCGTGCTGGCCGGCGCGGTGCTCAAGCTGGTCGCGACGCTGCTGCGCGTGCTGGCCTCGGCGATCCGCGGCCTGGCGCGCTCGCTGGTGTACGTATATGACGTGGTGATCTTCCTGCCGCTGTGGATCGAAGGCCGCGTGATGGCCATGCGCGGCGGCGCCCGCGCGGCCGAAGGGAGGGCGTAGTCATGTGGAGAATCCTGGTCCTTTCCGCCTGCCTGGTGCTGACGGGCTGCAGCGAAGGCGCGGCTTCCTCGAACCGCGGCCTGTACATGCTGATCGACACCTCCGGCACCTACACGCAGGAGCTCGACAAGGCGCAGCAGATCATCAGCTACGCGTTGACGCGCATGGAGTCGGGTGACGCCTTCGCGGTGGCGCGCATCGACACGGCGAGCTTCACCGAGAAGAACATCGTCGCCAAGGTCACCTTCGACGACCGCCCGAGCGCCGCCAACCAGCAGAAGCGCGCCTTCCAGGAGGCGGTGGCGGCGTTCGTGAAGGACACCCGCAGCAGCGCGCACACCGACATCACCGGCGGCGTGCTGCAGGCGGTGGAGTTCCTGCGCGAGCAGCCGGTCGGGCGGCGCACGGTGCTGATCTTTTCCGACATGGAAGAGGATCTCGCGCGCGGTTACGTGCGCGACATCCCGCTGTCGCTGGACGGCGTCGAGGTGATCGCCGTGAACGTCACCAAGCTGCGCAGCGACAACGTCGATCCGCGCAAGTACATGTCGCGGCTCGACGAGTGGAAGCAGCGGGTCGAGGCGGGCGGGGGCAAGTTCCGCGTCATCAACGACCTCGATCGCCTGGAAGCGATCTTCCAGTAACGGCTCTGCTAGACTGCGCGCCCCGTTCTACCGAGGAGGCGCGCATGTCACGTCGTGACAAACCGGCCTTGCGGAACTGGACGGCGGCCGCCAACCCCTTGCTGCGCAAGGGCGGCGTTCACCGGAAAAGCCGCAAGAGCGAACGCAAGTTCGCAAAGGAGAGCCTGCGGCGGGATTCCCGCCGCGGGTTCGACCTCCTTCCTTCCGCCATGCCCGGCGCTTGCATCGCTCCCGCCGCTGTGGCGTAGTCTCGCCCCATCATAAGAAACACGGCACACCGGGGCCTCGATGATCGAAAACAATCCCTACATCGCCGGGACCTTCGCGGTCTATCTCGGCGTCATCCTGTTGCTGGCGTGGATCGCCTATCGCCGCACCCGCAATCTTTCCGACTTCATCCTCGGCGGCCGCTCGCTGAACAGCTGGTTCACGGCCATGGCAGCGCAGGCCTCCGACATGAGCGGCTGGCTGCTGATGGGCCTGCCCGGCTTTGCCTACCTCGCCGGCATGGAAGCAGGCTGGATGGTGGCGGGCCTGCTCGCCGGCACCTATTTCAACTGGAAAGTGGTGGCGCGGCGGCTGCGCGAGGCGACCGAGAAGCTCGGCGACGCGCTTACCATGCCGGATTACTTCGAGTGCCGCTTCGCGGACGATACGCGCGTGCTGCGGCTGATCGCCGGCGCCTTCGTGCTGTTCTTCTTCACGCTCTACACCAGCTCCGGCTTCGTCGCCGGCGCCAAGCTGTTCGAGTCGCTGTTCGGCGTGCCCTACGGCTGGG
>JAJUFS010000105.1 GCA_029263725.1 Gammaproteobacteria bacterium | reverse complement strand
GCTGAATGCCCTGTATGCGCAGATGGTCCAGCCCATCCTCGGGGCCGTGGACGGCACCATCGGCGCCGAAAACGTGGTAGCCGCCTGGACCTTCACCACGCAGTCGGTGGGCGCCTCCTTCGCGGCCCTGCAGGCCGCCGGCCAGATCCAGCCGCGCGTCTCGGGTTTCGCGCCACTGCTCCGGAACCCGGAGAACCCGGCTGAGGGTATTCGCACCGCGGGCGAGCTGCTGATGCCGGCCTCCGACCTCAACGAGGACGGCACGCCGGACATCGGCCTGAACGCCGACGTCTACGCTGGCGTCATCAACCTGCCGTATTACTCCGACGTCGAAAACCCGCTGTCGGGCTTCTGGACCCCGGTTGCGGCATCCTGCGATGCCGCCATCGGCGCCGAGCTGATTCAGGAAGCCTCGGCGTCCACCACGGCCTACTGCCCGCTGCCGGAACAGAAGGCGACGCTTGCCGTCCCCGTGCTGCTGGCCGTGCCCAACGCGCACGCCGACAACGCCGCTTGCAGCGGCATGATCGCTGGCGTGACCATCTTCCAGCACGGCATCACCGGCGACCGCACCCACATGCTGCCGGCTGCCAGTGCGCTGGCCCAGGCCTGCCAGGCGGCGATTGCCATCGACCTGCCGCTGCACGGCCTGGTGGACAGCAACAACCCGATGTTCGCCAGCGCCGAGAAGGACCTCTACGTGGCGCTCGCGGGTGCCATCGCCGACGGCGCGGTGCTGACCGAGCAGACACTGAACCTGGACGTGGATGGCGACGGCAAGATCGACTCCTCGGGCGCCTACTTCATCAACCTGGAAAGCCCGATCACCGCGCGTGATGCGATCCGCCAGGGCGCGGTGAACCTGATGAACCTGGTCGCCAGCATTCCGAACATCGACTACAACTTCGCGCTCGATGGCGGTGCGAGCGGCCCGGATTTCGCCGGCCTGCCGGTCAGCTTCGTCGGTCACTCGCTGGGCGGCATCACCGGCACGGTGTTCCTTGGCGCGACCGCCGATCCGACCGTGGCCTCCGTGCTGGCCATGCCCGGGGGCGGCATCGCCGAACTGATTCTCGACTCCGAGAGCATCTACCCGCAGGTACGCGACGGCCTGGCCGAGAACGGCCTGACGGAGGGCATGCGCTTCTTAGACGAGTTCTTCCGCAACGCGCAGACGCTCGTCGAGGACGCCGATCCGGTCAACTATGCCGCGGCCGCTGCAGCCAACACCAACACGCTGCTGCTGGAAGTGGTGGGTGGCGCCGGGTCCAGCCCCGACCAGGTTGTGCCGAACTCGGCAACGGATCGCCTGGGCGAGGCCATGGGCCTGACCAGGTACGGCCCGGGCAATCACATGGGCGCCGGCCTGGATGCCTGGGTGCAGTTCAGCGCAGGCGACCATGGCTCGATCCTGAACCCGGCCGCTTCGGCAGCAGTCACGCAGGAAATGCAGACCGAGATGGCGGCGTTCATCTCGACGGGCGGCGCCGTGCTCCCCGTGGGCAGCGTTGATCCCTCGGTGATCGTCCCGCAGGAATAAGCATCAACAACAATAACAAGCGCCTTCGGGCGCAACCCCTGAGAGGGGGGACAATAACAACAAGTGAGAAGGCGGCCTTGGCCGCCTTCTTTTTTGCCTGCGTTCCCGCGCCCGCTTCCCGGAAACCCGGCGTCACAAGTGGTACGATTCCCCGCCACTGCCTGTTTCCTGTCCGAGATGAACGAGAAGAATTCCTCGCAACCCGGCCTGTTCGCCCGCCTGCGCGCGCGCCTGAACCGCGGCGACTCCTGGCTGACCAGGGACATCGGCGAGCTGATCGCCGGCCGCAAGATCGACGACGACACCCTGGACGAGCTGGAGACCCGGCTGCTCACCGCCGACGTGGGCATGGAAGCGACCACGCGCATCGTCAAGGCGCTGGAAAAGAAGATTTCCCGCAAGGAAGTCGATGACTTCGCCGCCCTGCAGCGGGCGCTGAAGAGCATCCTGCTGGAAATCCTCGCCCCGCTGGAAGAGCCGCTCGGCTTCGAGGCGCCGGAGACGCCCTTCGTGCTTTTGATGACCGGCGTGAATGGCGTCGGCAAGACCACCACCATCGGCAAGCTGGCGCGGCAGCTGAAGGACGCCGGCCGCTCGGTGATGCTGGCCGCGGGCGACACCTTCCGCGCTGCCGCCATCGAGCAGCTGCAGGTCTGGGGCGAGCGCAACGGCGTGCCCGTTATCGCGCAGCGCCATGGCGCAGATCCCGCCGCCGTGGTGCACGACGCGGTGCAGACCGCCAGGGCCCGAGGTGTGGACGTGCTGATCATCGACACCGCCGGCCGGCTGCACACCCAGGCGGGCCTGATGGAAGAGCTGCGCAAGGTGCGCCGCGTGATCGAGAAGCTGCATCCCGGCGCGCCACACGAGACGCTGCTGGTGCTGGACGCCACCACCGGGCAGAACGCGCTCAATCAGGCCCAGCAGTTTCATGACGCGGTGGGCGTGAGCGGCCTTGCGATCACCAAGCTGGACGGCAGCGCCAAGGGCGGCATCCTGTTCGCACTGGGAGAGCGGCTCGGCATCCCTATCCGCTACATCGGCATCGGCGAGAAGGTCGAGGACCTCGCGCCCTTCAGCGCCGAAGCCTTCGTGGACGCCCTCATCGCCGCCGACGAGCAGCCCGAATGATCACCTTCGACCGCGTCAGCAAGTCCTACCCCGGCGGCCACCAGGCCCTGTCCGGGCTCAGCCTGCACATTGAGCCCGGCGAGATGGTGTTCCTGACCGGGCATTCCGGCGCGGGCAAGAGCACGCTGCTGAAACTGATCGCGCTGCTGGAACGGCCGACGCGGGGCACGGTGATCGTCAACGGTCAGAACATCGGGCCGATGAAGCGCCGCCGTATCCCGTACTTTCGCCGGCAGGTGGGCGTGATCTTTCAGGATCACAAGCTGCTCACCGACCGCACGGTGTTCGACAACGTCGCGCTGCCACTGATCATCGCCGGTCACAGCCATCGCGAGATTGGCCGCCGGGTGCGCGCCGCGCTGGACCAGGTCGGCCTGCTGGACAAGGAACGCGCCATGCCGGTGACGCTGTCCGGTGGCGAACAGCAGCGCGTCGGCATCGCCCGCGCTGTGGTCAACAAGCCGCCGCTGCTGATCGCCGACGAACCCACCGGCAACCTCGACCCTGAGCTGTCGCTGGAAATCATGCGGCTGTTCGAACGCTTCAACCAGGTCGGCGTCACCGTGCTGATCGCCAGTCACGACCACGAACTGATCCGGCAGCTGGGCCACCGGGTCATCAGCCTCAGGCACGGCCGCCTGGTCGCGCCGCACCTCGCGTATACCGGAGGAGCGCAGCAATGAGCACCACCGCCGACCGCATCCGGCATCGCCGCGCCGATGGCCCGAAATTTGGCCCCATCCGCTGGCTGACCCGCCACGCCCAGGTGATGGTCTCCACGCTGGGCCGCCTGTACCGCCGGCCGGTATCGTCGCTGCTTTCCGTGACGGTGATCGGCATCGCGCTCGCCCTGCCCGCAGGCCTGCACGTGCTGATCCAGAACACCCGGGCGATTTCCAGCTCGCTGGAAGGCGCGGCGCGCATTTCCGTGTTTCTGCAGCGCAACGTCACCGACAACCAGCGGGATGCGCTCGCCGACGTGCTGCGGCGGCGCGAAGACGTGGCCAACGTCACGGTGATTTCCGCCGAGCAGGCGCTGGCCGAGTTCAAGGCGCTTTCGGGTTTCGGCGACGCCATCGACGCGCTGGAGGACAACCCGCTGCCGGCCGTGCTGGTGGTCACACCCGCCAGCGCCGACGGCGCCGCGGTGGATGCGCTTCGGACGGCACTTGCCGGCTTCCCGGAAACGGAAATCGTGCAGCTGGACTCGGAGTGGCTGCAGCGGCTCAACGCCATCCTCGAGATCATCAACCGCGGCATCCTGGTGCTCGCGGGGATGTTCGGCGTGGCGGTGGTGATCGTGGTCGGCAACACCATCCGCCTCGACATCCAGAACCGCCGCGAGGAAATCGTCGTCACCAAGCTGGTCGGGGGCACCGACGCCTTTGTGCGTCGCCCGTTCCTCTACATGGGCTTCTGGTACGGCGCGGGCGGCGGGGTGATGGCCTGGCTGTTGACCGGCATCGCCCTGCTGCTGATGCACGAACCGGTCAGCCGCCTGGCCGGGCTCTACGGCAGCGGTTTCCGGCTGGAGGGGCTAGGGTTCAACGGGGGACTCGCCGTTCTCGGGGCGGGCGCCCTGCTCGGCTGGCTGGGCGCCATGGTGGCCGCAAGTCAGCATCTTGCCGACATCGAGCCTGAATAAAGTCCCGTAATTGCATGCCTTTGCCGGTTTGTGCCGGCTTTACCCCCCCCTGCCCTTTGCGCTAGATTTAGCACTCAGATGAGTAGAGTGCTAATTATTGTCAAACGGGGTATTGCATGAGCACAGAGCTTGCAACGGTATCGCGTGACCTCGCGCTGGCGGGTCCGGTAGGAAGCCTGGATGCCTACATGCGCGCTGTCTACAGCATCCCCATGCTGGAGGCCGAAGAAGAACGGGCCCTCGCCGTACGGCTGCGCGAGGACAACGACCTCGATGCGGCCCGCTCGCTGATTCTTGCGCACCTGCGCTTCGTCGTGCATGTCGCACGCGGTTACCAGGGCTACGGCCTGCCGCTCGCCGACCTGATCCAGGAAGGCAACGTCGGGCTGATGAAGGCCGTCAAGCGCTTCGACCCCGAGGTCGGCGTGCGCCTGGTGTCCTTCGCGGTGCACTGGATCAAGGCCGAGATCCACGAATACATCCTGCGCAACTGGCGCATCGTCAAGGTGGCGACCACCAAGGCGCAGCGCAAGCTGTTCTTCAATCTTCGCAAGGCGAAGAAGCGCCTCGGCTGGTTCAGCCAGCAGGAAGTCGAGACGGTGGCCGAGGAACTCGGCGTCACCACCGCGGAAGTCCTGGAAATGGAATCGCGCCTTTCCGGCCAGGACATGGCCTTCGACGGCCCGTTGGACGAAAGCGACGAGGACCGCACCTTCTCGCCGGCCGGCTACCTGCCTGACCCGAACGCCGATCCCGCCGCGCGCATCGAGGCGGACGACTGGGAAAGCAAGGGCGAGGAGCGCCTGGCCGCGGCGCTGCGCACGCTGGATGCCCGTAGCCGCGACATCCTGGAACGCCGCTGGCTGGTCGAACCCAAGGCCACGCTGCAGGAACTGGCCGACGAGTACGGCGTCTCCGCCGAGCGCATCCGCCAGATCGAAAGCAATGGCATGAAGAAGCTGCAGAACATGCTCGCTGCCTGAAACGCTTGCGGTTGATCATGAAAAAGCCCGGCATCGCCGGGCTTTTTCATGCGCTGATCAACGGAATGTAATGATCGATCAGCAGGAAGAGGAACAGGCCGAACAGGTAGGTGATCGAGTAACCGAAGGTTTTCAGCGGCAGGCGCTCGTCATCGCGGAAACGCATCGCCACCGTGTAGTACAGGAAGATGCCGCCGAGAATCAGCGCGCCGGCGAGGTACACCGGCCCGCTCATGCCGATGAGATACGGCAGCACGCTCACCACGATCAGCAGCACGGTGTAGAGGATGATCTGCAGGCGCGTGAAGGCGACGCCGTGCGTGACCGGCAGCATCGGGATGTTGACCCGGGCGTATTCCTCGCGGCGATGAATGGCGAGCGCCCAGAAATGCGGCGGCGTCCAGACGAAGATGATCAGGAACAGCAGCAGTGGTTCCGGCGAAAGCTCGCCGGTGATCGCGGTCCAGCCGAGCACCGGTGGCGCCGCGCCGGCCGCACCGCCGATGACGATGTTCTGCGGCGTGGCACGCTTCAGGAACACCGTGTAGACCACCGCGTAACCGATCAGCGACAGGAAGGTCAGCACCGCGGTGAGCGGATTGACCAGGAACCACAGCATCACCATGGAAACAATGCCGAGCAGCAGCGCGAAGACCAACGCACCGCGTTCGGTCACGTGCCCTGTGGGCAGCGGCCGGTTCCTGGTGCGATGCATTTCCGCATCGGCGCGGCGGTCGATGAGGTGGTTCAGCGCGGCGGCGGAGGCAGCCGCCAGCCAGATGCCGGCGAGACCAAAGACGAAGCGGTCAAGCGGCACCATGCCCGGCACCGCGAGCAGCATGCCGACGATCGCGGTGAAGACAATCAGCGTCACCACCCGCGGCTTGGTCAGTTCCAGGTAGTCGTTGCAACGCCGCCACAGGCCGTCGGTGCTCATGGTCACAGTCACGCGGTTTCCTTCCGGGGCCAGAGAGCGTAACCCAGCGTCACCAGCGAGGCGAGCAGCAGGGCCGCGCCGCCGTTGTGGGCGACCGCGAGTCCCAGCGGCAGCGCCAGCTTCACGGTGGCGATGCCGAGCAGGACCTGGCCGATGAGCAGCACGCCGACCACTGCGCCCAGCATCCGCAGTTTCGCGTCATCGGGATGCGCCGCGGCTTTCGTTCGCCGGCGCAGGCTAAGCACCAGGCTGCCGACCACCAGCAGCACCAGGATGGCGCCGATGCGATGCGAGAAATGGATCGCCACCCGCGCCGCGTTGTCGAGCACGCCGCCTTCATAGTCGATTCCAAGGCCACGCCACAGCACGAACGCCTCGCCGAAGTCCATCTCCGGCAACCATTGCGTCTGGCAGGTCGGGAAATCCGGGCAGGCCAGCGCGGCGTAATTCGTGCTGGTCCAGCCGCCGAGGAAGATCTGTAGCAGCAGCACGGCGATGGCGGCGAGCGCGAACCTGCGCAGGCCCTGGTGGCGATCATCGTTGTTGAGCTTGAGCGCGCCGCGGTGCCGCAGCCAAAGCAGCCACATCAGCACCAGCGTGGCGAGGCCGCCGAACAGGTGG
>JAJUFS010000029.1 GCA_029263725.1 Gammaproteobacteria bacterium | reverse complement strand
TGGACTTCCCCCGATTTCGTAGACACTCATCGCCCGGCCTTTGAGGCTTGCTCGAAGGCGTAGGGGCTTTGCATGCCGATGTGGCTGTGACGCCGTGTCCGATTGTAGAAAACTTCGATGTAGTCGAACACGTCGGCACGCGCATCATCACGCGTTCGGTAGATCGTTCGCTTGATCCGTTCCTTCTTCAGGTTGCTGAAGAAGCTCTCAGCAACGGCATTGTCCCAGCAGTTGCCGCGGCGGCTCATGCTTGGTTCCAGGTTGTGCTCCTTGCAGAACCGTCGCCAATCGTCACTGCCGTACTGGCTGCCTTGATCGGAGTGAACCAGCACGTTGTGCTTCGGCCGGCGTCGCCACACGGCCATCAGCAGCGCATCGAGGACGATGTCGCGGCTGAGCGTCGCCTTCATTGACCAGCCGATCACAGCCCGCGAGTACAGATCAAGCACCACGGCGAGATAAAGCCAGCCTTCCCATGTCCGGATGTAGGTAATGTCGGTCACCCAGACCGTGTCCGGCTGTTCAACCGTGAACTGCCGATCCAGTGTGTTCGGTGACAGCCGGTCCGGCTTGCCGTAGCGATAACGCGGCGACTTGTACGTTCGCAACGCCCGTAGCTTGTGCTCGCGCATGAGGCGCGCCACGCGATGCTTGCCGCAGGTCTCGCCGTCTTCGCGCAAGTCAGTGAATATCCGCGGCCTGCCGTAGCTGCCCTGGCTCGCGTGATAGAAGTGGCGAATGCGGTTCACCAATCGCGCATCTTCCCGCGCCCGCGCCGACAACGGCACCTTCAGCCAGGCGTAAAACCCGCTACGCTGGACCTTCAGCACCCGGCACATCACCGACACGCGGAACTCGGATCGGTGATCCCGAATGAACGCGTACCTTACCCGGACTCTTTGGCAAAGTACGCGGCGGCCTTTTTTAGGATCGCGCGCTCCTCTTCGGAACGTGCCAGCTCGCTCTTCAGGCGAACGTTCTCGCGGCGTAGCGCTTCCAGGTCGTCGGCCTTGCGTTGCTCGCGGCTGTTACCGGCGGCCCGCAGCCACGCATACAGACTGTGCATGGACACGCCAAGGCGCTCGGATACATCCGCGACGGAGTAGCCGCGATCAACCACTTGCTTGAGGGCTTCGGCCTTGAACTCGGCCGTGTAGCGGGTTCGGGACATGACTTCCTCCTGTAGACTCAATGTTATCAATTAGCTGTCTACAGAACCGGGGGAAGTCCAAAGAGGTGCAGTAAAAAATGCCTTTTGGGGGGTGCTTCACTAACGGCAAGTACTGGAGATTTATGGTGCGTACGTCCCAAAAACTAGGAAAGATTCGAAAAAGGTGCACTTTAGGAGCCACCTTTCGTGCGTTAGGGCGACATTTTGGATGGCACCATGCTGCTCATCATCACCTTTTGTAGGTCTGTCGCCCATGATCAAGTTTCTAACCAGGCTGTTTTCTTCCAAGAGCCAGACTAAGCCGACTACAAGGGACGCGTTTGAGGAAGTTCCCCGATATCCTCCTTATGCCCGTGGGTTTCCAGCTACAGACGTAGATGAACTGCTGGAAAGTCAGAAAATGCTGATCAGAAGAATCGTCAACGTGATCGGCTTGCGAGAATCCGTAAGCAACGAGTTGGTGATTCCGGTCATTAGGAACTTCGCCGAATTCGTTCATCACCTGCCGGCGACTAAAGCGCATCATCATTCCTGCGCCAGTGGTATGTTCCGTCATGGTCTAGAGGTCGCGCATTGGGCAGTCTTAAGTTCGCGTGGCGTGGTCTTTACAGGTCAGGACTCTGGCGAGCGTTGCTACCGCCGGGAGCAACGATGGCGCTATCTGGTTTTCCTCATCGCGATCTGCCACGACATTGGCAGGGCCGCTACCAATATCCGTGTAACCAACTTTGACGGCTCCCTCACCTGGAGTCCGATAAACGAACCGCTGCTCGCTTGGCTGAAGCGCAATCACATTGATCGATACTTCGTGAATTGGCTAGAAGGACGGGATGGGTTATCCGAGAGCTTTAATAAGTACGTCGATCACCACATCATCTCGCCGAAGGCGCTCGAGTGCCTTGATGTGGATATGAGAGCTGCCTATATGCAGTGCTTGATAGGCGCCCCAATCAGCCGACAAGCAACCCTTGTTAACAGCCTGGTTAAGCGTGCTGATAGCGATAGCGTAGAGCAAGACCTGATGAAGCGCAGGGAGCTCCTTGGCGGGGATGGGATCGCCGTGCCCGTTGCTAGGTTCGTTTGCGACGCTATGCGTCGGCTCCTCCGTGAAGAATGGACCGTAAATCAACCAGACTCGAAGGTCTGGGTGACGCCTGAGGGTGTGCATATTGTTTGGCGACCCGCCGTAGCCGACATATCGGCCCTGCTCAGCAAGGACAATGTGCCCGGTATTCCTCGTAACCCGGACACTCTCGCTGATATTTTATTCGAGCAGGAGCTGGCTTGCCGTCCATTCAACCAGAACGGTGCGGGGATTGGGGCGAGGTACTGGCGCATGAGTCCGGCTATGTTGGGGAACACGGTTCTTTATGTGCTCCGCCTCAACTCAGTGGAGCTCTTCTATGACAACGCCGAGCCGGCGCCGACTCCGGTCCAGGCCACGTTCTTCCTACCGGGGGAGTCGCCATTTGAGGAAGCACCGCGAGTCGAAGAAGCCCGTGTCTCGGCCACGATGTCGGCCGAGGCGGTCGCTTCGAAATCGATCAGGCAGCCAACAGAGGGTGTGAACGCCAAAAGAACACGATGCAGACGGCAACCCCGCAAGCTAGAGCCGGTGGTGCAAGAAGCGATGGTCGTGAGCTCCGATTTCAAGCTAATGGAGGGTGCCGCACGGTCGAAGAGGCAAGAAGAAGTTGTCGACCATGAGTCGGGAACGGTGAAGCATGTTGAGCATAGGCATAAACCAATATCCGAATCTGTGCGAGCACAGAAGTGTTGTACGACTTCGTCCAATGATGTGAAGCCGACGACTCTGACCGGGTTTCTGCTGCGCCTCCGCGAGGGTTGCCTCGGCATTACTGGTCAAGAGACGCAATTCGGAATCCGGTATCCCTTGAATCCTGTAATCCAAAAAGCGGAAGAGCTTCTAAAGATGCCTCGTTTTATATTTGTTAAGAATTTGAGGAGCCAGGCTCTTGCCGTTCCCAAAGATAACTCCGCCTTGTCCCGCGACGAAAAAATTTGGCAAGACGAGGACGGGGAATTCATTGTGATTCAACATACTGGCAAGCCGAGAACCTAAATTTGCGCAGGTGTGAGTCTAACTCTTATTGAATGGGGTTATTCGGCTGCGAGATTCAGCAAATGCTCAAGCCTCATCATGAGTTCTGTGCGGCTTTGACTAGTGAGTGTGGCGTGGCCGAGCTTGCGGCCGGGGCGGGGCTCCTTGCCGTAGCTGTGGTAGTGCGCGCCGGGGATGTCGAGAACGTCTTCCACGGCCGGCATGGTGCCGATGAAGTTCACCATGGCGGAGTGGCCCATGGGCGTGGTGTCGCCGAGCGGCAGGTCGAGGATGGCGCGGATGTGGTTCTCGAACTGGCTGGTCACGGCGCCTTCGATGGTCCAGTGGCCGGAGTTGTGAACACGCGGGGCGATCTCGTTGGCGATCAGCTTGCCGTCGGCGACGAAGAATTCGATGGTGAGCACGCCGGCGTAATCGAAGGTGTTCAGCAGGCGCTCGATGTGCCGCTCCGCAAGCCCCTGCAGGGTGCGGTCCTCGAAGGGCGCGACTGAGTAGCGCAGGATGCCTTCACGATGCGTGTTCTCGGACAGCGGGTAGAAGCGCGCCTCGCCGCTCACGCTGCGCACGCCAATGATGGAGACTTCGCGCTCGAAGTTGACGAATCCTTCCAGGATCAGCGGCACGCTGCCGAGTTCCTTGAACGCGGGCTCGAGGTCCGCTCCCTCGCGCAGCACGCGCTGGCCCTTGCCGTCGTAGCCGAGGCGGCGGGTCTTGAGCACGGCGGGCAGGCCGATTTCTTCCACTGCCGCGCGCAGGTCGGCGAGGCTGTCGACGGGCGCAAACGGCGGGGTCGGGATGTCCAGCGACTGGAACAGCTGCTTTTCCAGCAAACGGTCCTGGGCTTTTTCCAGGAGGTCGACGCTGGGGCGGAACGGCCTGGTCACGCCTTCGCGCACCGCCTCCACCGGCACGTTCTCGACGTCGAAGGTGACCACGTCCACGTGCTCGGAAAGCTCGCGCAGCTTTTCCGCGTCCCCGAACTCGCCGAGGATGATCTCGCCCACCTGCCCGCCGGGGGCGTCCTTGCTCTTGTCGAGGAAGACGAAGCGCAGGCCCAGCGGATAGCCCGCGAGGGCCAGCATGCGGCCGAGCTGGCCGGCGCCGACAATGCCAACACGTTTTGCGTTTTCTGCGCTCATGGTTTCAGGGAAATGAATGAGCCTGGCCGGACGAACCGGCAGTATGGTCCGGGATTTCAGTCGCGGGGATCGGGGTTTGCCAGAACGGTTTCGGTCTGGCTGCGGCGGAATTCGTCCAGCGCCGCGCGAATGTCTTCATGCTCGTTTGACAATATCGAGGCCGCGAGCAGCGCGGCGTTGGTGGCGCCCGCACGGCCGATCGCCATCGTTCCTACCGGCACGCCGGCCGGCATCTGCACGATGGAAAGCAGCGAATCCATGCCATTCAGCGCCTTGGACTGCACTGGCACGCCGAGCACCGGCAGCGAGGTCTTGGCGGCCACCATGCCGGGCAGGTGGGCGGCGCCGCCTGCGCCCGCGATGATCACCTTCAACCCGCGCTCCCGTGCCGTTTCCGCGTACTCGAACAGCAGGTCCGGCGTGCGGTGCGCGGACACCACGCGGCATTCGTACGGGATGTTCAGGGATTCGAGCATCGAAACCGCGTGCTGGAGGGTGTCCCAGTCCGATTTCGAGCCCATGATGACGCCGACAAGTGCTTTCATCCGCGTAGTTTACCTGTCCCTGCGGGCGGCTCAACCCTCGTCCTGCATTCCTGCCCGCAGTTCGCGGAAAAGCTCCCGCTGGCGGCGCGGCGGCTGGCCCTGGGCACGCTCCCTTGCCGCGGCGGTGAGCAGCTGGCGCAGGCGCTGCCGGTCGGCGCGAGGGTAGCGCGTGAAGAATTCCTCCAGCGCGGGCATGCCTTCTTCCAGCAGCCGGTCCCGCCAGCGCTCGATTTCATGGAATTCGCGCCGCTCGGTTTCCGCCGCCCGGTCCTGCGCGGCCAGCAGGCTGCGGATATTGTCCACGTCATGATTGCGCAGCAGCTTGGCGACGAACAGCTTCTGGCGGCGCTGCGCGCCCCGCTGGTTGGAAAGCCGGCGGACCAGGCGCAGGGCGTCAAGCAGCTCGGCGGAAAGCGCGAGCTGCTCCAGCGTGGAATCCGGCAATGTCGCCAGCCGTTCGCCGAGCGCGTGAATTTCATCCGCTTCGCGTTTGCGCGCGCTGCGCGAGGGGCGCTCGTCCTCGTCTTCGTACATGACTCGTCCTGTGGAATGCGGTTGCGATGCGGGTAGAATGCGGAGCTTATCGCACCTGAACCCTCACCGGATCATTCGATGCAGACACAGATAGCGGAGTTTCTCGACGGCGAAGACGAGCTGCGCGAGCGCGTCCAGCTTGCCGTACGCGAGGCACAGCGCCTCGGCGCCACCCAGGCAGAGGCTTCCGCGACGCTCGGCAGCGGGCTGGAAATCAACGTGCGTCTCGGCGAGGTGGAAACGCTGGAGCGCAGCCGCGATCGCGGCCTGGGCATTACCGTGTATTTCGGCAAGCGCAAGGGCAGTGCCAGCACGGCCAATCTCGATGCCGATGCGATCCGCGAAGCGGTGGCCGCCGCCTGTGCGATCGCGCAGTTCACCGCCGAGGATCCCGCCGCGGGCCTGGCCGACGCTGAGCTGATGGCCACCGAGTTTCCCGAGCTCGACCTGTGGCATCCGTGGCAGTTCGAGCTGGAAGAGGCCATTGCCATCGCGCAGCGCTGCGAGGCGGCGGCGCGCGACTACGATGCGCGCATCACCAATTCGGATGGCGCGTCCTTCAGCTCGCATGCCGGCCTGCGGGTTTATGGCAACTCGCATGGCTTCATCGGCAGCAACCGCGGCACCAGTCATGGCATTTCCTGCACGGTGCTGGCGAGCGACGACGGCGGCATGCAGCGTGATTACTGGTATTCCTCGGCGCGCGACCCGCAGGCCGTCGAAGCGCCGGAAGCCATCGGCCGTCGCGCCGCCGAGCGCACCCTGCGCCGCCTTGGCGCCAAGCGCCTTTCCACCATGCGCGTGCCGGTGCTGTTCGCGCCCGAGACCGCGAAAGGCCTGGTCGGGCATTTTCTTGGCGCGATTCGCGGCACCGCCCAGTATCGTGGCGCTTCCTTCCTGCATGAGTGCGCGGGCCGGCAGGTGTTCCCTGATTTCGTGCGCATCCTCGAGGAACCGCATTTGCGGAAGGGGCCAGGCAGTGCGCCCTTCGATGAGGAAGGCGTCGCCACTCGCAACCGTGACCTTGTCACGGCGGGCGTGGTGCAGGGTTACATCCTCGGCAGCTATTCGGCGCGGCGGCTCGGCCTGCAGAGCACCGGCAATGCAGGCGGCGTGCGCAACGTGCTGCTCGAGCCCGGCGGCGATGACTTCAATGGCATGCTGAAGCGCCTGCACCGCGGGCTGCTGGTCACCGAGCTCATGGGGCAGGGCGTGAATGCGGTGACCGGCGATTATTCGCGCGGCGCAGCGGGGTTCTGGGTAGAGAACGGCGCAATCGTCCACCCCGTGGAAGAAATCACCATCGCGGGCAACTTGCGCGACATGTTCCGGCGCATCGTTGCCGTGGGCAACGACGTGGATACGCGCGGCAACATTCGCAGCGGTTCGATTCTGATCGAAGAGATGACTGTCGCGGGGGAATAGCGGCAAACAGGAGGGGAAAGATGCGCTTGTTACTTGCTGGATTGCTCACCGCGGTGGCGTTCGCGCCGCTGCACGCGGCCGAGGAAAAGGGCGCGCCCGCCAGACCCATCGCCATTGCCGTGCATGGCGGCGCGGGCACCATAAGCCGCGAGGAACTTACCGCCGAGCAGGAAAAGGCGATCCACGCCACGCTGCGCGAGGCGCTGGAGCAGGGACACGCGATCCTGCGCGAGGGCGGCAGCAGTCTCGATGCCGTCACCGCCGCCGTGAAGGTGCTGGAAGACTCGCCGCTGTTCAATGCCGGCAAGGGCGCGGTGTTCAACTGCGCGGGCATCAATGAGCTCGATGCCGCCATCATGGACGGCAGCACGATGAACGCCGGTGCGGTCGCGGGGCTCAAGCAGACGAAGAATCCGATCGAACTCGCGCGCCTGGTGATGGAACAGTCGCCGCACGTGCTGCTCATTGGCGAAGGCGCGGAGAGCTTCGGCCGGCAGCACAACATCGCCATGGTCGATCCGGCTTATTTCCAGACGCCCGAGCGCCGCCGCCAGCTTGACGAGGTGCAGAAACGCGAAGGCGTTGTCGGCTGTGGCGAGGAGCAGGTGGTCGAGGACTTCGACGAGGACCGCTACGGCACCGTTGGCGCCGTGGCACTGGATGCCGGCGGCAATCTTGCCGCGGCGACCTCCACCGGCGGCATGACCAACAAGCGTTTCGGGCGCGTAGGCGACGTGCCCATCATCGGCGCGGGTACCTACGCGGACAACGCCACCGCCGCGATCAGCGCCACCGGACATGGCGAATACTTCATCCGCGCCGTCGCCGCGCATGACATCGCCGCGCGCATGGCCTACGGCGGACTGTCGCTGGCCGAGGCCGCGAACGAGGTGGTGATGAAGAAGCTCAAGGACATGGGCGGTGGCGGCGGCGTGATTGCCGTGGATGGCAAGGGCAACATCGTCATGCCGTTCAACACCTCGGGAATGTATCGCGGCTACATCGATGTGAAGGGCGAGACGAAGACGGCGATTTTTGCGGAGTGAACGGGAAGGGAGAAGGTAGAAGAAGCTTCGAATCTTCTACCTTCTCCCCGTCGCAAGGAACTCCCTCCTTTTTCCCTCGCTCCCTTCTCACCTCTCACTCACAACACCTCATCGAGCGCCGCAATCAGGCGCTGCACTTCTTCCATGGTGTTGTAATGCGCGAAGGACACGCGTACCACGCCGTCGTCGATGTCGATGCCACAGGCGTGGAGCAATGCGTGGGCGTTGAAGTTGCCGTGCCGGGCGGCGAGCTTGCGCGCTTCCAGTGCCTGCACGATCTCGCGGGATGACTTGTGCTTCGCGCGGAAGGAGATGATGGGCACGCGCACGGCAGGATCGCTGTCAGCCGGTCCGATGAGTTCCACCCGTGGATGCGTGGAGAGGAAGTCGAGCAGCGGGCGCGACAGCATGGCCTCGAAGGCAGCGATGTCGGTGAAGGCATTCGGCCAGGCATCGAAGTAGTCGACGATGCCCGCCGCTCCCCAGGCAAGTTCATAGCTCGCACCACCGGGCTGCAGCTTGTAGGGCAGCGCGTCGGCGGGCAGGAAGGCGTGGTTGATGTTGCCGAGTTCGAGCAGCGCATCCAGCCGGCCATGCAGCATGCCGAGGTGCGGGCCGAATATCTTGTACAGGCTCATCACGTAGAAATCCGCGCCCAGCGCCTGTACGTCCACCTGCCGGTGCGGCGCATGGGCGACGCCGTCGATGAACACGCGCGCGCCGGCAGCATGCGCGAGCCGCACGATCTCTGTTGCGGGTTCGATGCGCCCGAGCACGTTCGATACCTGTGCAAAGGCTACCAGCCGCGTGCGTTCATTGAGCAGCCGTTGGAGCTGCTCTAGTGAAAGCGCGAAGTTCTCCTTGTCCACTTCCCAGGTGCGGATCGTCACGCCGGCGTCGGCCAGCGACAGCCACGGGCTGCGGTTCGCTTCATGGTCAATCTCGGTGATGATGATTTCGTCGCCCGCCCTGAGAGTGGGACGCAGGGCGCGGGCAATCTGCCAGGTGAGTGCGGTGCTGGAGCTGCCGAGCACGATCTCGCGTGGCTCGGCGGCGTTGATGAAGCCCGCCAGCCGCCGGACTGCATCGGCCTGCCGCTGCGCGGCCTGTTGCGAAAGGGGGTAACCGCCGCCGAGCTGCACCGGGGTGCTGCGCATGTATTCGGCCACGCGATCAATGACGCGGTTGAGCGTGAAGCTGCCGCCGGCGTTGTCGAAGTACGCCCATTCGGCATCCAGGCCCGCAAACTCGCGGCGCGCGTTTTCCATGTTCATCCGTATCTCCGGGATTGTAAGCATCGGCTTACATCTGAATCAGAACCGGCCACTGTGAACCGCGGCGGCCGGCCGGTACATTGTCCTCGCCGTCATGCATGGGAGAGGCATGAGCATGAGTGACAACGATCGCGACCCGCTGGAAGCGGGAAACGCCATCAAGGCGGGGCTGACCGAGACCAACATCCTCGCCGACATCAGGTATTTTGAAACACGCGTCGAGGCCATGTCAGGCCGCGACGATTCGCATTCACGCGCCATGGTCCGCGTCTATGCCAGCCTGCTGGCGCACCGCCGGCAGATGCTTGCCGCGCTGAGGGACGGCCGGCCGGACGCCTGGTACGAGTACGATCACGCCGTGCTCTGAGACCCTCGGGCACGATGAGGGGGGAGCTGTACCGCCCAGGGACGGGCACTTTGATCATTCCGACCGCGGGAAGCGCTTCTTCCTGACCACATCCCGCAGCGTGATGCCCACCAGCTGTTCGCGCACCGCTTCCTCGACGCATTCCCGCATTTCCCGCACGGCCTCGCTGATCGGCACGTTGCTCTCGTCGTGATCCAGCACCGGGTCCGCCCGCCGCACGGCGGCGCGGATCATTTCCAGCGGAATGTTGTCGATGTCGCGCCCGGGCACGAAGCGGCTCTCCGGCCCTTCGGTCACGAGAAGCAGGCCGGCGCGTTCCAGCCGGCCAGTGACGCCGGAAAGCTCGTCCGCCGGCACGTTCAGGGCGATGCTCAACCGCTCGATGTCCCACTCGTTGCTGCCGCCGTGGTAGGCGTCGGCGACGCGGTACATGATTTCCATCGCCAGGCATTCGCGCAGTTCGCCGCTGATGGTCTGGCGCAGCGCCGAGCGGGTGACGAAGCGCGGGTTCTGCACGTAGAACGACACCAGCGCGCCGATCAGCAGGATCAGCCAGTTGAGATACAGCCAGATCATGAAGGTGAGCATGATCGCGAAGCTGGAGTAGATCGCGACGTAGTTCGACGACCCGGCGATGAAGGTCGCGAACAGCCATCCTGCGGTCTGCCAGGCCGTGCCGGCGACGATGCCGCCCACCAGCGCCGGCCAGACGCGCACCCGCGTGTTGGGTACGAAGGCGTACATGAAGGTGAATACGCCGATGGCGATGAGATAGGGTAGCAGGCGGGATGCGACCAGCATCAGCGTGCCGAAGGGCTCGATGCTGACGATTTCCTTCACGACTTCGTTGCTGGTGACGGTGGCGGTGATGCTGATCGCCACCGTCACGAACAGCGGGCCGATGAGGATAACCGTCAGGTAATTCGAGAAGCGCCGCGCGAAGCTGCGCGGCTTTTCCACCCGCCAGACGTAGTTGAAGGAATCCTCCATCTTCTGGACGAGGGAGATGATGAGGTAGATCAGCAGCGCGAGACCCACGGAGCCGAGCACGTCGGCGCGCACGTTGTCGACGAAGCCCATGACCCGCTGCGCGAATTCCTCGCCGCGCGGGCCGATCTGCATCAGGGTGTTGTAGAGCAGCGGCTCCAGGCGGTTGTGCACGCCCAGGCCCTTGAGCACGGAGAAGCTGAATGCCAGCAGCGGCACCAGCGACAGCAGCGTGGTGTAGACCAGGCTCATGGCATGCAGGGTGAGCTGGCCGGTGGCGATGTCGCGGATCAGCACCCACAGCAGGCGCGCGAGGCGGATGGCGGCGGCCTGCGGCAGCGGCAGCCGCTCCGGCGCCGATTTCCAGATCGCGCCCTCGATGTGCTTGCGCCATTCAGTCAGCCTGGACATGTTCACCCGTTGCGCTTGCTGTCTATCCGTCTTGCGAACTCTGCCAGAATTGCACGGTAAAGGTCATCCTTCAGCCAGGCGTCCTCGACCCCGGCTTCCAGGTTGGGGTTGTCGTTGACCTCGATGACGAACACGCCCTTGGCGTTCTGCTTGAGGTCCACGCCGTACAGCCCGTCGCCGATCAGGTTGGCGGCCTTGAGCGCGGTCTGCACCACGTTGGCGGGCGCTTCCTCCACCGGCATGGTGCGGAAACGCCCCTCGCTGAAGCCGCCGCCCTTCTTGTGATCGACGATCTGCCAGTGGTTCTTGGACATGAAGTACTGGCAGGCGTACAGCGGCTGGCGGTTGAGTACGCCGATGCGCCAGTCGTACTCGGTATAGAGGTATTCCTGGGCGAGGATGAGATCGGATTCCTCGAACAGCTGCGCCGCGACTTCCTCCAGCTCCTTGCGGTTGCCCGCCTTGAACACGCCGCGCGAGAACGAGCCGTCAGGGATCTTCAGCACGATGGGATAGGAAAGCTCCTGCTCGGCGAGATCGAGCTGGCCTTCCTGCAGGATCAGCGTCTTCGGGTGCGGAATCTTGTGGGCGCGCAGCAGCTCGGCAAGGTAGACCTTGTTGGTACAGCGCATGATCGACACCGGGTCGTCGATCACCGCCATGCCTTCGGCTTCCGCCTTGCGCGCGAAGCGATAGGTGTAATGGTTGATTCGCGTGGTGTCGCGGATGAACAGGCCGTCGTATTCCGCAACGCGCGCGTAGTCCTTGGGCCCGATGACGTCGATGGCAAAGCCCATGGTCTTGCCGATGCGCTCGAACTGCTTGAGCGCCCTGGTGTCGGAAGGCGGCAGCGGGTCGTCGGGGTTGTAGAGGATGGCGAGATCGTAACGGCCCACGCCGCGTGTGCGTTTCGCCCGCCAGGGCTTGCTGAGATAGGCCTCCAGCGCGTTGATGAATTCCTCGCGCTGCTCGCCCTTGAGTTGCGCGACGTTGCCGGGCCGGACGCGGTTCAGCATCCAGCGGCTTTCGCGGCGAAATTCCACGCGCAGGATGGGGCAGGGGAAGGCCTCGAAGATCTGCCGGCTGATTTCCGCCAGGCGCGGGTCGGCCTGGCGGCCGAAGTACAGCAGGATCTCGATCTTCGTCGCGTGCTCGCCGCGCATCACCTTCTGCAGGCGTTCGTCGAGGTCTTCCGCGTCCAGCCGGTAGACCGAGCGCCGGGTGAGATCGGAGAGCGTGCGCACCGACGGAATCATGCGGTGGCGGCGCGCCTCGCCGAGCAGCGAGCAGTAGTAGCCGGTGGTCAGGTAACCGAAATGCCGGCACAGGTTCAGCACGGTGATGCCGCGGCGCCCGTAGTCGGGGTTGGAGAGGTATTCGCGCGCCGTGACTACCGGGTAGTCCGGGTATTCGCGTTTCCAATCGCTGCTTTTCTCAACGACGATGAGGTGGCGGTTGGGGTGTTCCTGCATGACGCCGGTCAGGTCCTCTCGGGCAGGCGGATGACAAGCGCGGCGCGCTGCGCGCCGCGGCCGTAGCGGGCCATGCCCGCGAATTCCTCGTGGCTGATGGGCATGCCGATGGAGTCCAGCGCGGTCTTGCCCTTTTCCTCGTCGATGTAAGGATCGTGCACGTAGACGAAGCGGTTGTCGAATCCGGTAATCACCACCCAGTGCGGAAAGCGCTCGCCGTAGATGCGCCAGGAACTGATCAGCACCACGGGAATGCCGCCGGCCTCGAATTCCCGCTTGAGTTCCTCCAGCGTCACCGGCCGGTATTCCACCTCGATGTCGGCGTTTTCCAGCGCTTCGCTGAATTCCTCGTGCACCAGGCGCATCACTTCCTTCTTCGCCTCGCTGCGTACGCTGTCGAGGAACATCGGCTCGCGCTCGTTGATCCACAGCTTCACTTCGAAGCCGCGCCGATGCGCGGCCAGCGCCAGGCCCTTGGGTCCGCAGCCGCCGTGGCCGGAGGTCATGAAAATCGAGGTGCTTTCGCGCCAGAGGCGCAGTTCATGCCGCCGGTCGAAGGGGATTTCCGGGTCGAGCGCATGCATGGCCATCAGCAGCGCCGACGGCCCGCAGGTGAACTCGGTGGTCTGGCGGTAATAGGGCACGGCCGCGAGCGAGGGATCGATGTTGCGGATCAGCGGCTTTTCCATGCGCAGCGCGTCGGCGTGATCCTCGTAGTAGTCCGGATAACGGCCGAACACGCGGTAACTGGCCTTTTCATAAAGCCGGCGCGCGGCATCGTTGTCAGTGCGGATCTCGAGGCGCATGGTGATGCAGGCGCGTTCGCGGGCGGCATCCTCGGCGGCCGCGAGCAGCGCCTTGCCGATGCCTCCGCCGCGCGCTTCCGGGTCGACGGCGATGGAGTACAGCCGGGCGAGGTGCGTGCCCTTGTGATAGAGCACCAGCGCGTAGCCGCTGATGGTGCCGTCGTCGGGATGCACCAGCAGGTCGGCATGGCCGTGCTGGATGATGTGCCGGAAGCTGCGGCGGGACATGCGATCGGTTTCGAAGCAACGCGACTCCAGCCGCTCCAGGGCGGGAAGGTCGTCGAGCGTCGCGATGCGGATCATGTCTCACCCCTCGGGGTGCGCGGTGTTGGCGCGCGCATCATCGCAGCTTGCCGTACGGTTGCAAGGGGGCGCGAGGATTATTTTTACGTGGAAGAGGACTGGGTGAAGGCGCTCAGTCGTGCAGGCGCAGCGGCGGTTCCTGCATGGCGTCGAGTTGCTCGCGCAGCGCGTCCAGCTGCTCTTCCCAGTAGCGCGGCGTGTTGAACCAGGTGAAGGCGGCCGGGAAGGCGGGATCGTCCCAGCGCCGCGCCAGCCAGCCCATGTGATGGATCATGCGCAGGGTGCGCAGCGACTCCACCAGCAGCAGCTCGAAGGGATCGAAGGCATGGAACTGCTCGTAGCCTGACAGGAACAGCCGCAGCTGCGCTTCCCGCTCGTGGCGCGAGCCGGCGAGCAGCATCCAGATGTCCTGGATGGCCGGGCCGCTGAGACAGTCATCGAGGTCGACGAAATGCGGTCCGCTGTCGGTCCAGAGAATGTTGCCCGGGTGGCAGTCGCCGTGCAGGCGGATGCGCCTTGGCGTGACCGTCTCGAAGATTTCCTCGACCAGTTGCAGCGCCTGTCCCGCGGCGTCCAGGAAATTGGCCCGCAGGTAGGGCGGCAGCCAGTCGCCGGTGGCAAGGAAGTCGATGCTTTCATGGCCCATGGCATGGGCGTTCAGCTTCGGGCGGTGATCGAACACCTTGATCGAGCCCACCGCATGGATGCGGCCGATGAAGCGGCCCAGCCATTCGAGCTGGTCCATGTTGCCGGGCTCTGGGGCGCGGCCGCCGCGCCGCGGATACAGCGCGTAGCGGAAGCCGGCGTGCTCGAACAGCGTCTCGCCGTCGATGATGAGCGGCGCGACCACGGGGATTTCCGCCGCGGCGAGTTCCAGGGTGAAGGCGTGTTCCTCGCGGATCTGCGCATCCGTCCAGCGCTTAGGCCGATAGAACTTCGCCACCAGCGGCGGGCCGTCTTCCATGCCGACCTGGTAGACGCGGTTCTCGTAGCTGTTCAGCGCCAGCAGGCGCCCGTCGGAATGACCGCGCACGCGCTCGACGGCGTCGAGGACCACATCGGGCGTCAGCGCGTCGTAGGGATGTGTGGTAGCGTCCGCGGTCGTCATGAACGCGATGCTAGCAGAACGCCGATGAGTTATCCGGAACGCATTGTCTGCCTCACCGAGGAAACCACCGAAACCCTGTACCTGCTGGAGGAGGACTGGCGCATCGTCGGCATCTCCGGTTTCACGGTGCGGCCGGCGCGGGCGCGCAAGGAAAAGCCGAAGGTTTCGGCCTTCACCAGCGCCAAGCTGGAGAAGATTCTCGAACTGTCGCCCGACCTCGTGCTCGGTTTCTCCGACATCCAGGCCGATATCGCCGCGGAACTCGTCCGGCATGGCGTCGAGGTGCATGTCTTCAACCATCGTTCCGTGGCGGAAATCCTGCACATGATCCGCATGCTGGGCGGCATGATCGGTTGCCAGGCGAAGGCGGAGGCGCTTGCGGAAAGACTGCAAGCGGGTCTTGAGGAGGTCCGGGCATCCGCGGCGACGCTGCCGCGCCGGCCGAAGGTGTACTTCGAGGAATGGGACGAGCCGATGATCTCGGGAATACGCTGGGTGTCGGAGCTGATCGAGATCGCCGGCGGCGAGGACATCTTCCCGGAATTCGCACGCGAGCCGCTGGCGAAGAACCGCATCCACGCCTCGGGCGAGGAAGTCATCCGCCGCCGGCCGGACATCATCTTCGGTTCCTGGTGCGGCAAGAAGTTCCGGCCGGAGAAGGTCGCGGCGCGGCCGGGCTTCGAGGCGATTCCGGCGGTGCGCGACGCCGAGCTGCACGAGATCAAGTCATCGATCATCCTGCAGCCGGGCCCGGCGGCGCTCACCGACGGCGTGCGCGAGCTGCATCGTCACATCCGCGCGTGGGCGGAAGCGCGCTGAGCTTCAGCTCGCGGTCAGGCGGTCGTAGGCTTCCTGGTACTTCGCCATCGTCTTCTCGATGATCTCCGCGGGCAGCCTGGGGCCGGGCGCGGTCTTGTTCCAGTCCAGCGTCTCGAGGTAGTCGCGCACGAACTGCTTGTCGAAGCTGGGCGGGGAGATGCCCGGACGCCAGGTGTCCGCCGGCCAGAAGCGCGACGAGTCGGGCGTGAGCATTTCGTCGATCACGTACAGCGTGCCGTCATCATCGATGCCGAATTCGAACTTGGTGTCGGCGATGATGATGCCGCGGGCGAGCGCGTGCCCGGCGGCAAAGGCGTAGATGTCAAGCGTGGCCTTGCGCACCTTCTCGGCCAGCTCGCGGCCGATGGTGTTGATCACCGCTTCAAAGCTGACGTTCTCGTCGTGGTCGCCGACCGCGGCCTTGGTGGACGGCGTGAAGATGGGCTCGGGCAGGCGGTCGGCCTGGCGCAGGCCGGCGGGCAGGGGGATGCCGCAGATCGATCCGCTCGACTGATATTCCTTCCAGCCGGAACCGATGATGTAGCCGCGCGCGATCGCCTCCACCGGCAGCGCCTTCAGGCTGCGCGCCACCACGGCGCGGCCTTCCACCTGCGCGACTTCCTCGGGGGTGAGGATGTCGGCGAGCGGCACGTCGAGGATGTGATTCGGCATCAGGTGCCGGGTGCGCGCGAACCAGAAATTGGAAATCTGCGTGAGAATCCGGCCCTTGCCCGGGATCGGGTCCGGCAGGATGACGTCGAAGGCGGACAGACGATCCGTGGCCACGATCAGCAGCCGTTCGGCGTCGATGCGGTAGACATCGCGCACCTTGCCGCGATGGATGAGCTCGACGCTGGTGAGCGTGGACTGGTGCAGGGCCTGGGACATCGCCGGAACCTCGAAAACCGCGCAGGGGAAAGCGGCGTATCTTGAAGAATCGCGGCTTTGCCGTCCAGCGTCCGCGGTTGCCGCGAACCCCGCTTCCGGTTAGCTTAGGCGCCCTCCCGCAAACGAGAAATTCCGCGAATGCCGTTCAATGGGTGGGGCGCGCTGGCCGGATTCGTCCTCGGTCTTTTGCTCACGCACAATCTCCTTGGGGGCCTGGTGGGCGCGTTCGTCGGCTGGGTGCTGCAGCAACGCCTGTTCGAAGGCACCGACGCGCTGCCGGGCGTGCGGCAGATATTCTTCGAGACCGCCTTCTCCGTGATGGGCCACGTCGCCAAGGCCGACGGCCGGGTGTCCGAGCAGGAAATCCGCACCGCGCGCGGCATCATGGCGCGCATGTCGCTGTCCGAGCCGGAAGTCAGGGAAGCGATCCGCCTGTTCAGCGACGGCAAGCGCGCCGACTTTCCGCTGGACGAGGTGATGCAGCGGTTCGCGCGCGCCTGCGGCCGCAGTCGCATGCTGGTGCGCAGTTTCATGGAGCTGCAACTCGAAGCCGCGCTCGCGGATGGCCCCATGTCCGGCGTGCAGCGGCAGCTGATGGAAAGGCTGGCGCGCCATCTCGGCGTCTCCGCGGCCGAACTGCACCAGCTGGAGGCGCTCATCCTCGCCGCGCAACGTCACCAGCGCGGCGGCGCGCGGCAGCGCGCGTCGGCGCAACGCGCGGCGAAATCGGAACTGGCGGAAGCCTACGAGCTGCTCGGCGTCACGCCGGAGGCCAGCGACGGCGAGGTCAAGCGCGCCTACCGCAAGCTGATGAGTCGCCACCATCCCGACAAGCTGGCCGCGCAGGGCCTGCCCGGCGACATGCGCGCGCTTGCCGAGGAGAAGACCCGTGAGATCCGCGCCGCCTACGAGCTTGTCCGCGAGGCGCGCGGCATGCGCTGAGCGCGCCCATCGACGTGCTTCAACGCCTCCCGCCGGCTCAGCGCGGAAAGTTCGTTCTCATGTTCGGCCACGAATGCCTTCACCCAGCGTGGTTCGGTCTTCGCGTACTCGCGCAGCGCCCAGCCGATCGCCTTGCGGATGAAGAACTCCTTTTCCGGCGCGAGCTGAAGGATCGTTTCCGCCAGCAGCTCGCGGTCGGTGTCCTGGCGGTACTTGAGCTGCACCAGCAGCGCCGCGCGCCGCGTCCACAGGTGATCATCGTCGCGCCAGGTGCGCACGCGAGCTGCAAGCATTGCCGGCTGCCCACGCAAGGCGCCGCCGAGCAGGTCGGTGGCGAGCGGGTCGAGCACGTCCCACCAGTCCGTCTCCGCGAGCATTTCCTCGAACAGCGGCAGCGCATCGCGCCGGAAGGGCTTGAGGCGCGCCGCGAGGTCGAGCGCGAGATAGCGTTCCTCGCGGAATTTTCCCCGCCACAGTTCGCGCACGCCGGCACGGTACGATTCGTAGTCCGTGACGGGATGCGCCGCCAGACATGCGCGCAGCAGTGCGCGGCGCTCGGGTGTCTTCACGCCGCGAAACGGCTGGATGTTCTGCATGTAGGCGGCCTGTCCCGCGGCGATCGCGGGATCGGCGTGCTCGTCGAGCGCGCGGCGCAGGGCGGCGACAAGCGTCATGCTTCGAATTGCGCGAAGGTGACCAGGTTGCCGGCCGGATCGCGAACGCCGATCT
>JAJUFS010000146.1 GCA_029263725.1 Gammaproteobacteria bacterium | reverse complement strand
CCTTCCTCGAGGACCTGAACAGCACCAACGGCACCTACGTAAATGGCAGGCTGATCAAGAAATACGCGCTGCAGAACGATGACGTGATCACCATAGGCCGTCACACGCTGCGCTACGTCAGCTCGGCGACCGCGGCAAGCCGCGCCGGCAACGACGACGAATTCGAACGCACCATGATCATCCGCCCGGGCGCGGGTCCGAGCCTGGAAAACGTCAACCGCGCCCTGCGCGGCAGCGGCCACGCACCGCTGGAAACCGACGCGCAGAAGCGCCTGCCGCGCGCGCGCCTGCAGGTGCTCGACGGCGCGTTTGCGGGCAAGGAACTGGAACTCAACAAGGCGCTCACCACGCTAGGCAGGCCCGGCGTGCAGGTCGCGGCGATCACCCGCCGCAGCGACGGTTTCTTTGTCGTGCCGGTGGAAGGCGACGGCAGCGCGCCGCCGCGCGTCAATGACAGCGCCGTCGGACGCGAAGGCAGGAAGCTGCAGGACAGGGACGTGATCGAGCTCGCCGGCGTGAAGATGGGCTTCTACGAACTCGCGTGATCAGTTCTCGACGGTGAAGTTCACCCGCTGCGTGACGCCGCACAGCAGTTCGTAGGGCACGGTGCCTGCGGCACGCGCGATCTCCTCCACCGGCAGGCCTTCTCCCCACAGCACTACCCGATCGCCCGGCCTGGCATCCGGTTGCGAGCGCAGGTCCACGGCGATCATGTCCATGGAGACCCGGCCGATCATCGGCACGCGTTCGCCATTCACCAGCACCGGCGTGCCATTCCCCGCGTGCCGCGGGTAGCCGTCGCCGTAACCGATGGCGGCGATGCCATAACGTGTTTCTTCCGGCGCGCTCCAGCGTCCACCGTAACCGATCACGTCTCCCTTCGGCATGGTCTTCACCGCGATCAGTTCCGTTGCAACGGTCATCGCGGGCTTCAGCCCTTCGGACGGGCCATCGCCCTCCTCCATGGGACTCACGCCATACAGCACGAGGCCAGGGCGCACCCAGTCGCGGTGCGCGTCGGGAAACGCCAGCGTGCCGGCGGAATTCGAGATGCTGCGCTCGCCGGGCAGGCCGGCGGTGAGTTCGTCAAAGATCTGCAGCTGCCGCGCGGTGAACGCGCGATCGC
The DNA here is from genome assembly GCA_029263725.1 of Gammaproteobacteria bacterium. Classification (GTDB taxonomy): domain Bacteria; phylum Pseudomonadota; class Gammaproteobacteria; order Natronospirales; family JAJUFS01; genus JAJUFS01. The sequence continues at coordinate 3,079 of JAJUFS010000146.1, read as the reverse complement.
GTTCGTCCGCCTTGGCAAGATGGGTCATGAGCCTGGGCGTGCCGGCGACCTGCGGCAGCTTCGCGATCTGTTCGTAGGCGGCGCGAAAATCCTGTGGCGTGAAGCCAAGGCGGTGCATGCCGGTATCGACCTTGATCCACACCGGCAACGGCGGCCCATCGTGCTGCTTCAGCCATTCGAGCTGGCGGGCGTCATGCACGACGATCTCGAAACCGTTGGCGGCGGCACGCTTCTGTTCCTCGGCGGCGAACACGCCTTCCAGCAGCACCACGGGATTGCCGAGGCCCACCGCGCGCACGCGCAAGGCTTCCTCCAGCGAGGCCACGGCGAAGGCATCGGCGTCACGGAAGGCGTGCGCGACGGCGGCGATGCCGTGACCGTAAGCATTCGCCTTGATCACCGCCATGACCCGGCTGCCCGGCGCGCGCCGGCGGACTTCGGCGAGGTTATGACGAAGGGCGTCGAGACGGATGGTGGCGCCGGTGGGGCGGCTCATGCGTCGTTCGCCCCCATGTAATCCTCGGCGGCGAGATTCTCGAAGCGCGTGAAGCGACCAAGGAAGGCCGTGCGCACCATGCCGATGGGGCCGTTACGCTGCTTGCCAATGATGACTTCGGCCGTGCCCTTGTGCGGGCTGTCCTCGTTGTAGACCTCGTCGCGATAGATGAACACGATGACGTCGGCGTCCTGTTCGATGGCGCCGGATTCGCGCAGGTCGGACATGATCGGCCGCTTGTCCTGGCGCTGCTCGAGGCCGCGGTTGAGCTGAGAGAGCGCGATCACCGGAACTTCCAGTTCCTTCGCCAGCGCCTTCAGGCCGCGCGAGATCTCGGAGATTTCCGTGGCACGGTTCTCCTTGGTGCCATGCACCTGCATCAGCTGCAGGTAGTCGACCACGATGAGGCCAAGCCCATGCTCGCGCTTCAGGCGGCGTGCGCGGGCGCGCATCTCGGTGGGCGTGAGCGCCGGGGTGTCGTCGATGAAGATCGGCGCCTCCGACATCAAGGTGACCGCGGAGGTGATGCGCGGCCAATCCTCGTCGTCCAGCTTGCCGGTTCGCACCTTGGACTGGTCGATGCGCCCCAGCGAGGAGATCAGGCGCAGGGCGAGCTGTTCGCCGGGCATTTCCATGGAAAACACCGCGGTCGGCACCTTCTCGCGGATGGCGGCATGCTCGGCGATGTTCATCGCGAAGCTGGTCTTGCCCATGGACGGACGGCCCGCGATGATGATCAGGTCGCCGCGCTGCAGGCCGGCGGTCATCTCGTCAAAGCGGGTGATGCCGGTCGGGATGCCGGTGATGTGGCTGTCGGAATGGAACAGTGTGTCGATGCGCTCGACCGCCGCGGTCAGCAGTTTGCGGATGCCGACGAAACCCTTCTTGCCGCGGCTGCCCTTCTCCGCGATCTCGAACACGCGCTGCTCGGCGAGCTCCAGCAGCTCGCTGACGTCGCGGCCTTCCGGCGTGAACGCCGCCTGGGCGATGTCATTGCCGGTACGGATCAGCTGCCGCAGCACCGAGCGCTCGCGCACGATGTCGGCATAGGCACGGATGTTGGCCGCACCCGGCGCGTCCTTGGCGAGCGCGCCGAGGTAGATCAGGCCGCCTGCCTCGTCGAGCAGCTCCTGCTTCTCCAGCCACTCGCCGATGGTGACCACGTCGCAGGGCTTGCCGGCCTCCGACAGCGCCTCGATGGCGCGGAAGATCAGCCGGTGGTCGTGGCGGTAGAAATCGTCCTCGACCAGGCGATCGGCGACCTGGTCCCAGGCACGATTGTCGAGCATCAGCCCGCCAAGCACGGCCTGCTCGGCTTCCACCGAATGCGGCGGCACGCGCAGCTTGTCGGTGGCAGAAAGACTGGACGTGAATTTGCTGACGGCTCCGGCCATCGGTTCCCCCGGTTTGCGTCCGGCTCGAATGCCGGTCACAGGATGCTACCGCCGAATCCGGGCACGCGGAATTCAACGACCTGTGGATAACAGGTAGATAACCGGTTTTCTTGATCGGCGGCGGGAATCAGAACGAAAGCGCGGGCAACGCCCCAGGGACGCCGCCCGCGCAGTGTGCATGCAGGCGCTGGCGCGCCGGCATCACTCCTCGCCGATGACAACCACCTTGATGGTCGCGTCGACGTCGGTATGGAGGTGCAGTTCGATCTCGTGCTCGCCGGCGGTGCGGATCGGGCCTTCCGGCATGCGCACTTCGCGGCGCTCCAGCTCGTGACCGGCGGCAGTGACGGCCTCGGCGATGTCCACCGTGCCGATCGAACCGAACAGCTTGCCCTCGCCACCCGACTTGGCGGTGATGGTGACGGTCAGGCCGTCGAGCTTTTCCTTGCGCGCCTGGGCGGCAGCCAGCGCCTCGGCGGCGGCCTTCTCGAGCTCCGCGCGGCGGGCTTCGAATTCGGCGATGTTCTCCGGGGTCGCCGGCTTGGCCAGGCCCTTCGGAATCAGGTAGTTGCGACCGTAGCCGGAACGGACCTTCACGCGATCACCCAGGGTGCCCAGGTTCTCGACTTTCTGCAGCAGAATAACTTCCATCTCGTTCACCTTCCGGTTCAAAACAGATTCTTTACCTGTCGGCGTCAAGCCCCGCGTGACGCCGCAGATCCAGCCAGTTGTCCACCCCGCCGGCAAATGCGAGCAGGATTGCCGCTGGCAACGGCAGGAAAAACATCAGCGCGTACATTCCCCACAGCCACGCCGCCGGCTGTCCGCTTGCAGCCACCACGCCATGGACCATGGCCAGGCCCTGCAACAGCAGCGTCACCGCGCCGGTGTAGGCGAACACGCCGGCCACCGGGTGCCCGGTCAGGAACGCCACCAGCACCACGGCCGCCACCAGCGCGGCCGCCACGCGGCCCTGCCTCAGGCGGTGGAAGTCGTGCCGGAACCCGCCGGGGTTGTACACGATGGCCTGCCACCAGCGGCCGAGCATCACCGTGACCGAGGTCAGCAGCACCGCTGCGCCCGCCATGCTCGCCGGCATCATCGCGGCAATCGCCTCGATGCGCTCGGCAGGCACGTCATCGGCGCCCATCAGCGGCAACAGGAACTCCTGGAGGAGCGTCCTGATGCT
>JAJUFS010000094.1 GCA_029263725.1 Gammaproteobacteria bacterium | reverse complement strand
TTCCAACGGTACAGCGTGTTCTCGGTGACGCCATGGCGACGAGCCAGATCCGCCATCTTGGCGCCGGCCTCGTACTCCTTCAGGACATTGATGATCTGTTCTTCTGTGAATCGTTTGCGCTTCATCGGGACCTCCCTAAGGGGCTAGTCTAAAGGGAAATCCCACATCGCGAATGGACCGAAAAGCGGGGGAAAGGTCATCACCTCCAAAAAAAACGGCGGCATTCGCATGCCGCCGTCGTTTTGCGGAGTGCCGGTTCCTCAGGTGGCAGCGGTGCACTGCCCGAGGTTGGCTTCGATGATGGCGAGGTCGGCCTCATCGGTCTTGCCATCATGGTTGAAGTCGTACCAGCTGGAGTTGCCGCCGTTGTGGGTGCTGAAGTACTCCCAGTTGGTGAGGTCCTGGTCATCGACCACGCCGTCGGCGTTGCCGTCGCCGGGGCAGGACGCTTCGGTGGCGAGCAGCTGCTGGAGCGCGAGCTTCAACGATTCGTAGTTCTCCTGCTGTTCGCTGTTCATCGCGTGATGACCGTCGCGCAGCAGGTTGAACGGCGCGTTGTCGAGCTTCGGCGCGGGCGACTTCTCGTCGATCTCGTAGAACTCTTCCTCGACGCCCATCGTGCCGGTGTCGCAGTTGAGGCGCTCGATTTCCACCAGCTTGTACTGCTCGTTGCGGATCGCGCGCTGCGTGTCCGGCATGATGTTGACCGGGTCCTCACCCTTGTCGACGAGGTACTCGTTGACCGCGCAGCAGGTCGGCAGGCCTTCCGCGCCCGCGACGCCGCCCTCGCCGTACCAGGTGCCGCCCTGGTCCTCGCAGACGCCTTGCTGCGGGAAGATCTGCACGCAGACGTTGGCGGCCGGAATGACGCACGGGCCCGGGGGCGCTTCGCCGGTGGCGGTGACGTTCATGCCCATCTCGGTGTAGTTGCTGTCGCGGATGCTTTCCTGCGTGGGCTCGGTGAGGTAGGCCAGCATGGGCTGGGCGTCGAGCTCGCGGCCATCCGGAATGGATTCACGCACGTCCACGCCGGCGATTTCGCCGAACAGGCTGAACAGGTCGGTGGTGTTGACCATGTGCGGCACTTCGCGGCCCGGCTCGGCCACGATCGGGCCGGAGACGATCAGCGGCACCCACACGCCGGTCTGGTAGGCGCTGCCCTTGGAGCGCGTCGGATTGAACGGCGCCTTCACGCTGGGCGCATAGGTGCCGTTGTCGCCGACCACGATGATGACGGTGTTGGTCTCCTCGGGATGGTATTCGAGCGAGCCATCCTCGTTGCGGCTGGCGAGACCGGTCTCCACCAGCAGGCGATTGATCTCGTGGTCGATGGCTTCCAGCATCTGGTTGGTGAGCACGCGCTGGTCCGCGACGTTCTTGCAGTCCAGGCCGCTGGAAGGCTCGGCGTCCTCGGGCAGCAGCGCGGCCGGCACCTGCTGCACCGGGGTGTGAATGCCGGAGTAGCCCAGGCTCAGCATCCACGGCGCATCGCCGTCCTGGCGCTTGATCCACTCGATGGCGCGATCGGTCTCGAGGATGGTGCGGTAGCCGCGCACGCTCGGGTCGGAAGGCTTGATGAGCTCGGTCTCGCCGTTCTCGCGGTTGATGACCCACTCGCCGGTGTAGTAGCCGTTCTGCGTCTCGAAATCGAGGTGCGCGGGCATGGTGGCCTCGCAGGCCGCTTCACGCACGAAGATGCCGCCCTGTTCCAGGCAGCTTCTTCCCGGAGTCTCGAAATCGGTCACCGACATTTCCGTGCAGCTGCCGGTGGCCAGGTAGCAGGCGCCGTAGTCGGCGCCGTTGACCGGATCGTCGCTGCTGTTCGGCACGAAGCCGCAGGCATACGTGCCTGCCGGCGCCACGCCGCCCGCGGTCGTGTCGATGGGATACGGCGCGCCGTCCAGGTAGCCCTCGAAGTAATCCCAGCCCAGCTCGCGCATCACCTCGTGGCCCAGCGGGTTGTTCTCCGGGCCGAGGTCCGAGCCGGACAGGTGCATCTTGCCGATCAGCACGTTGATGTAGCCCTGTTCCTTGAGAATCTTCGGCGTGGTCACTTCCCACGGCGAGACCTGCGAGTTGGCAAGGTCCATCGACAGCACCGCGTTGCGCACGCCGGTGCGGAACGGGTAGCGGCCCTCGAAGAAGGTCGCGCGCGTCGGCGAGCAGGTGGGCATGGACCAGGCGTTGCGGAAGCGCACGCCGGATTCGGCGATGGCGTCGATGTTGGGCGTGGCCGGCGGCGTCACGCCGCCGAAGCCGTACTGGCTCAGCTGGTCCACGCCCAGGTCATCGATGACGATGAACAGGATGTTCGGCAGTTCCGCGGACGGGGGCGGCTCGGGCGCCGGGTCAGGCGTCTTGCCGCCCGAGCTCGAGCCGGAATTGCATCCGGCGAGAAAAAACAGCATGCAGGCCGCAAGCAGGGCGTGGCTGCGCCCCGCGGCAGAGTTCCGGTAAGTCATGGTTCCCCCTGGTCTTTTTGTTCCTGCCCCCGCAGGGACGAAGTGCCTGAAGCGGCGCAACTGCACGGTCGCTTCATTATGTCAATCGGGTTTATACTGCACTGCAGAGGGTGGTGTCACGAATTTCTGGGGCATCTTTTGAGGGGGCAGCGGGCCGCAGGCCCGTCCGGCAGGGGTGGCGTTGGCATGATCAGGAAAGCGGTTTCACGGGCGCTGCTGCCCGCCGCCGTCATTGCCGTCGTCGCCATCGCCGTCATCACCGGCTGGCAGGAGCGCGCGCCGCCTGCGGTTGCCGCGGCCCTCGCCGCTCCCGCCTTCGTGAACGAGACCTCCTGCCAGGGCTGCCACGCTCCGCAGTTCGAGGACTGGCTCGGCTCGCATCACCAGCGCGCCATGCAACCCGCCACCAGCGAGACCGTGCTCGCGGACTTCAATGACCAGTCGCTGACGAGCGACGTGGAAACCACGCGCTTCTTCCGCCGTGACGGCGAGTTCTGGATCAACACCTCCAATGAACGCGGCGAGCCGCAGGACTACCGCGTCGCCTATACCTTCGGCGTCGCGCCGCTGCAGCAATACCTGATCGAGCTTGCCGACGGCCGCCTGCAGGCGCATCCCGCCGCCTGGGACGTGACCGCGCAGCGCTGGTTCCATCTCTATGACGGCATGGCCGTGAATGCCGCCCACCCGCTGCACTGGACCGGGCCGCAGCAGAACGCGGACTTCATGTGCATCGAATGTCACACCACCGGCTTCAGGCGTGATTACGATGCCGCGACCCATGGCTTCAACAGCCAATGGCAGGCGCTGGGCGTCGGCTGCCAGGGCTGCCATGGCCCGGCCTCGAATCATCTCGAATGGGCGAACGGTGCGCTCGAGGATGCGGCGCGCGGTTTCGAACAACCGCTGTTGCGTACAGGCAATGCCGGCGAGCCGGAAACCTGCGCGCGCTGCCACAGCCGGCGCACGCCGCTCGGCAATGGTTACCAGCACGGCAACATGCTGCTCGACGATTACCTGCCGATGATCCTCTCCGCCGATCTCTATGAAGTGGACGGCAAGATCAAGGATGAGGTGTTCGAGTACGGCTCCTTCCAGCAAAGCCGCATGCACGCCGCAGGCGTGGTCTGCTCCGATTGCCACAATCCGCACAGCACCGAGCTGCGCGCGCCCGGGAACGCGGTCTGCACCCAGTGCCACAACCCGAACGCCACACCGCGCCGAAGCGGCATCGAGGCGAGCGGATTGCTGGCGAAGAATTACGACGATCCCGCGCATCACCATCACCCGCAGGGTTCGGCCGGCAGCCAGTGCACGAGCTGCCACATGCCGGGCAAGACCTACATGGGCAACGACCTGCGCCGCGATCACAGCTTCACCTCGCCGAATCCCGTCGAGGCGCGGGCGCTGGGACACTCCGATGCCTGTCTCGGCTGCCATGCCGATGGTTCGGAAGACGAACTGGCGGGCGCATTCACGCAGTGGTATCCGCAGGCGGCGCCGCGCGATGGCGGCTATGCGCGCGACCTCCATGCCGCGCGCAACGGCTTGCCGGGCGCGGCCGAGGGATTGCTGAGGCAGCTGGCAAGAAGCGACATTGCCGACATTCGTCGTGCCACGCTGTTGAGCGAGCTTGTGAACTATCCTTCAGTCGCCGCGCAGCGCGCCGTCGTCGAGGCGCTGGGACATGCCTCGCCGCTGGTGCGCAGGACGGCCATCGAATTGCTGCCGGCGCTGTTGCCGCCGCAGCACCAGGCGACGCTGTATCAGTCCTTCCGCAACGATCCGGTGCGCGCCGTGCGGCTCGCGGTGGCGTGGCAGTGGCTGCAGCTCGAAGACGGCAATGTCGATGCGCGATTGCTCGAGGAATACGAGCGCGCGCAGAACAGCATGCTCGACCGCGCCGAGTCGCACTACAACCTCGCCGGGCTTTACCAGCTCACCGGCTGGCAGGCGGAGGTCGAGCCTGCCTTGCTGCGCGCCCTGCAGCGCGATCCCGCCTTCCAGCCCGCAAGAGTCATGCTGGCGCAATGGCGCGAGCAGGTGATGAACGATGCCGAGGGCGCACTCACACTGTTGCAGGAAGGCATCGCGCGCTATCCGCAGGATGCATCGCTGCAGCAGGCCTACGGCCTGATGCTGGTGAGACGCGGGCAGGGCGAGGATGCCTTGCAGGCATTCCGCCGCGCGCATGAGCTTGCACCGGGGCAGCCGGATTACGCCTACCTGCATGCCGTGGCATTGCACGGCAGCGGCGCGCAGGACGAAGCGATCGCGATGCTGCGCGAGACGCTGGAGAAACATCCCGCCAACCGCCAGCTGCGGGTGGCGTTGATCAGCTACCTGCATGCCGCGGGCCGGCAGGAAGAAATCCGCCCGCTGCTTGCCGTGCTGGCGGAACAGAATCCCGGGGATCCCTTGCTTCAGCAGGGTCGCCGAACGCAGTAAGCCTCAACAAGAAAGGGGGGGAGCACATGAAACATGCCATCCTGCGAGCGAGCGCCCTGCTGGCACTCGCCACCACGCTGGCGGCCTGCAACTCCGGTTCCGGCGGTTCGTCGAACTCGCCGAATCCGCCGCCGCCACCGCCGGTCACCGAGCTGCCGCCCAACATCCTGTTCGTGATCATGGATGACGTCGGCACTGACCAGATGACTTCCATGGGTTACGGCGGTCATGAAGCGCCGGCCATGCCTTCCATCAACGCCATCGCCGAGGCGGGCGTGCGTTTCCGCAACACCTGGTCCATGCCGGAATGCTCGCCGGGCCGCTCCACGCTGCTGACCGGCCGCTATCCGCTGCGCAACAACGTCTACCAGGCGCTGGGTCCGAACGATCTCGCCAACTCGCAGCTCGATCCCTGGGAGATGACCGTGCCCAAGGTGCTGAAGGAAGCGGGTTACGAGAGCGGCATGTTCGGCAAGTTCCATCTTGCCGGTCCCGAGCACAACGAGGCCGGGAACGGCACGCCCATGCAGCTCGGCTGGGATCACTTCTACGGCTGGACCGGCGGCTTGCCTGGCTCCATCGACACCACTGCGGGCGGCGTGGCGCCGGCCGGCACCTATTCCTGCGGCTTCGTGCCCGCGGAAGGCGAGCCGGGCGGGGCGAACGCGGGCGCCTGCTACATCCCGCAGGGCGATGGTGCGAGCTGCACCGAGATCGCGGGCGTGAACGAGTTCGGCGATTCCCCGGGCCTGCAATGTCTCACGCAGGGCGGCGTGCTGGTGCCGAATGCGAGTTGCGAAGCGACACCGCCGGCGGAACTTGTCTTCAACCGCGAGAACGCGCACTACGTCTCGCCGCTGGTGGTGAACAGCGAAGGCGAAGTGGAAGAAGCGACGCTGCTCGATACGCGTGCACGCGGCTTCCGTTCCACCATCGAGGTCGATGCCGCCATCGACTGGATCAACAGCCGCGGCACGGACAAGCCGTGGATGGCGACCATCAGCTTCAGTTCGCCGCACACGCCGCTGCAGCACCCGCCGGGTCACCTGCTGCGCTCGGACATCCGCGAGTCGCTCACTGCCGATTGCGCCAACCCGATCAACCAGCGCCGTCTCGCGGATGCGCTGATCGAGGCGCTGGACACCGAACTGGCGCGCCTGCTGGTGGAAACCGGCATCGCCACCGAGGCGGAGGACGGCAGTCTCGTCTATGACCCGGCCGCGAGCGACACCATGGTGGTGGTCATCGGCGACAACGGTTCGTTCGGTCCTACCGTCAAGCTGCCGTTCGATGCGACGCGCGCCAAGGGCAGCGCCTACCAGACCGGCGTGTGGGTGCCGCTGATCGTCGCCGGCCCGCTGGTCGAACAGCCGGACCGCGACGTCGAGCACATGGTGAATACCGTGGACGTGTTCCGCCTGTTCGCGGACATCGGCGGGGTGGACGTCGACGAGGTGGTGACGCGCGAGATCGACTCCGTGGACATGCTGCCTTACCTCGCCAATCCCGCGCAGGACGCGATCCGCGACATCAACTTCACCCAGGGCGGCCTCAACATCCAGGCGAATGACGGCGTCAATCCTCCCTGTGTGTTCACCGGCAGCCTGTGCTCGCATACGCCGACCGCGAAGAATGTCTGCGAGGACAACGGCGGCGTGTGGTGGGGCCCGGGCGCGGATGATCCGTCCGTGCTCAAGGAAGTCGAGCACTGCTGGCAGGTGAACGAGGCCATCTTCCTCGACACTGCCGATCCGAGGCCTTACGAGGCGAAGAAGATGGACATGGCCGCGACCGTGTACCAGGCCGTGCGCAACGAGAAGTACAAGCTGGTGCGCAACTGGGCGCTTGATTACGACACGGTATCGGGCGGGCCCGTCGGCGTGGAGACGCTGGAGTTCTACGAGATCGACCAGGCGGTGCCGACGCCGAAGCTGGATCTTGCGGGACGCGACCTGCTTGCCAGTCACCTGCCGCTGACCGACGAAGAGCAGGCGAATCTCGATGCGCTCAAGCTCGCGCTCGAGACCATCCTCGCCTCGCAGAAGGCCTGCCCGGGAGACGGCAACGGCGATGGCGTCGTCGATGCGACCGACATCGCCGAGTACACCCGCATCAGCGAGGAATGGGGCGGATCGAGCACCTACGACTTCAACCACGACGGCGTCACCGATGCGGCGGATCTCGCCATCATCAACGACAACCTGGGCGCCTGCCCGCAGTAATTGATCGAGCTTCGCCCTCTCCCCGCTCGGGGAGAGGGTTTTTTTTGAGAGGGAGAAGGGAGAAGAATCGTGAGACGTAGGACGTGAGACGACAACCTGGCTCCCTGGCGGGGGAGAGGGCCCCCTCCCTTTTCCAAAGGTAGGGGTGGGGAGGGATTCATTGAAGGCCGTCGACCGAAATCCCCCCGCCGCTTCGCGGCGACCCCCTTTGAAAAAGGGGGGGAAAGATGTCTCCGTCCACAAGCTGCGCAGGTTGGGGTGAACGCCGCGAACCCCACGCCTTGTCACTCCTCCTCTCCCCATCCC
>JAJUFS010000150.1 GCA_029263725.1 Gammaproteobacteria bacterium | reverse complement strand
GGCGACCAGGCGCGCCAGCGCTGCGACGTCCTCGGGCAGCACGCCGGCCTTCTGCGGCTCGCGGTCGATGTTCACCTGCAGGCAGACGTCCAGCGGGGGAAGCCCGGCGGGGCGATGTTCGGAAAGGCGCCTTGCGATGCGCTCGCGATCCACCGTCTGCACCCAGTCGAAGCGCGCCGCGAGTTCGCGCGTCTTGTTGGACTGGATGCGGCCGATGTAATGCCAGGTGATGGATTCGCCTGTGAGCGCATCCATCTTGGCAAGCGCTTCCTGCAGGTAGTTCTCGCCGAAATCGCGCTGGCCGGCTTCGATGCAGTCGCGGATGGCGGCGGCGGAGTGCGTCTTGCTGACGGCGATGAGGCGGATTCCGGCGGGATTGCGGCCGGCGTCACGGGCTGCCGCATCGATGCGGGCGCGTACCGCGGCGAGATTCACGGCGATAGGGGACATTGAAGCTGAACCTGGTTCATGTTGCCGGGGGAGGCGCTTCGCTATACTTTAGCGAATTCGGCGCGACACGGCATTTGCACAATGGTCGCGCCACGGTCCGAATTTCTCCGGGGTGGCTTCATGGCAGTAGACATTGCCCAGTTGCTTGCGTTCGGCGTCAAGAACGGCGCCTCCGACCTGCATCTCTCCGCAGGCGTTCCGCCCATGATCCGTGTCGACGGCGACATGCGGAAGATCAACATGCCGCCGCTGGACCACAGCCAGGTCCACGACATGGTGTACGACATCATGAGCGACAAGCAGCGCAAGGACTACGAGGAGTTCCTGGAGTGCGACTTCTCCTTCGAGATTCCGGGGCTGGCGCGCTTCCGCGTCAACGCCTTCAACCAGAACCGCGGCGCGGGTGCGGTGTTCCGCACCATTCCCTCGAAGATCCTCACGCTCGAACAGCTCAACGCGCCGAAGATCTTCCAGGAAATCGCCGAGACGCCGCGCGGCATCGTGCTGGTGACGGGGCCGACGGGTTCTGGCAAGTCCACCACGCTCGCCGCCATGATCAACTACATCAACGAGAACGAGGCGGGCCACATCCTCACCATCGAGGACCCGATCGAGTTCGTGCACGAGAGCAAGAAGTGCCTCGTCAACCAGCGCGAGGTGCATCGCGACACGCTCGGCTTCAACGAGGCGCTGCGCTCCGCGCTGCGTGAGGATCCCGACTGCATCCTGGTCGGCGAGATGCGCGACCTCGAGACCATTCGCCTCGCGCTGTCCGGCGCGGAAACGGGCCACCTCGTGTTCGGCACGCTGCACACGAGTTCCGCCGCCAAGACCATCGACCGCATCGTCGACGTGTTCCCGGCGGCGGAGAAGGACATGGTGCGCGCCATGCTGTCCGAATCGCTGCGCGCGGTGATTTCGCAGACGCTGCTGAAGAAGATCGGCGGCGGCCGCGTCGCCGCGCACGAGATCATGATCGGCACGCCGGCGATCCGTAACCTCATCCGCGAGAACAAGATCGCGCAGATGTATTCCGCCATCCAGACTGGCCAGCAGTACGGCATGCAGACGCTTGACCAGTGCCTGCAGGACCTGGTCAAGAAAGGCCTGATCACGAAGGAGGAGGCGCGCTCGAAGGCCGCCAACAAGGAAACCTTCATCTGACGCCGCCGCGGCGGCATCCCGAGGCAGACCATGGAACGCGAACAAGCGATCAAGCTCATGCAGGACCTGCTGCGCGCGATGAAGGCGCGCAACGGTTCCGACCTGTTCATCACCGCGGGCTTTCCGCCGGCGATGAAGATCGACGGGCAGATGACCCCGGTTACCGACAAGCCGCTGTCCGCCGACCAGGCGGCCATGCTGGTGCGCGCGATCATGAACGATCGCCAGACCAAGGAATTCGACGCGACCAAGGAATGCAATTTCGCCATCAGCCCGCCCGGCATCGGCCGCTTCCGCGTCAACGCCTTCATCCAGCAGGGCCGCGCGGGCTGCGTGCTGCGAACCATCACCACCGACATTCCCGATTTCGACAAGCTCAACCTGCCGCCGGTGCTGAAGGACGTGGTGCTCTCGAAGCGCGGTCTCGTGATCGTCGTCGGCGGCACCGGTTCCGGCAAGTCCACGACGCTGGCCGCCATGCTGGGCGTGCGCAACAAGCTCACCCGCGGCCACATCATCACCATCGAGGACCCGGTGGAATACGTGCATCCGCACCTCGGCTGCGTGGTCACGCAGCGCGAGGTCGGCGTCGATACCGACTCCTGGGAAGCGGCGCTGAAGAACACGCTGCGCCAGGCGCCGGACGTGATCCTCATCGGCGAGATCCGCGACCGCGAGACCATGGAACACGCCGTGCAGTTCGCGGAAACCGGCCATCTCTGCCTTTCCACCCTGCACGCCAACAGCGCCAACCAGGCGCTGGACCGCATCATCAACCTGTTCCCGCAGGAAAAGCGCGAACAGCTGCTGATGGACCTGTCGCTCAACCTGAAGGCGGTGATCTCGCAGCGCCTGGTGCTGCGCGCGGATGGCAAGGGACGCGTGGCGGCGATGGAAATCATGCTGAACTCGCCGCTCATCTCCGACCTGATCTTCAAGGGCGACGTGTCGCAGATCAAGGAGATCATGGCGAAGTCCAACGAGCTCGGCATGCAGACCTTCGACCAGGCGCTGTTCCGGCTGTACGAGGACGGCCTGATCAACTACGAGGAAGCGCTGCGCAACGCGGATTCGCAGAACGAGCTCCGCCTGCGCATCAAGCTGGAAAGCAGGCACACACGGCAGGCGAAGAAGGAAGACGAGTCCGGTCTGCGCCTGATCGAGGAAGACAAGGGCACCCGTCTCTAATCCTTTTCCCGGGGGAAGCGCAGGGCGATGAACATTTCACCGCTGCTCAAGCTCATGGTCGAGAAGAATGCTTCCGACCTTTACTTCACCTCCAACTCGCCGGTGAAGATCAAGATCGAAGGCAAGGCGGTGAACGTCGGCAAGACCGTGCTGGACGGCGACACCGTGCGCGCCGCGGCCTACGGCATCATGACCGAGGACCAGATCCAGTACTTCGAGTCGAACCTGGAGATCGACTTCGCCATCACCGAGGAAGGACTGGGACGCTTCCGCGCCAACGTGTTCCGCCAGCGCGGCCAGGTCGCCATGGTGCTGCGTTACATTCCGTCCGAGATTCCGTCGCTGGACCGGCTCGGCATGCCGCCCATCCTCAAGGAACTCATCATGCACCGGCGCGGGCTGATCCTGATGGTCGGCGCGACGGGTTCCGGCAAGTCCACCACGCTCGCGGCGATGATCGACCATCGCAACGAACAGACCTCGGGACACATCCTCACCATCGAGGATCCGGTCGAGTTCACGCATCCCAACAAGAACTGCATCATCAACCAGCGCGAGATCGGCCAGGACACGCACTCCTACCAGAACGCGCTGCGCAGCGCGCTGCGCGAGGCGCCGGACGTGATCCTCATCGGCGAGATCCGCGATCGCGAAACCATGGAAGCGGCGCTGGAGCTTGCGGGTACCGGGCATCTCGCGATCTCCACCCTGCACGCCAACAACGCCAACCAGACCATGGACCGCATAGTGAACATGTTCCCCGAGCAGCTGCACGGCCAGCTGTTCATGGACCTGTCGCTGAACCTGCGCGGCATCATTTCGCAGCGCCTGGTGACCGGCAAGGATGGCCGCCGCGTCGCGGCCGTGGAAGTGATGCTCAACACCCCGCACATCGCCGACCTCATCCTCAAGGGACGCATCGACGAAGTGAAGGAAGCGATGCAGGAAAGCCCCGAGAAGGGCATGCAGACCTTCGACGACGCGCTCTACGACCTCTACCAGTCGGGCCGAATCAGCCTGGAAGAAGCGCTGCGCAATGCGGACTCGAGGGCGAACCTGGAAGCGAGGATCAATTTCGGCTAGGTAGAAGAAGGAAGGGAGAAGGTGGAAGTTCGATAACCTCCCTTCTCACTTCCCCGACCGACACCCCGACGGCGTCGCCGCATCGAGAAAACAAGAAGGCCGCTTGCGCGGCCTTCTTGTTGTCTTGAGGTGATTCGGTTACGCGCCGAAGACCTTGTACGCATCAAACACCGGCCCATCCACGCAGACGCG
>JAJUFS010000141.1 GCA_029263725.1 Gammaproteobacteria bacterium | reverse complement strand
GGGGAGACTGCAGTCCGCGCCAGGAGCACCGGTACTGCCGTCGTCTCACATCACGTCTCACACCCGCCATTGACGCCCATCAAGGCCCTCCCGCCGCCGTTCCGGCACCATCGGCGAAAATTTCCCTGGACGGGCATCATGACTGACGAAATCCTGCTCGACATGCGCAACCGGGAACCCCCGGAACCCCTGTTCGCGACCCTGGATGCAGTCGAGGAACTGCAGCCCGGCCAGCTCATTCGCCTGCTGATCCACCGCGAGCCGCTGATGCTGTATCCGCAGCTGCAGCAGCTGGGCGTGCCCTGGAAGGTGGAGTCCTGGGGCGCGCCCGACTGGGTCATCGTCATCGGGCCAAGACCGGACGGCAGCGGGTGAGAGAGAAGCTGCGCTTCGACAACCTGCCGCCGGCCGGCGTGATCCTGCCGTTCCTGCTGGTGGCTCCGCTGTTCGCGCTCGCAGGCCTGCTCGCCCTGCTGGCCGGCGGGCTGGAAGGCGCCCTCGCCCGCTGGCACCCGCACACCATCGCCGCCGTGCACCTGTTCACGCTTGGCTACCTGCTGCCGGTAATGATCGCGGCGCTGATGCAGATGCTGCCGGTGCTCACCGGCCGGCACCTGCGCGCAGGCACGGCCACGGGTTTCCTGTTGCAGCTGCTGCTGTTCGCGGGCGCGGCGGCATTCGCCGCCGGTCTTGGCGGCATCTCGGCGGGCTGGAGCAGGGTCGCGTTCCTGGCATTGCTCGCCGGGCTGCTGCTGTTCGGCTACCGGATAGGCACCGGCGTGATTCCGACTCTGCGGGAGCGAGGCGCCGGCCGGGAAATGCTGCTCGCGGTCGGCGGTCTCGTGGTCACTGCGGCACTCGGGCTGCGGCTGCTCGCCGCCTGGGCCTGGCCGGACATCAGCCTGCCCCGCCAGCTCACCAACCTGCATGCCGGCTGGGCGATGCTGGGCTGGGTGGCGCCGTTGATCATCGCCGCCGGTCGCGTGGTCATCCCGATGTTCCAGAACACCGACGCCCTGCCGGCGTGGACGCGCTGGCTGGGGTCCGCGAGCCTGCTCGGCATGCTGCTCGCGAGCGGTCCTTCGCTCCGCCCGCTTGGCATCGTCGTCGCCGCGTCTTCGGTTGCGGCTTTCGCGTTGGCCGTGCTCCAGCGTCAGGCAACGCGCCGACCCGTGCCGCTGGATGCCACCAGCCTGCTGTTCCGGACCGCGATGGGCGCATTGCTCGCCAGCGTCACCGGCGGGCTGTGGCTGCTGAACGGCAGCAACGCGCAGCTCGAGCTGCTGGCGGTGGCATTGTTCCTTGCAGGCTTCGCCGGCGGCTGCGTGCTTGGCATGAGCGTGAAGATCGTGCCCTTCCTGCTCCGCCTGCATCTGCAGAAGCGCCTCTGGCAACTGACGCTACCGGCGCGTGCCCTGCCCTCCTTCAAGGCGCTGGGCGCACCGCGCGCCGAAATGCTTGCCGCCTGGCTGCATGCGCTGGCGACGCTGCTGCTGGTCGTCGCGGTGCCGCTTCACGGAAGCATCCTGTTCGCCGCCGCGGTCATCGCCTACCTCGCCGCCTTCGCGAGCGGCACGCTGAGCCTGTTCCTCGCCTTGCTGCGCGCCGTCCGCCTGCGGCGCGCAATGCTCGCCCCCTGACAGTCACCCTCCGGCTGCGGCATACTTCGCCCGCCGCCGAACCACGAGCATTCCTGAAATGAGCCATTCGCTGCTTGAAGCCGACCTGCCTGCGGAGCCGATCGCGCTGTTCCATGACTGGTATGAAAGCGCGCGCCCCGGCATTGCCGGCGAACCCGGCGCCATGACGCTCGCCACCGCCGACGCGAACGGCCGTCCTGCCGCGCGCATCGTGCTGCTGAAGGAGTACGACGAACGCGGTTTCGTGTTCTACACCAACTACCAGAGTCGCAAGAGCGAGGATCTCGCCGCCAACCGGCAGGCGGCGCTCCTGTTCTGGTGGCCGTCGGCAAAACGCCAGGTGCGCGTCGAAGGCCGGGTGGAAAAGGTCTCGCAGGCGGAATCGGACAATTACTTTGCCTCGCGCCCGCGGCTGTCGCAGATCGGCGCGTGGGCCTCGGAGCAGAGCAAGGTCATTCCCGCGCGCGAGGTGCTGGACGAACGCGTGAAGCAGTTCGAACGGCAGTTCGCGAACGCGCCCGTGCCACGGCCGCCTCACTGGGGCGGCTGGCGGGTGGTGCCGGAGACGATGGAGTTCTGGCAGGAACGTCCCAGCCGGCTGCACGACCGGCTGCGCTACGTGCGCAGCGGCGACGGCTGGAAGATCGAACGCCTCTGTCCCTGAAGGAGCACCGATGGACGACACCGAACTGCGCCGTCTCCCCCTGCTGGCAGAGCTGGACGAGAAGCAGCTCGCGCGCATGCGTGACTCGCGCCGGCAAATCAGCCTCAAGGCCGGCGAGACGCTGTTTCACATGGGCGAGACCTCGCGCAATTTCTTCCATGTCGATTCCGGCGCCATCAAGCTGTTCCGCCTCTCGCCCACGGGACAGGAAAAGATCGTCGAAATCATCCGCGCGGGACAGACCTTCGCCGAGGCGGTGATGTTCTTCACCCGCCCGCTGTTTCCCGTCAACGCCGAAGCGCTCGAGCCCACGGTCGTCACGGCCTTCGACAGCCAGGTGTTCATGGACATGCTGCGTGAATCGCCGGAGACCTGCATGCGCCTGCTCGGCACGCTGAGCATGCGCCTGCATCACCGCGTCAACGAAATCGAGGCGCTGTCCTTGCAGAACGCCACGCTCAGGGTGGTGAACTTCCTGCTGAACCGGCTGGACGCCGCGGGAGAGGAAGACGTGGTGGAGCTGGAAGCGGCCAAGAAGATCATCGCCGCGCGCCTGTCGGTGCAACCGGAGACCTTTTCGCGCGTGCTGCATGCGCTGACGGAAAGCGGCGCCATCGAGGTTGATGGCCGGCGCATCGTGGTGAAGGATGAGGCGGCCTTGCGCCGCTTCATGGAGCAGTGATCAGTCCGGCACCGCCCGGCAAAGTCGTTGCAGCCCCGGCACGTCCAGCAGCTGCACCTCGCGGCGTTCCACCTCGATCAGTCCCTCGTCCTGGAAGCGCTTGAACACGCGGCTGACCGTTTCCGTCGCCAGCCGGAGATAGTTCGCGATGTCACGACGCGGCATGGCCAGGCGGAAATGCGTGGCCGAGTAGCCGCGCTGCCGCAGCCGCGTCGACATGCCGAGCAGGAAGGAAGAGACGCGCTCCTCCGCCGTGAAGTCTCCCGACAATATCTGCCCGATGTGAATGTCCTTGGACAGCAGGCGGAACATCTGCCGCTGCAGGCTGGGGATCTTCGCGGCAAGATCCGCGAGCTGTTCATACGGCATGCGGCAGACCGTCGCGGTGTCCAGCGCCACCGCATTGCATTGATGCCTGGCGGGATAAATGGCGTCGAGACCGACGAGCTCGCCAGGAAGATGGAAACCGAGCACCTGCTCGCGGCCGGCGCTGTCGATGATGTAGGTCTTGAGGTAACCGGAACGCACCGCGTACAGCGCCTTGAAGTCGTCGCCGACGCGGTAGAGGTGCTCGCCGGCGCGCAACGGGCCTTGCGGCGTCACCAGCTCATCCAGCTGCTCCACGTCCTCGCGTTCCAGCCCCATCGGAAGACACAGTTCCAGCAGCGAACAGCTGCTGCAGACCTTGCGAAGACGGCGTTGCAGATCGGCAGGAACGGGCTGGGAAGACATGCGCACCTCCCGGAGGAATGGGTGCCCATTCTACCCGATACCGCCTGCCAAGGCAGGCGAGCGGCGCTCAGATCACCCGGGAGAAGCGTTCCGACATCTCCGGGAAGGCGCGCTGGTAACGGTCGAAGCACATCGCCACCACGCGCAGCAGCAGCCGGCCGCGTGGCGTCACGGTAAGCCGGTCTTCGGCAAGCTCGACCAGGCTGTCGTCCGCGAGACGCCGCAGGCGCGACAGCGAATCCGCGAAGTAGCTTCGGAAATCGATCTGCCAGCGCTCGCCGACGGCAGCGTAGTCCAGCTCGCCATGGCACATGAGCTGCTGGATGACGGCGCGCCGCAACCGGTCGTCCTCGTTCAGCCGGAGGCCGCGCACCACCGGCAGCCTGCCCTCGGCCAGCGCCGCCTGGTACTTGCCCAGTTCCTTGATGTTCTGGCTGTAGGTGTCGCCGACCTTGCCGATGGAGCTCATGCCCAGTCCGATCATGTCGCACTCGGCGCGCGTGGAATAACCCTGGAAGTTGCGCTGCAGGTCGCCGCGGCGCTGCGCCAGCACCAGCTCGTCGTCCGGCAAGGCGAAGTGATCCATTCCTATATATATGTATCCCGCCGCCGTCAGCATGGTGATGGCGAGTTCCAGCAGCGCCAGCTTGGTTTCCGGCGACGGCAGGGTGCGCTCGTCGATCTGCCGTTGCGCCTTGAACATGCGCGGCAG
>JAJUFS010000145.1 GCA_029263725.1 Gammaproteobacteria bacterium | reverse complement strand
CCAGATCGCGCGCATGCGCGCCATTGAAACCGGCCGCTGGCTGATCCGCGGCACCAACACGGGCGTTACCGCCATCGTCGATCACCACGGCCGGGTGCGCGCCAGCGTGCCGCAGTTCGAGACCACCGTACTGCGCGGGGACGTGGAATTGCGCGAGGGCGCCACGCCCTACGTGCGCTTCGGCAACTGGCCGGTGGTGATCGCGGCGTTCTTCCTGCTGGCCATCGGCTTCGCCTCGCGCAAGTGGAGTGCGCGATGAACCAGGCGGCTGCCTCGCGCCTGCAGTTGCTTGCCTGGTGCCTGCTCGCAGCGTTCCCGCTGCTGGCGCTCACCGTCGACAAGGCTGCCAGCGTCATCTTTGCGCTGTTCGTGATCGCCGGTCTCGTGATCCTGGTGAAGCGCGACTGGCCGCCCCTGCATCGCGAGACCAGATGGGTGCTGCTCGCGTTCGCGGCGTATTTCCTCGCGAGCCTCGCGAGCTTCCTGCTCGGTGAGCAGACGCGTCTCGGCGAGAAGATCCTCGGCCGCGACGCGCGTTTCCTGCTGGCGCTGCCGTTGTTCTTCGCGCTCCTGAAGACAGGGTTCGCGGAGCGCTGGCTGAAGCTGGCGGTGGCAGCGGGCGGCATGTTCACCGGCGCCTGGGCGATCGGCGAAGTGATCATCGCCGGCGATTTCTCGCATCGCGCCAGCGGCGAGAGCATTTCCATTGTCTTCGGCCATCTTTCCGCGCCGCTGTTCGCGCTCAACCTGGCCCTGCTGCTGCGCGGGAATCGCCAGGAGCGCTGGCTTGCCGCCCTGGGCGCGGTGTTCGCGCTGGTGGCGGTGACATTCTCCGGCACGCGTGGCGCGCTGCTCAGCGTGATCGCGGCGGCGGCGAGCGGCATGTTGATGCTGGCCTGGCAGGGCAGGGCGCACCGCCGCCTGGTCACCGGCAGCGCGGTGATCTTCATGGTGCTGGCGGCGTGCGCTATCGGCTGGCTCTGGCCGCGCATCAGCGACGGCATCGATGACGTGCGCGACTGGCAACGTGCCAGTGACGTTGCCGTAGAGACACGGGGCTGCGTCGATGACGAAGCCGCATTGCGCGAGCTGTTGCGTCATTCGCGCAGCTATCGCCGGGAGCTGTCCGTCTCGGTAGTGGCGGTCCAGGATGCACCGGCGGAATGCGGTGGCGGAGTGGCGCATGCGATCCGGCTTTTCAATTCGGGCGACAAGCGCGCCCGCTGGCGCTCGCCGTACCGGCATGCGGCGGTCGGCGACGGCGGCGAAATCCTGTTCCGGGGCCGCGCCACCTTGTCCTTGCAGGGCGGTGAAGCGCCGGCGAAATACCGTGAAGAAGGCTTCCGGCGGGTGCCGCTTCCGGCGGTCACGGACATTGCGCTTACCCGTTTCAACCTGCACATCGCGCCCGGCGACGAGGTGTTGCTGATTCCGCTGGAGACCTTGCCGGGCGAGTACGCCTTCGCGGCGCTGGAATCCCCGGTCGGCAACCGGCTCGGCATGTGGGCGGCGGCGCTGCGCAACATCGGCTGGAAACCCACCGGCCGCGGCACCGGCAGCTGGCCGGAAATGATCCGCGAGGAGGCCGAGGCGGGGCGCGCTGCCTGGCGGCTGACCGGTTACGACCACGCGCACAGCGATTACCTGAACACCCTGCTGGAACGCGGCTGGCTGGGATTCCTGGCCTTGCTCGCGGTGCTGGCGGCGCCGGTTGCGTTCGCCGTGCGCCGCCTGTCCGGCTGGCCGCGCGGCGCGATGATTCTTCTCGTGATTTCGGTTTCCGTCTCGGCGCTGACGGAAACGGTGTTTAACCACTCCATAGCAATCACTTACTATTGCACGTTCGCCATCCTGTTGATGACGGCCGCCCGCCAAGACGAAGAGAACAATGGAAGCTCAATACCAGCCGCAAGAAACTGAACGCCGCATCCAGCAGCGCTGGAACGAGCGCGGCACTTTCCGCGTCCGCGAAGACGACTCCCGGCCCAAGTACTACTGCCTGAGCATGCTGCCGTATCCCAGCGGCAAGCTGCACATGGGCCACGTGCGCAACTACACCATCGGCGACGTCATCACCCGCCACATGCGGATGCGCGGCTACAACGTGCTGCAGCCCATGGGCTGGGACGCCTTCGGCCTGCCGGCCGAGAACGCCGCCATGCAGAACAACGTCCCGCCGGCGAAGTGGACCTACGGCAACATCGATTACATGCGCGGCCAGCTCAAGGCGCTGGGTTTCGCGATCGACTGGGAGCGCGAGATCGCCACCTGCGATCCGGCCTACTACCGCTGGAACCAGTGGCTGTTCCTGCGCATGCGTGAAAAGGGCATCGCCTACAAGAAGACCGGCATCGTCAACTGGGATCCGGTCGACCAGACCGTGCTCGCCAACGAGCAGGTCATCGACGGCCGCGGCTGGCGCACCGGCGCGCTGGTGGAAAAGCGCGAGATGCCGATGTACTACCTCAACATCACGCGCTACGCCGACGAACTGCTGGAAGCGCTGGATGCTCTCGAGGGTTGGCCGGAGCGCGTCAAGCTGATGCAGGCCAACTGGATCGGCCGCTCCGAGGGCGCGGAGATCCATTTCCCCTGCGGCGATGAGGTCATCAAGGTTTTCACCACGCGCCCGGACACGCTCATGGGCGCGACCTACGTCGCCGTCGCCGCGGAGCACCCGCTGGCGCTCGCGGCCGCGAAGCACAACCCGGAAGTCGCGGCCTTCATCGAGGAATGCCGCAAGGGCGGCACCACCGAGGCGGAAATCGCCACGCAGGAAAAGCGCGGCATGCCGCTCGGCATCGACTGCCAGCATCCGCTGACCGGCGAGAAGCTGCCGGTGTGGGTGGCGAACTACGTGCTCATCACCTACGGCGAAGGCGCGGTCATGGCCGTGCCGGCGCACGACGAGCGCGATTTCGAGTTCGCCAGCAAGTACGGCCTGCCGATCCGCCAGGTCGTTGCCTGCGACAACTACGACACGCGCGAGTGGCGCGACGAGTACGCCTCGAAGGAGAGCGTGCTGGTGAACTCCGGCGCGTACGACGGCCTCGGTTTCCAGGCCGCCACCGACGCGATCACCCGTGACCTGGAAGCGAAGTCGCTGGGCAGGAAGCGCATCAACTTCCGCCTGCGCGACTGGGGCGTGTCACGGCAGCGCTTCTGGGGCTGCCCGATTCCGCTCATCCATTGCGAGAAGTGCGGCGAGGTCGCGGTGCCGGACGAACAGCTTCCGGTCGTGCTTCCGGAGCACCTGGTTCCGGACGGCCACGGCAACCCGCTCAACCGCCACGAGGAGTTCCTCAACGTCGCCTGTCCGCAATGCGGCGGCCCGGCGCGGCGCGAGACCGACACCATGGACACCTTCGTGGATTCGTCCTGGTACTTCATGCGTTACACCTGCCCGGACAACACCGGCGCGATGGTGGATGAACGCACCGCGTACTGGATGCCGGTGGACCAGTACATCGGCGGTATCGAGCACGCCATTCTCCACCTGCTGTACTCGCGCTTCTGGTCGCGCGTGATGCGCGATCTCGGTCTCGTGAATTTCGACGAGCCGTTCACCAACCTGCTCACCCAGGGCATGGTGCTGAACCACGTGTTCTTCATCAAGGAAGGCGCGGGCCGCATCGAGTACGTGCCGCCGCAGGACGTCGAGGTCGAGCGCAACGACAAGGGCGAAGTCATTGCCGCGAAGCGCCGCAGCGACGGCAAGGCGGTGGAATACGGCGGCATCGGCACCATGTCCAAGTCCAGGCTGAATGGCGTCGATCCGCAGCACATGGTGGACCAGTACGGCGCGGATGCGACGCGCCTGTTCATGATGTTTGCGGCTCCTCCCGAGCAGACGCTTGAATGGTCCGACACCGGCATCGAAGGCGCGTACCGTTTCATTCGCAGGATCTGGCAGCACGTTTCCGAGGAATCCGTTGCCGCTTCGATTCGCGCGGCAGGCGAGGTGACAGGCACGAACCTCGACAAGCCGCTGAAGGACGCGCGCCGCCAGGTGCATGAGGCCCTGCGGCAGATCAACGCCGACTACGAGCGCAAGCAGTTCAACACCGTGGTCTCGGGCGCGATGAAGCTTTTCAACACGCTCGATGACCTGCCGGAGAACGGCGAGGGCCTTGCCGAGGTGCGCCGCGAAGGCTATGGCATCCTGCTGCGCGTGCTGCACCCGGTCGCGCCGCACTTCACCGAGGAACTGTGGCAGAAGCT
>JAJUFS010000108.1 GCA_029263725.1 Gammaproteobacteria bacterium | reverse complement strand
AGGCGCCGGAGCTGCTTTTCCCCGGTGAGCCTGCCCGGGCCTTTGGGGTCACTTTCCTATACAGAAGGAAGAGAAGATGCGGCCGAGGAGGTCGTCGCTGCTGAATTCACCGGTGATTTCTCCGAGCGCCTGCTGCGCGAGCCGCAGCTCTTCGGCGAGGATTTCTCCCGCGCGCGCGGTTTCCAGCGCGGTCACGCCCTGTTCGAGGTGATTCGCGGCGCGTTCGAGTGCTTCGAGATGACGACGGCGGGCGATGAAGTCGTCGCTGCCCTCGGCGTGGTAGTCGACGGCGTTCTTCAGGTGCTGCCGCAGCAGGTCCAGGCCTTCCCCGGTGCGAGCCGACAGGCGCACGCAGGTCCGGCCGTTTTCCTCCGCCACGCCGGGTGACTCGCCGGAAAGATCGATCTTGTTGCGGATGAGCGTCACCGGCAGTTGCGGCGGGAGATCTTCGACGGCGGGTTCATCCTCGCGCGTATCCATCACCAGCAGCACGCGGTCGGCGCGACCGATCTCGAGACGAGCGCGGCGTATGCCTTCGGCCTCGACCACGTCGGGGCTTTCCCGCAAGCCGGCGGTATCGACGACATTGATGGGCAGTCCGTCGATATTGATGCGTTCGCGCAACACGTCGCGCGTGGTGCCCGGGATGTCGGTGACGATGGCGGCATCGGTCCCTGCAAGCGCATTCAACAATGACGACTTGCCGGCGTTCGGCGGCCCGGCGATTACCACCGTCATGCCGTCACGCAGCAGCCTGCCCTGCTGCGCGCCGGAAAGCACCTTGCGGAAGGACTCCCGCAGGGCATCGATGCGTTCGTGGAGCGCCGCATCGGAAAGAAAATCCACTTCCTCCTCGGGGAAGTCGATCGCGGCTTCGACGTGCACGCGCGTTTCGATCAGCGCCTCGACGAGCGCGTGAATGCGGGCGGAGAACTCGCCCTGCAGGGAACGCATCGCGGCGCGCGCCGCGTGCGCGGAGCCGGCATCGATGAGATCCGCGACCGCTTCCGCCTGGGCGAGATCGAGGCGATCGTTGAGAAAGGCGCGCTCGGTGAATTCGCCCGGCCGCGCCAGCCGCGCGCCTAGCGAGACGATGCGCTTCAACAACTGGTCGAGCACCACGGGACCGCCGTGGCCCTGGAACTCGATGACGTCCTCGCCGGTGAAGGAATCCGGTGCCGGAAACCACAACAACAGGCCCTGGTCGATGACCGCACCGTGCTCGTCGCGGAAGTTGCGCAGGGCCGCAAGCCGTGGCATTGGCAGCGAGCCTGCCATGGCGGTCGCGATCAAGCCTGCCTGCGGTCCCGAGACGCGCACCACGCCGATGCCGCCGCGACCCGGCGCGGTGGCGATGGCGGCAATGGTGTCGGTGTGATTCATGAAAAGGCTCCCGGTGATTGCGGAAGCATTCTAGCCGACCGCTTCCAGGGAACCGGCGGAAGGGTGAAACGGCCGCACCTTGACCGGTGCGGCCGTTCTTCCATCAGCGGTTGGCTTTCTCGATGACGCGATTGATCTGCCACTGCTGGGCGACCGACAGCACAGTGTTCACCACCCAGTAGAGCACGAGGCCGGCGGGCATGATCGTGGCGAAGGCCACCATCAGCAACGGCATGATCATCAGCATGCGCGCCTGGATGGGATCGGTGGGCTGCGGGTTGAGCTTCTGCTGCGCCCACATCGCAAGGCCCATCAGCACCGGCAGGATGTAGAAGCGATCCGGGCTGGAAAGGTCATTCACCCAGAGAATCCATTCCGCCTGGCGCAGTTCCACGGATTCCAGCAGCACCCAGTAGAGCGCGATGAACACCGGCATCTGGATGAGGATGGGCAGGCAGCCGGCGAAGGGATTGATCTTTTCCTTCTGGTACAGCTCCATCATGGCGCGATTGAGCTTCTCGCGATCATCGCCGTAGCGCTCCTTCAGCGCCTGCATCTTCGGCTGCATGCGGCGCATCTTCGCCATCGACTTGCCGCTGGTCTCGGACAGCTTGTAGAAGACCAGCTTGATCAGCACGGTCAGCAGGATGATGGCCCAGCCCCAGTTGCCGACCAGCGTATGGATCTTGTCGAGCAGCCAGAACAGCGGCTCGGCGATGATGGTGAGCATGCCGTAATCGACGGCGAGCTCCAGTTTCGGTGCGGCTTCGGCGAGCTGGTCCTGCAGCTTGGGACCGATGAACAGGCGGTTCTCGAACACGCCTTCGGCACCTGGCGCCACGGTGATCGCCGGCTGCACGAAGCCGACGCGATAGGTGTCGCGGCCGACCGAGGCGGCATAGAAGCGGTTGTCCTGGTCCTGCGGCGCGATCACCGCGCCAAGGAAGTAGTGCTGCAGCATCGCACCCCAGCCGCCGCGCGCGGTCTCCGAGAGCGAGGCCTCGCGCAGGTCCTCGGTATCCAGCTTGCGGTACTTCTCGCCATTGAAGAACGCCGGACCGGTGTACGAGTAGCTGGACGGCTTGAAGAACGAACGCTCGACACCCTGCAGGCGCTTGGTGAGCTGCAGGTAGGCATCGCCGCGCCAGGGTGCTTCGCTGCCGTTGCGGACGATGAAATCGAGGCCGATCTCGTAGCGGCCGCGATGGAAGGTGTAGCGCTTCTCGATTTCCACGCCGTTGTCGGCCTGCCACGTGAAACCGACCACCAGCTCATCCTCGCCGGCGGCAAGTTCATGGCTTTCGGCGCTGCTTCGGAACACGGCGGTGTAGTCGGGGGCAGGCAGGTCGTCGGCGGAGCGCAGGCCGGATTGCGTCACGAAGAACTCGCCATTGGCGACGTTCATCAGCTGCACCGGCAGGTCCGGGTTGCCCTTGTCCACGGGGTATTCGAGCAGGCGCGCGCTGACGATGTTGGCGCCGCGGGTGTCCACCAGCAGGTCGAGCACGTCGGTGACGATGCGCACCTTCTGCGCCTCGGCGGCAGGCGGGGTGGCCTGCGCAGCCGGCGGTGCGGCCTCGCGCGCCGGCGCGTCGCCGCTTGCGGCCGGACCTTCCTGCAGTTCGGGCAGGCCGGCGTCGAAGCTGGGCGCGCGCGTTTCGGTGGCAACTTCCTGCGGCGCGGGTGCATGGTCCTTCTGCCAGGCGTCCCAGATCAGGAAAAGCACGAAGAACAGTGCGCCATAGAGAAAGATGCGCTGGTTATCCATGAGTCGTCGTCCTGGGGGATTGCGGTTGCCGGCGCACCGGCAGGTCGGGAACGGGGTCCACGCCGCCCGCGCACAAGGGATTGCAACGGGCGATGCGGCGGAGCATGAGCCCGCCGCCGCGAATGAAGCCGTAGCGTTCAACGGCTTCGAGGGAATAGGCGGAGCACGTGGGATGGAAGCGGCATTGGTTGCCCAGCCATGGGCTGAGCAACAGGCGATACATCTTTATAAGAAGAATCAGGATGCCGCGCATTTTCTTCCCAGTTGCTGCCAGTGGCGATCGAGGCTGCGCCGGAGCACGTCGTTGGGTGCGCTGGCGGCGTCGCGTTTCGCCATCACCACGATGTCGATGGCCGGAAGCTTCTTTACGGCACGCCGGAAGGATTCGCGCGCCAGGCGCTTGATCCGGTTGCGTTCCACCGCCGCAGTGGAAACCTTGCGGGAAACCGCAAGGCCGATGCGCGCCTCCGCCAGCTCGCCTGGCGCCGCCAGCAGGGTGAAGAATCTATCGGAGGAACGGACGCCGGTGCGGAAAACGCGCGTGAATTCGTCGGGTTTCAGCAGCCGGTTGTGGCGCGGGAAACCCTCACCGCGGCTGAGCGTTACGGACAGAGGCGCGCCCGGCCCTTGGCACGGCGTGCGTTCAGTACCTTGCGGCCGCCCTTGGTGGCCATGCGCGCGCGGAAGCCATGGGTCCGCTTACGACGAAGGTTGCTGGGCTGGTAGGTTCTTTTCATGACTGCGCTTCCGGTGTCGATCGCTCAAAAAATGCGCGCCGGTGGCAGACCGGCGCAGGGGCGGGAAGATTACGGTGCAAGCATTTGTCTGTCAACAAAAAAGCCCCGTGGACACGGTACGGGAACGGAGCGCGGGGCTGTGGATAACTTTAGGCAACCCGAGTAGACTCGTGCACCTTCCGGGCACATGAGAAGAGGCGAGAGCAGTCGGGTGAGCGAGCAACTATGGAAGCGCTGCGTGGACGCACTGGGCAGCGAGGTCTCGGAACAGGACCTCAACACCTGGATACGTCCGCTGCAGGCAGAGGAATCCCCCGGCCTGTTGCGCCTGTTCGCGCCGAACCGCTTCGTCATGGAGTGGGTCCAGGAACGCTTCATGGACGCCATCCGCGCCGCGCTCGGGCGGGTGACGGACGGCGAGCCGCCGCGCATTGTCGTCGATATCGGCAGCGCCAGCCGGCCGGCGCCGGCGCCTGAACCGGTGCTTCAGGCGCCCGCTGAGCCGCGCAAGGGCACGGTCATCGGCAGCCGCCTGAACCCGCTGTTCACCTTCGAAACCTTCGTCGAGGGCAAGTCCAACCAGCTGGCCCGCGCCGCGGCCCGCCAGGTCGCCGAAAACCCGGGCCTGGCCTACAACCCGCTGTTCATCTACGGCGGCGTCGGCCTGGGCAAGACCCATCTGATGCATGCCGTCGGCAACATGCTGATGGAGCGCAATCCCGGCGCCCGCATCGCCTACCTGCACTCCGAGCGCTTCGTCGGCGACATGGTCAAGGCGCTGCAGCACAACAACATCAACGATTTCAAGAAGCTGTATCGCTCTGTCGACGCCCTGCTGATCGACGACATCCAGTTCTTCGCCAACAAGGAGCGCTCCCAGGAGGAGTTCTTCCACACCTTCAACGCCCTGCTCGAGGGCCAGCAGCAGATCATCCTCACCTGTGATCGCTACCCGAAGGAAGTGGACGGCCTTGAGGAGCGGCTGAAATCCCGCTTCGGCTGGGGGCTGACGGTGGCCATCGAGCCGCCGGAGCTGGAAACCAGCGTGGCGATTCTCATCAAGAAAGCGGAAGCGGACGGCGTGACGCTGCCCAACGAGGTGGCCTTCTTCATGGCCCAGCGCATCCGCTCCAACGTGCGCGAGCTGGAAGGCGCACTGCGCCGCGTCATCGCCAACGCGCGCTTCACCGGCAAGCCAATCACCCTGGATTTCACCAAGGAAGCCCTGCGCGACCTGCTGGCGCTGCAGGAGAAGCTGATCACCATCGAGAATATCCAGAAAACCGTCGCCGAGTACTACAAGATCCGCGTCGCCGATCTCCTGTCGAAGCGCCGCAGCCGTACGATCACCCGGCCGCGCCAGCTTGCCATGGCCCTGGCCAAGGAGCTGACCAATCACTCCCTGCCGGAGATCGGCGATGCCTTTGGCGGCCGCGATCACACGACCGTGCTGCACGCCTGCCGCAAGATCAAGGAGCTGCGCGAGGCGGAATTGCGCATCGCCGAGGACTACCAGAACCTGTTGAGAACTCTCACCACCTGATGGCAACAGTTGTGGATAACTCTGGGGACGAAAATAATCCAGAAATCATCCACAGGCTTTCATAGTGAATGCAGGGCAGCCGCGCACAGGCAGGGAGGCTGAAAAATGAATTACAAGATTTTGATTTAATTGAAGTTTTTTTGTTTTTCCACAAGCGGCGCCCGCGCCAACAGTAACAACAAGTTTTTCTTTATCTAAATAAAAGCTATTTCAGAACAAGTGGATAAAAACGGGTGAGGCGATGAAATTCCAAGCAACGAGAGAGACTCTGCTGCGTCCGGTCCAGGCAGTGATGGGGGTGGTCGAGCGTCGGCAGACCATGCCGATTCTTTCCAACGTGCTACTCACGGCCGAGGGCGGCGAACTGAAAGTGACCGGCACGGATCTCGAGGTCGAGCTGGTTTCCTCCATTCCGCTGGATGCAGCCGAGGACGGCGACGTCACGGTCCCCGGTCGCAAGCTGCTGGACATTCTCAAGGCGCTGCCCGATGACGCCCAGCTGGAGGTCAGCCTCGACAAGGAGCGCCTGGTGATCCGCTCCGGCAAGAGCCGTTTCACCCTCTCGACCCTGCCGGCGGCCGAATTCCCGGTAATCGAGGACATCAACGCGCAGCGCCGCTTCGATGTGCCGCAGGGCACGCTGAAGACGCTGATCGAGCGCACGGCCTTTTCCATGGCCCAGCAGGACGTGCGTTATTACCTGAACGGCCTGTTGCTGGAGCTGCGCGGCGGCACGCTGCGGGCGGTCGCCACCGACGGTCATCGTCTGGCGCTGTACGACGTTCCCGCCGAGACCGGCGACGGCGCGCTGCAGGTGATCGTGCCGCGCAAGGGCGTACTGGAGCTGCAGCGCCTGCTGGCGGATGTCGAGGATGCGGTCACGCTTGAGTTGGGCAGCAACCATGTGCGTCTCGCCTTCGGCGGGCTGCGCTTCACGTCCAAGCTGATCGACGGCCGCTTCCCCGACTACGAGCGGGTGATTCCGCAGGGCGGGGACAAGGAAGTGGTTGCGGACCGCCAGTCGCTGCGCGAGGCCCTGGGCCGCACGGCGATCCTTTCCAACGAGAAGTACCGCGGCGTGAAGCTCGAACTGGCGCCGAACAAGCTGCAGATCGTGGCGCACAACCCGGAGCAGGAGGAGGCGGTCGAGGAGCTCGAGGTCCGCACCACGGTCGACAACCTGGGCGTGGGCTT
>JAJUFS010000044.1 GCA_029263725.1 Gammaproteobacteria bacterium | reverse complement strand
TCTGGTGGTGCGGTAAGCATCGCGACCCTGGATGCAGGCAGCGGCAGTCTCTCCATCACCAGCAATGGTTCGATCAGCGATCAGGCCGGATCCTTCATCAACGCGGGCGCTACCTTCCTGGATGCCGGGACGCAGGACATCGCCCTGGGTGACGATGCGCTGGATGAGGTGAACTTCGGCTCGCTGGACGTGCGCGGCGGCAACGTCAGCATCAGCGAAGACTCGACGATGAACATCGAGCGCCTGGTTGCGACTTCCGCGACGATGCGGGCTGCTGGCGGCGTCAATCTCGCGGACGTGAGCGTCGCTGACCTTGCCGTGCACGCGGATGGCGACATCACCGATTCCGGCGGGGTGGTCGCCGCGGATGCGCGCCTGCAGGCGAGCGGCGACGTCGTGCTCGATCACGCCGCCAATGACTTCGGCAGGGTTGAAGCCAGCGCAGGCGGTGTCATCGTCCTCAACGACAGCAACTCCGTATCGCTCGATGGCCTGGCGGCCGTGAACGGCATCGCCGTGACCGCGGGCGGCGACATCGATGCTGCCGATCTGCGTGTCAGCGGCGGCCTTGATGACAACGACGTGGTGCTCGACGCCGGCAGCGCTATGACGCTTGCCGGCATCGAGGCGAGCGGCGCGGGCGATGTACAGCTCGTGTCGGGCGGCACGATCGATGGGACGGGGATTGTTGCGGACGCGCTTTCGATCACCGCCGGCGGTGCCGTTACGGCGTCGACCGACGTCAATCGCCTCGACCTCGTCACCACCGCCGCGGGCAGTGCTTCGATCGTCGACGCGGATGATCTTGTATTGAACGCGACACTCGCCAACGGTGCGCTGGATGTATCCGCGGGCGGCGCACTCGATGCCGTGCTGCTGCGCTCGCTCACCGATGCCGACGCCAACGACATGAGGCTGCGCGCTGTCGACATCACGGTCGGCGAGATCGACGCGGGCACGCGCGGCGACGTGCGGCTGGAGTCGGCAGGCAGCATCGTCTCCACGGGCAACGGCGTTCGCGCCGACAGGCTGGAGCTTGATGCCGGCGGAGAGATCAACCTGGTCACCAATGTTGCGACACTGCAGGCGATCTCGCGCGGGGCAGGCGACATCGTCATCGCGGAAAGCGACAACATCCTGCTTGATGGCGTGGTCAACGAAGCGGGCGCGGTGGAAGTCGTCGCCAATGGCGCGGTCGATGCGGCGAACGTGCAGGCCAGCGGCGGGGACATCATGATCCAGGGCGCGAGCATCGACGCCGGGCAGATCGACGCGGGCAGCGGCGACGTTCTCCTCACCGCGACCAGCGGCGCGATCGATGACGCTGACGGCGATGCGCTGATTCGCGCCGCGACCCTGGAGCTGAATGCCGTGAGCGGCATCGGCAACGACAATGCGCTCTCGACCGATATCGATACGCTGGTTGCGAGCACTGGCTCGGGAACGGTCGCCATCGCCGAGGCGGATGATCTTCTCATTGCCGCGATCGATGCCGGCAGCGGCAGCGTGGACATCAACGCCATGGGCGACATCATCACCGGCCTCATTGGCGCCGGCGGCGACGTGCTGCTGGACGCGCTGGGGCGGCTGGATGTCAACGATGAAATCCACGCCGGTGGCGTTGCTCATCTCGATGCCGGAAATCGCATCGCGGTCAACGCCGCGATCGATGCAGGCAGCGGCGCCGTGTTCGGTGCGAGCCGCCCCGGTGGTGTCGACCTTGCCGCCGCGGTGACGAGCGGCGGCGACCTTGTCTTCCATGGCGACGTTGCCGTGCTGGACGATCTCGCCATCAGCGCCGCGGGCCTGGCGGAGTTCCGCGGCGCGCTCCAGGGCGCAGGCAGTTCGCTGGTCATCGATTCCGGCAATGCACGCTTCAACGACATTGACCTTGGCGCCCTGACGGTGAACACCGGCGATGCGGTCTTCGATGGCAACGTGCAGATCACGAATGCCTTCACGCTCGCCAACACCGGCACCGCGGCTCTCAATCACGGCGCTACGGCAGGTTCATTCACGCAGAGCGGCGGCACGCTGGAACTCGGCGGCGATATTCAGGCCGCGACAAGCGTGGATATCGGCGGCCAGCTGCGGCTGAACGCCGCCGCCGCCATCACCGCGGCGAATGCCGTGCGCCTGCGCGGCGGAATCGCTGGGCAGGGGAACGATCTCGTCATCGAGGCCTCACAGGCACGGCTCGATGCCGCTGCCGGCATGCTTGGATACCTGCAGTTCATCAACGGCACCGACGCGGACATCAATAGCGATGTCACCGCGGCGCGCATGAACTTCACCGGCGACGTGGATCTCGCCGGTGGCGCGGATCTCGTCGCGACCAACGGCGGCATCGCCATCGCCGGCGACCTGGTACTGAGCGGCGGTGATGGCAGCACGAGCCGCCTGCAGTCCGCAGCGGATGCCGCCATCACGCTCGCCGATGTCATCGGCGTCGGCGCACACGCGCTCATCGTGCGCTCGGAAGGCGACGTCCTGCTGCGGACCGCCAGCCTTGCCGGCGACCTTGCCCTCGAAGCCGACATCGACGCCGACCAGGCAGGCCGCGTCATCCGCGCGGACCGTCTCGAGGCGCGCGACATCACCCTGCGCGGCGGCAGCGATCGCAACGACCGCATCGACGTGCCGGTGATCGAAGCCGGCGGCAATGTCGTCATCGAGAACCGGCCGGAGCTCGCCACGGCAACGCGCCTCACCGGCGTGGACATTGCACTGGTACACGGTCTCGACAGCACGGCCGGCGCCGATCTCGAAGTGCAGAACAGCGGACTGTTCAGCATCGACGGCGCGCTCATGCTGAACGGCGCGCTGCTGCAGACCGGCACGGGCGATGTCCGCATCAACGCCGATGTCGTCACTGACGGTCGCGACATTCGCCTGGCAGGGGATGTCGAGAGCAACGGCAATCGCCGCATCAGCACTGGCACGTCCGCGAGCGGCGATCTCGTGTTCTCGGGCGCGATTGCCGCGAACGGCGATCTCCGCCTGGATGCCGGCGCGGCCTCGCTGGTGGTGGGCGATGCCGTTGTCGCCGGCGAGCTCGCGCTCGGCAGCACCGGGGTGCTGACGCTGCGCGGCCTGCTCGATGCCGACGCCATCGATGCATCCTCGGTGAGTGGCGCAGTGATCGTCGATGGCGATGCCGCGCTGCATGCGAACTCGGACATCGACCTCGGCAATGCCCGCGGCATCGATGCCGCCGTGAGCGGCGGCAGCCTTGGAATCACGACGGAAGGGACCGTGCGGCTTGCCACGGCGGGCGGGCAGAAGGCGCTGGATGCGCTGGATGTGAATGGCGCCTTGATCCAGCTCGCCGATGTCGCCACGCTCGGCGGCCAGCATTACCAGGGCCTGCTGCACGCCGCAGGTGATCTCCACGCCGGCGGCAACCTGCGTGTCGACGGCGCGATGCGGCTCGTCGAGGACGTCAGCCTGCACGCCGCCGCGATCGACATCACCGGCGGCATCGATGGCCTTAAGGTGCTGCGCCTCGATGCAAGCCGGGTGAACGTCGGCGGCGACATCGGCGCCGCCGACCTGCTCGCCAGTCTCGTGATCGATGCAGGCGAAATCTCGCTGCGCGACGTCGCCACCAGCGGAGCCCAGGAGTACACCGGCAACGTCACGCTGAACGGCGACATGTCCGCGAGCGCGCTGCGCTTCAACGGCGCACTGGCGCTTCCGGCGGGCGGCGCGCTGGTCGCCGACACCATCCGTTTCGACGGCGGCGCGCGCTCGGTCACGGGCGGCGGCGTGCTGAGCATCGCGCCGCGCTCCAGCGGCCGCACCATCACCCTGGGCGAGGGTTCGGGTCTTGTGCTCGACGCCGCGGCGCTCGACGGTTACAGCGGCGGCCTGGTGATTGGTGGCTTCGCGACCGGCATCTTCGATGACGAACCGCTCGCCCTGCAGCCGCTGGCGGGGGACATCATCATCAACGCCGGAGTCGACGTCGGCGAGGGCTGGGTCACGCTGCTGGGCAATGGCGACATCGTCATCAATTCGGGCGTGATCAGCGGCGAGGGCATTGCGCTCGTCACCGGCGGCAAGAACGCGGAAATCATCAACACCGGCGACGGCGTGCTGGCCGGTGGCGACATCATTCTCGTGGCCGGCGGCGACATCGGCGCCGAACGCGACATCCGTGTCTCCGGCGACATGCTGTACGTGTCTTCCGGCGCCGGCACCGCCGGCGTCAGCGGCCAGATCACCCGCGCCAGGCGCCCGGTGCTGGCGGAGCAGATCGCCGCAGCGCTCGGCATCAACTTCAACCCCAACCTGCAGGTGGCGAGTTCCGAGCAGCGTTCGGCGAGCCGCGAGCAGGGCGGCGGCATCGAGGAAGAAGGCTTCATCGATCCGTCGCTGTTCGAGGAAATCGCGCTTTACGAGATTCGCGGCAGCGGCATTGCCCTGCCTGCGGACCAGAGCGAGGAAGAACCCCTTCCGTCGCAGGCGGAGTGCGATCTCGATGACCGCGACTGCGGCGTGTTTCCGGTGACTTCACCGCGTTAACTGCATCACGGCTGCGGCAGCCTGTTGCGCCGCGGCCGGTGATCTGTGATTCCGGTCAATGCGCGTTTTCCTGTGCAGGGTAACGTTGCCGACAGCACGCCGGAGGAAAGCCATGGGTTTGCGTACCGTCATCCAGTCGAAAGTCGGCAGGATTTTCAACAAGGGCATCGAGTTGCCGCTCGGGGCGGAACAGCTGCATTTCGAGAACGAGGAAGAGCTTGCCGCCTTCCTGCGTTCGCGCGCCTCGGCAGCGGCGGAAACGCTGGCGGCCTTCAAGGGAATGACCGCGGCCCGCCTGGAACGGCATCTTGCCCGCAACGAACAGCTCCACAAGCAGGTGCTCGGCCTGCTGCTGCAGGCCACCGAAAGCGGCTCGCCGGTGGCGGAGGTGTGGCGCGAGCTGGACATCAGCCAGTTGCCGGACGAACACCAGTGGCCGGCGATCCTGTTTGCCGTCGGCGCCAACACCGAGCTCGACGAGAGCCTGCGGCGGCTGGCGCTGGAATGCTTCGTCGACTTCCTGCGAGCGCGCAAGTCGCTGATCGTGCGCCTGATCGAACTCGCCCGCGAGCCGCAGCAGACCGCCGAAATCCGTGACGCCGACGTCCTCGCCGCCGGCAAGCCGGCACGCCAGCCGGAAGGCCCGGCGTTCCAGCCGCTGCCGAAGGACAAGGATTTCGAACTGCGCCTGCGCGAGGGCGAGTTCGTGACCCTGCAGCTGGCGCGCTGGAAGGTGGAAATCGGTCTCAACAAGGGCATCGCCGAAGTGCGCGAGCAGGGCGAGACGCACGTGCTGCGCGTCGGCGAAACCGTGCTCGGCCGCTCCAGCCAGTGCGGCATCGTGCTGTCGCGCGCGCCGCTGGATGTCTCGCGCAAGCATCTTTCGGTAACCTGGCTGGGCGGTGATCGCGTGCTGCTGCGCGATCTCTCGAGCAAGGGCACGAAGGTGCTGCAGCGGAAAGCTTCCTGAATCCATCGCGCAACAAAAAAACCGCCCCGAAGGGCGGTTTTTTTGTTGCAGCAGTCTGCGATCAGCCGAGGTCGCGGTCGACCTGGTCGAGGCGTTCGCGCAGCTTCGCCGGCAGGCGGTCGCCGAAGCTTTCGAAGTACTCGCGCACGCCGGCGACTTCCGTCTTCCATTCCTCGTTGTCGATCGACAGCAGCGTTTCCAGCGTGGCGTCGTCGATGTCGAGACCGGAGGTGTCCAGCGCATCCTTCGTCGGCAGGTAGCCGATGGCCGTTTCCTGCGCCGCCGCCCTGTTCTCGCAGCGGTCGAGGATCCAGCGCAGCACGCGCAGGTTTTCGCCGAAGCCGGGCCACATGAAGTTGCCGCCGGCGTCCTGGCGGAACCAGTTGACGTGGAAGATCTGCGGCAGCTTTCCGGAGCGCTGGCCCATGGCCAGCCAGTGGTTCCAGTAGTCGCCGAAGTTGTAGCCGCAGAACGGCTTCATCGCCATCGGATCACGGCGCACGACGCCCACGGCGCCGGTGGCGGCAGCGGTGGTTTCCGAGGCGACGCTGGCACCGACCAGCACGCCGTGCTCCCAGTCCTTGGCCTGGTAGACCAGCGGCGCGACGGAGGCGCGGCGGCCGCCGAAGATGATCGCCGAGATCGGCACGCCGCGCGGGTCTTCCGCTTCGGGCGCGTAGCTCGGGTTCTGCTTTGCCGAGACGGTGAAGCGCGAGTTCGGGTGCGCCGCCGGGCCGTTCGCCGGATCGTACTTGTTGCCCTTCCAGTCGATCACCGGGGTGCCGTTCTTGCGGCCTTCCCACCACGGCTCCATGTCCTCGGTCACGGCCACGTTCGTGAAGATCGTGTCGTGCGTGATCATGTCGAAGGCGTTCTTGTTGGTCTTGCGGTTGGTGCCCGGGACAACGCCGAAGTAGCCCGCTTCCGGGTTGATGGCGCGCAGCTGGCCTTCCTCGTCGAAGTGCATCCAGGCGATGTCGTCGCCCACCGTCCAGATCTTCCAGCCCTCGTGCGACTCGGGCGGAATCAGCATGGCGAGGTTGGTCTTGCCGCAGGCCGAGGGGAAGGCGGCGGCGACGTACTTCTTTTCGCCCTGCGGGTTCTCGATGCCGACGATCAGCATGTGCTCGGCCAGCCAGCCTTCCTGGCGCGCCTGCCAGGAGGCGATGCGCAGCGCGTGGCACTTCTTGCCGAGCAGGGCGTTGCCGCCGTAGCCGGAGCCGATCGACTTGATGGTCAGCTCTTCGGGGAAGTGCATGATGAAGCGCTTCTCGGGATCGAGATCGCCGATGGAATGCAGGCCCTTCACGAACGTGCCTTCACGCTCGATGCGCTTGAGCGCGTCGCTGCCGGCGCGGGTCATCAGGTGCATGTTGACGACCACGTACGGGCTGTCGGTGATTTCCACGCCGCAACGCGAGTAGGGCGAGTCGATCGGGCCCATGCAGTACGGAATGACGTACATGGTGCGGCCCTTCATGCAGCCGTCGAACAGCGCATCGATCTTCGCGTGGGCGTCGGCGGGCGCCATCCAGTGGTTGTTCGGACCGGCGTCATCGCGCTCCGGCGTGCACACGAAGGTCAGGTGCTCGACGCGCGCGACGTCATTCGGGTTGGAGCGGTGCAGGTAGCAGTTGGGGTAGGTCTTCTCGTTCAGCTTCAGCAAGGTGCCGTCCGCCAGCATCATTTCGATCAGGCGCTCGCGTTCGGCTTCGGAACCGTCGCACCAGTGAATGTTGTCCGGCTTGGTCAGGCGGGCCACTTCCTCGACCCAGCTGGCAAGATTCGCGTTCTGAGTGGTCATCTCTACCCCTGTGATTGCGTGTGACGGCAGGCGAAAGGAGGCTGATTCGCCGCCAGAGGATCAGCCTCGGAGAAACGCGGGATTATACCTGCAATTGTCATATCCCCAAGCCAGAGGCTTTTATGTCCCTCATTGATGGAATCAATGTTTTTGGCCGCCCTGGCAGGCACTCGTGAAGCCCTTCGCGAAAGCTTCGCAGGTTGCGGTGCTAAACTCGCGCCGGTTCTGGAAAAAGGTGGCAGCTGATGGGTGAGAGGACCGTTCGAGAGCTCCTG
This sequence comes from Gammaproteobacteria bacterium, assembly GCA_029263725.1. Lineage (GTDB taxonomy): Bacteria > Pseudomonadota > Gammaproteobacteria > Natronospirales > JAJUFS01 > JAJUFS01. The sequence continues at coordinate 6,171 of JAJUFS010000044.1, read as the reverse complement.
AAACGGCGCAGCGACGACACCGTGCGCCGCATCCAGTCACGCCGCGGCAGGAAGCAGAAGGCCAGGGCGCCGAAGCATGGGCGCCGCATCATCCTGTGGCTGCTGCTGGCCGTGATCGCGGGCGGCGCGGCCTGGGCGGGCTGGCTGACCTTCAAGGCGCGCGAGGATTTCCGCGCCCACCAGTGGATCGTGCCGGCACGGGTCTATGCCCGGGCGCTGGAGCTCTATCCCGGCATGAACATCAGCCGTGACGCGCTGCTCGGCGAGTTCCGGCGCCTGGGTTATGCCGAAATGCCGCGGCCCGACCGGCCCGGCAGCTTCGCCATCGACGGCGAACGCATCCGCTTCGTCACCCGCAGCTTCCGCTTCTGGGACGGTGAACAGCCCTCGCTGGACGTGATCGCGCGCCTGCGCGGCAACCGGCTCGTGTCCCTGCAGAATGCCTCGGGCCAGGACCTGTTCCTGGTGCGCCTGGAGCCGCCGCTGATCGGCAGCCTGTTCCCCGCCAGCGGCGAGGACCGCATCCTGGTGCGGCTCGAGGAAGTGCCGCCGGTGCTGGTGGAAATGCTGCTCGCGGTCGAGGACCGCCGCTTCCGCGAGCATCACGGTCTCGATTTCCGCGCCATCGCTCGCGCCATGGGCGTCAATCTCGCCGCCGGCGAAATCCGCCAGGGCGGCAGCACCATCACCCAGCAGCTGGTGAAGAACTTCTACCTCACGCCGGAACGCAGCTTCGTGCGCAAGGCGAACGAGGCGGTGATGGCCTTTGCCATCGACCTCAGCTTCGGCAAGGACGAGATTCTCGAGGCCTATCTCAACGAGGTCTATCTCGGCCAGGACGGCAACCGCGCCATCCATGGTGTCGGGCTCGCCAGTCATTTCTATTTCCAGAAGCCGCTGCGCGAGTTGCGCGAGCATGAACTCGCGCTGCTGGTGGCGATGGTGCGCGGTCCCTCGGTCTACGATCCGCGCCGCCATCCCGAGCGCGCGCTGGCGCGCCGCAACCAGGTGCTGGAAATCGCCGCCGAGCAGGGCGTGCTTGATGAGGCAAAGGCGCAGGCGGCCATCGCGGCCGAGCTGCGCGTGACGCCGAAGCCGCCGCAGGGCACGACCTTCTATCCCGCCTTCATGGACCTGCTGAAACAGCAGCTGAAGCGCGAATACGCCGAGCGCGATCTCACCACCACCGGCCTGCAGATATTCTCGACGCTGGATCCGGTGGTGCAGATCGCCGCGGAACGCGCGCTGCAGGAAGGCATCGCCGCGCTGGAAAAGGACCGCCAGTTCGAGCGCGGTTCGCTGGAGGGCGCCATCGTGGTTACCAGCGTGCAGGGCGCGGAAGTGCAGGCCATCGTCGGCGGCCGAGAGGCGCGCTTCGCCGGCTTCAACCGCGCGCTCGCCGCCACCCGGCCGGTGGGTTCGCTGATCAAGCCGGTGGTGTTCCTCTCCGCCCTGCAGAAGCCGCGCGAATGGACGCTGGCCACGCCGGTGGACGACACGCCGGTCGAAGTCGAATTGCCGAACGGCAAGGTCTGGGCGCCGGACAATTTCCGCAGCAACTACCACGGTACCGTGCCGCTGATCGAGGCGCTGGCCGGCAGCTACAACGCCGCCACCGTGCGCGTCGGCATGCGCGTCGGCGTCAACAACGTGTTGCTCGACCTGCAGAAGCTGGGTTTCTCGCGCGCAGTGAACGCCTATCCCTCGGTACTGCTCGGCGCGGTGTCGATGACGCCGCTGGAAGTCGCACAGGTCTACAACACGCTGGCCGGCGGCGGCTTCCGCTCGCCGGTGAATGCCATCCGCGAGGTGCTGCGGCCGGACGGCTCGCCGCTGCAGCGCTATCCGCTCACCGTCAACGAATCCGTCGATCCGCGCGCGGTGTACCTGGTCAACCAGGCATTGCTGGAAGTGACCCGCAGCGGCACCGCCAGCGCCGCCGGCCGTGCGCTGGATGTTCGCGTCGCCGGCAAGACCGGCACCACCGACGATTTCCGCGACAGCTGGTTCGCGGGCTTCTCCGGCGACCGCGTCGCGGTGGTGTGGATCGGCCGCGACAGCAACGAGCCCGCGATGCTTACCGGCGCCAGCGGCGCCTTGCCGGTTTGGGTGCGGCTGATGCGCGAGGCGGCGCAGGAGGATTTCGTGCCGGCGCGTCCTGCGGGCATCGAGGACGCCTGGGTGGACATGAAGCGGCTCGCGCCCTCGACCTCGGGTTGCGGCAACGCCAGGGAACTTGCCTTCATCGCCGGCTCCGCGCCGCAGGGACGGCCGGTGTGCAGCAGTAGCCTCACGGAGCGCATCCGCGATATCTTCCAGTAATGCGAATCACACTTCTTATATTGCTGCTGGCGCTCAGCGCCTGCGCCGGACGGCCGGGCGGCTCGACCGCCGCGCCCGAGACTGCGCCGGAAGCGGCGCCCGAACCCCAGAACCCCGCCGTGATCGCGCTGCTCGAGGAAGCCGAGCGGCAGCAGGCGGCGGGCCGCCTGGACCTTGCTTCCTCGGCGCTGGAACGCGCCATCCGCATCAGCCCGCGCGACCCCGTGCTGCGGGTTCGTCTCGCCTGGCTGCGGATCGACCAGAACGATCCCTTCCAGGCCAAGGCGCTGGCGCGCATGGCGGTGGTGTACGCGCGTGATCCCGATATCCAGGCCGATGCCTGGGAGGTGATCGCCGCCGCGGAACGCGCCATCGGCAACCAGGTGGAGGCGACGCTCGCCGAGCAGGAAGCCGCGCGCCTGCGCGACTGATGACCATCCCGCAGACGGACAACGTGGAAGCAGGCGCAATGGACGACTGGTTCGGCCCGGATGGCCGGCTGGAAGCCGCACTCGAAGGCTTCCAGGCGCGCGCCCCGCAGCAGGCGCTGGCGAACGCCGTCGCCGAGGCGCTGGCCGAACGCGAGGTGCTGGTCGCGGAAGCCGGCACCGGCACCGGCAAGACCTACGCCTACCTGCTGCCCGTGTTGCTGGACGCCGGGCGCGCCATCGTCTCCACCGGCACGAAGCATCTCCAGGACCAGCTGTTCCACCGCGACCTGCCGGCGTTGCAGGCCGCCATCGGCCGGCCGCGCGACATCGCGCTGCTGAAAGGCCGCGCCAACTATCTCTGCCGTCACCGGCTCGATCTTGCACTCGAGGACACCCGCTCGCGCCACGACCGCGCGCAGCTCGAACACGTGCGCCGCTGGGCCGACGGCAGCCGCAGCGGCGACCTCGTCGAACTTGCCGCGCTGCCGGAGAACTCGCCGCTGCGGCCGCGCATCGTCTCGACGACGGAGAACTGCCTCGGCCAGCAATGTCCGCAGTTCAGTGACTGCTTCGTGCTCAAGGCGCGGCGTCGCGCGCAGGAAGCCGACGTGGTGGTGGTGAATCATCACCTGCTGCTCGCCGACATGGTGCTCAAGGAGGAGGGCTTCGGCGAAATCCTGCCGGGCGCGGATGCGGTCATTGTCGACGAGGCCCACCAGCTGCCCGAGCTCGCCGCGCAATATTTCGGCGCGCGGGTTTCCAGCCGCCAGCTGCAGGGCATCGCCCGCGACGCGACCATGGAGGCGCTGCAGATCGCGGCCGACCAGGAAACGGTCGCCTCGCTGGCCACCGCGCTGGAACACGCGGTGGCGGATTTCGTCATCGCCAACGGCGAGGGTGACGCGCGCCAGGCCTGGCAGGAGCTCTGCGCCAACCGCGACATCGAGCGCGCGCTCGACAACCTGGGTGCGAAGCTGATGGACCTCGCCGACGCGCTGGATGCACTCGCCGAGCGCTCGCGCGGCCTGGAAAGCTGCCGCGACCGCGCCGCGCAGGCGCTGGCGACGCTGGATTCCCTGCATTCGGATGCGCCGGGCATGATCCGCTGGGCGGAAATCGGCCGGCGGCATTTCATCCTGCACACCACGCCCATCGATCCCGCCGAGCGCATCGCCGCGCAGGTCTACGGCCGCAAGGCGGCGTGGATATTCACGTCGGCGACGTTGTCGGTGAACAACAGCCTCGCGCATTTCACGCGGCGCATGGGGCTCGACGAGCCGCGCGAGCTGCTGCTGGAAAGCCCGTTCGATTTTCCGAACAACGCCGTGCTGTACGTGCCGCGCGGCATGCCGGAGGCGAACACACCGGGCTACACGCGCGCCGTGGTCGCGCAGGCGCTGCCCTTGCTGCGCGCGAGCCGCGGACGCGCGTTTCTCCTGTTCACCAGCCACCGCGCCATGCAGGAAGCCGCCGCGCTGCTGCGCGAGCAGATTCCCTGGCCGATGCTGGTGCAGGGAGACATGCCGCGCAGCCGCCTGCTGGCGCGCTTCCGCGAGCTGGGCGACGCGGTGCTGCTCGGCACCGCCAGCTTCTGGGAAGGCGTGGACGTGCGCGGGCCGGCGCTCAGCCTGGTGGTGATCGACAAGCTGCCCTTCGCGAGTCCCGATGATCCCGTGCTGCAGGCCAGGCTCGCCGCGGTGCGTGAGGCCGGCGGCAATCCCTTCTTCGATCACCAGGTGCCGCAGGCGGTCATCGGTCTCAAGCAGGGGGTGGGCCGGCTGATCCGCGACGTCGACGACCGCGGCGTGATGGCGATCTGCGATCCTCGCCTTTTCGGCAAGCCCTATGGGAGAATCTTTCTCGCCAGTCTTCCGCCCATGCGCGTGACCCGCGATGCGGCCGAAACGCTGCGGTTCCTCAATTCCCTCGCGTGATGCCATGAACCTGCTTTCCTTCGAGCTCGCCACCGAACAGTGCTCCGTCGCCCTGCTTGTGGACGGCGAACTGCACCAGCTCGCCGCCAGCGGCCATCGCCCGTCGCGCGAAATCCTGAAGATGGCGAGCGAGCTGATGGCGGAAGCGGAACTCTCGCTGCACGACATGGATGCGCTCGCCTTCGGCCGCGGACCCGGCGCCTTCACCGGGCTGCGCATCGCCGCCGCGGTGGTGCAGGGCCTGGCCTTCGGCGCCGAGCTTCCGGTGGTGCCGGTCTCCAGCCTTGCCGCGCTCGCGCAACGCGCCTGCGAGGATCACGGCGCGCGCAACGTCATCGCGCTGCTGGATGCGCGCATGAACGAGGTCTACGCCGGCTGTTTCCGCGTAGCGAGCAACGGTCTCGTGCGCGCGGTGGACGAAGAGCGCCTGCTGCCGCCGGAGCAGCTTGAACTGCCGGACGATGGCGAAACCTGGACGGGCGCGGGGCCGGGCTGGCAGGCCTGGCGGGAGAGATTCGCTGCACTGCCCGGCGAACTGCGGCCCGAGGTGCTGCCGGACGCCGCCGCGGTGGCGCGGCTGGCCGCCGTCGAATTCGCTGCCAGCGGCGGCGTGGATGCGGCGGAAGCGGTGCCGGTGTACCTGCGCGACCAGGTGGCCTGGCAGAAGACCACTGCCTGAGCGCTGTAACGAACCTGTCACAAACGGATGCTGTAATGGCGTCGCGAATGGCAGGATTCGGGAAAGAATGAGCGAAAGAACCATCCTGGTCGTCGAGGACGACCACGCGATCCGCGAGATGATCGCCTTCAGCCTGAAGCGCGCCGGCTTCCGCTGCGTCGAGGCCGCCGACGTGTCCGCCGCGCGGCGCGCGATTGCCGACGACCATCCCGATCTCATCCTGCTCGACTGGATGCTGCCGGACGTGAGCGGCATCGAGCTGGCGCGCGCGCTGCGCCGCGAGGAGCTGCTGCGCGAGATTCCCATCATCATGCTCACCGCGCGTGCCGACGAAGACGACAAGGTGCGCGGCTTCGAGAGCGGCGCGGACGACTACATCACCAAGCCGTTCTCCGCGCGCGAACTCGTCGCGCGCATCAGCGCCGTGTTGCGGCGTGCGCATCCCGAGAGCGATGAAGGCCTGCTGGAAGCCAACGGCCTGGTGCTGAACGCCACCAGCCATCGCGTCAGTGCCAGGGACGAGAACATCGAGCTCGGCCCCACCGAGTTCCGCCTGCTGCGCTTCTTCATGAGCCATCCCGAGCGCGTCTTCAGCCGCGCCCAGCTGCTGGATCGCGTCTGGGGCGGCAACGTCTACGTCGAGGAACGCACCGTGGACGTGCACATCCGCCGCCTGCGCAAGGCGCTGGAACCGTCGGGCTACGACGGTTACGTGCAGACGGTACGCGGCGCGGGCTATCGCTTTTCCCCGCAACAGGACCGCCCGTGAGCCCGGCATGGAGGCGCGAGCTGCTGAGCTTCGTCC
>JAJUFS010000037.1 GCA_029263725.1 Gammaproteobacteria bacterium | reverse complement strand
GGCGAAGTGATCCATTCCTATATATATGTATCCCGCCGCCGTCAGCATGGTGATGGCGAGTTCCAGCAGCGCCAGCTTGGTTTCCGGCGACGGCAGGGTGCGCTCGTCGATCTGCCGTTGCGCCTTGAACATGCGCGGCAGGTGCGCGTAGCTGTAGACGGCGAGCCGTTCCGGCCGCGCCTCGATCACCGTTTCCAGCGTGCGGCTGAAGCCTTCCAGGCTCTGGAACGGGAGGCCATAGATGAGGTCCAGGTTGATGGACGAGATCCCGGCGCGGCGCGCGGCCTGCATCACGCCCAGCGTTTCCTCCACGCCCTGGATGCGATTCACCGCCTGCTGCACCACGGGGTCGAAATCCTGCACGCCGAGGCTGACGCGGTTGAAGCCGAGGTCCGCGAGTTGCTGCATGCGCTGCTCGTCCACGGTGCGCGGATCGATCTCGATGGAAAACTCCCGCCCTTCGTCGTTGCGCAGCCGGAAGTGCTTCCGCATGCCCGCGAGGAGTTCGGCGAGCTGCTCGTTCGACAGGAAGGTCGGCGTGCCGCCGCCCAGATGCAGCTGGTCAACGACGCGGTCAGGGTCGAAGAGCCGGGCCTGCAGCTCGATCTCATGCAGCAGGTGATCCAGGTAGATGCGGCCCTTCAGCGGGTCGCGCGTGATGATGCGCGTGCAACCGCAGTAGAAGCAGGGGCTGGTGCAGAACGGCACGTGCACGTACAGCGACAGCGGCCGCGGGATGGGATCGTCGTTGCTGGCGTCGGCCGCGGCGCGGTAATCGGCTTCGCCGAACGCTTCGGTGAACTGCGTCGCCGGCGGGTAGGACGTGTAGCGCGGCCCGCTGATGTCATAGGCGCGCAGCAGTTCCGCATCGAACGTGACTGACTGATGCATTTCCACTGCCCCCTGGGCTCCGAAGATGAGCGCACGATACGGCTGCCCCGGAGCAGCGGCATTGATGCATGTCAACCCTGCGGCACATCAGGTCGCTTCTCGACTCTCCTTGACCTGAATCAATGCACCTTCCCGATCCCGCCCCGAGAATGCCGCGTCCCCCCGGAAATCCGTCAGCAATACGGAGTCGCACGCGATGGAAACCGCCTACAACGACAAGATCGTTCGGCAATTCACGATCATGACCGTTTTCTGGGGCGTGGTAGGCATGGCCGTCGGCGTCTTCATCGCCGCACAGCTGCTGATTCCCGCCCTGAACTTCGACATCTCCTGGCTGACCTACAGCCGCCTGCGGCCGCTGCACACCAACGGCGTGATCTTCGCCTTCGGCGGCACGGCGCTGATCGGCACGTCCTACTACGTGGTGCAGCGCACCTGCGGCGTGCCGCTGTTCGCACCGAGGCTGGCGTCCTTCACTTTCTGGGGCTGGATGCTGGCGCTGGTGCTGGCGGTGATCACCCTGCCGCTCGGCATCACGCAGTCCAAGGAATATGCCGAACTCGAATGGCCGATCGACCTGCTGATCGCCGCGGTCTGGATCGCCTACGGCATCGTGTTCTTCGGCACCATCGTCAAGCGCAAGGAAAAGCACATCTACGTCGCCAACTGGTTCTATGGCGCGTTCATCATCACCATCGCGGTGCTGCACATCTTCAACAACCTGGTGGTGCCGGTGTCGCTGTGGAAGTCCTACCCGATCTACGCCGGCGCGGTGGACGCGATGGTGCAGTGGTGGTACGGCCACAACGCGGTCGGTTTCTTCCTGACCACCAGCTTCCTCGGCATGATGTACTACTTCGTGCCGAAGCAGGCGCAGCGGCCGATCTATTCCTACCGGCTGTCCATCGTGCACTTCTGGGCGCTGATCTCGGTGTACATGTGGGCCGGCCCGCATCACCTGCACTACACGGCGCTGCCTGACTGGGCGCAGTCGCTCGGCATGGTGTTCTCGCTGATCCTGCTCGCGCCGAGCTGGGGCGGCATGATCAACGGCATGATGACCATGTCCGGCGCCTGGCACAAACTGCGCACCGACCCGATCCTCAAGTTCCTGATCGTGGCGTTGTCGTTCTACGGCATGGCGACCTTCGAAGGTCCGATGATGTCGATCAAGACCGTCAACGCGCTGTCGCACTACACCGACTGGACCATCGGCCACGTGCACGCCGGTGCACTCGGCTGGGTCGGCTTCATCACCATCGGCTCGCTCTACTACCTCATCCCGCGCCTCTACGGCCGCACCGAGATGTACAGCACCAGGGCCGTCGAGCTGCACTTCTGGATCTCGACCATCGGCGTCGTGCTCTACATCGCGGCGATGTGGATCGCCGGCGTGATGCAGGGCCTGATGTGGCGCGAGGTCAACCCGGACGGCACGCTCACCTACGCCTTCATCGAAAGCATCAAGGCCACCTACCCGTACTACGCGGTGCGCCTGCTGGGCGGCCTGCTGTACCTCAGCGGCATGGTGATCATGGCCTGGAACACCTGGAAGACCGCGCGCATGGCGCCCGCACAGGCAACCCGCCAGGAAGACCTGGCACTGGCGCAGACCGCGTGAGGAACGAGCGATGAGTCACGAGAAAGTCGAAAAGAACATTGGCCTCATGGCCATCCTGGTCACCATCGTGATCAGCATCGGCGGCCTGGTGGAGATCGTGCCGCTGATGTTCCAGTCCGAGACCACACAGCCGGTGGAAGGCCTCAAGCCCTACACCGCGCTGCAGCTGGAAGGCCGCGACATCTACGTGCGCGAAGGCTGCTACGGCTGCCATTCGCAGATGATCCGCCCCTTCCGCGCGGAAACGGAACGCTACGGGCCGTACTCGGAAGCCGGCGAGTTCGTCTATGACCGTCCCTTCCAGTGGGGCTCGAAGCGAACCGGCCCCGACCTCGCCCGCGTCGGCGGCCGCTACACCGACGAGTGGCATCGCGTGCATCTCATGAATCCGCGCGACGTCGTGCCGGAGTCCAACATGCCGGGCTATCCGTGGCTCGCGCAGAACCGGCTGGACGGCAAGTCCACGCAGCGCAAGCTGGAAGTGATGCGCATGCTGGGCGTGCCTTACAGCGACGAGGACATCGCCACCGCCGCGGACGCGGTGCGCGGCAAGACCGAAATGGAAGCGCTCATTGCCTACCTGCAGGTGCTCGGCACCGCCAACAACGGGAGATGAGCATGGACATCAATACGTTCCGCGGCGTGCTGACCGCGATCCTGCTGGTGGCCTTCATTGGCCTGTGGATCTGGGCGTGGAGCTCGAAGCGCCGCAAGGATTTCGACGAAGCCGCACGGCTTCCGTTCCGCGATGAAGAAACTGGCTCGAGGGATTCACGATGACGAGCGGCTGGAGCATCTACATCATTGTTCTCACCGTCGGCAACATTCTGGCGCTCACGTGGCTGCTCTGGTGGACCTCTCGCCGCCCCGCCGGCGAGAGCGCCGAGCTCGAGACCACGGGGCACGTCTGGGACGGCATCGAGGAATACAACAACCCGCTGCCGCGCTGGTGGCTGATCCTGTTCTATCTCACCATCGTGTTCGCCTTCGTCTACCTCGCGCTCTATCCGGGGCTCGGGCGCTTCGAGGGCGTGCTCGGCTGGACGCAGATCACGCAGTACGACGCGGAGTCCGCGCGCATCAGCGAACGGCAGCGCGAAGCATTCGCGAAGTTCCAGGACAAGGACCTGCTCGCGCTCGCCGCCGACCATGAAGCCACCGAGATCGGCTCGCGCATCTTCGCCAACAACTGCGCCGTCTGCCACGGCGCGGACGGCCGCGGCGCGCCGGGCTTTCCCAACCTCGCCGACGACGACTGGCTGTATGGCGGCGGCCCCGAGCAGGTGCTCGCCAGCGTCCGCCATGGCCGCAACGGCATCATGCCGCCGCTCGGCGCCGTACTCGGCGAACAGGGCGTGGCGCAGGTCGCCGCCTACGTCTACCAGCTGAACGGCCGCGAGACCGATCCCGCGATGAGCGCGATGGTCGCCGACGGCGAACGCATCTTCGGCATGCAGTGCGCGGCCTGTCATGGTGTCGATGGCAAGGGTAACCAGATGCTCGGCGCGCCCAACCTCACCGACGACGTCTGGCTGCATGGCGGCAGCTTCGAGATGATCAAGCGCACCGTGCGCGACGGCCGGATGGGACAGATGCCGGCGCACGAGAACCTGCTCAGCGAGGATCAGATCCGGCTGGTGACCGCCTACGTGCTCAGCCTGTCGCAGCGGGAGACCAGGTAAATGCCGGGGCGCGGCGACCCATCCGTCAGCTCGCGCACCCTGCGCGTGGTGATCATCGCCTGGGCATCGTTCGCCGTGGCATCCATTGCCACGGCGTTCTTCTTCGCGGCGTTTGATCCCGTGGCGCTGGCCGAGGCGGCCACGTTCCCGGTGCGGCTGGGCCGCACCGCAGGCTACACGCTTGGCTTCTTCTGCTTCTGGCTGATCGCCTTGAGCGCGAGCGCCTTCAGCGTGTTTCTCATCCGTTCCATGGAGCAATCCGCACACAGACCGCAATGAAAAACGTCGCGAAACCGAAGAAGTACAGGGCCACGGAAGACTCCGGCGCGAGCATGTATGTCGCGCACGAGAAGATCCATGCGCGCGAAATCAGCGGGCGTTTCCAGACGCTGCGCAAGCTCGCCGTGTTCGTGCTGCTCGGCCTGTACTATTTCCTGCCGTGGCTGAACTGGAACGGCCGCCAGGCCGTGCTGTTCGACCTGCCCGAGCGGCAGTTCCACGTCTTCGGACTGACCTTCTGGCCGCAGGACTTCTTCTTCCTCGCGCTGCTGCTGATCATCGCCGCGCTGTCGCTGTTCTTCTTCACCGCGCTGGCCGGACGCCTGTGGTGCGGCTACGCCTGCCCGCAGACGGTGTGGACGGAAGTGTTCGTGTGGATGGAGCGGCTCGCCGAGGGCAAGCGCAACCAGCGCGTGCGCCTCGACGCCGGTCCATGGAACCGCGAGAAGATCCTGCGCAAGACCGCGAAACATGGCATGTGGGTGCTGTTCGCGCTGTGGACGGGCTTCACCTTCGTCGGCTACTTCACGCCGATCGAGACGCTGGGTCTCAGGCTGCTGGACTTCAACCTCGGCCCGTGGGAAGCGTTCTGGATCTTCTTCTATGGCTTCGCCACCTGGGGCAACGCCGGCTTCCTGCGCGAGCAGGTGTGCATGTACATGTGCCCCTACGCGCGCTTCCAGAGCGCGATGTTCGACAGCAACACGCTGATCATTGCCTATGACACCGAGCGCGGCGAGCCGCGCGGCCTGCGCCGCAAGGCCGTGCCGGACGTCGCCACGCGCGAGAAGCTGTTCGCCAGCATCAAGGTGGAGCACAACGCGCCCGCCGAGGCGAAGCTCGACTTCCCGCCGCCGGAAGCGCTTGGTGATTGCGTGGACTGCAATCTCTGCGTGCAGGTCTGCCCCGTCGGCATCGACATTCGCGACGGCCTGCAGTACGAGTGCATCGCCTGTGCCGCCTGCATCGACGCCTGCGATTCCGTCATGGACAAGATGGGCTACCCGCGCGGGCTGATCCGCTACGACACGCAGAACGGCATGGAGAAGAAGCCGTCGCGCATCCTGCGGCCGCGCACGCTGATCTACGGCGCGCTGCTCCTGGCACTCATGGGCGCCTGGGTCGCCGGCGTGACGCTGCGCCAGCCGGTGGCCATGGACGTGCTGCGCGACCGCAACGCGCTGTACCGCGTGGTCAACGACAACGTCGAGAACGTCTACACGCTGAAGATCATGAACAAGGGCAATGCCGGGCAGCGTTACCGGCTCAGCGTCGAAGGCATCGACGCCGAGCTCGTGGTGGAGCGCGAGGCCGCGACGCGCCCGGGCGAAGTGCTCAGCCTGCCGGTGAGAATCCAGGCCGGCCTCGGCACGGTCGCGGGCGGCGGACACGACATCGCCTTCGTGCTGGAGACCGAGGACGGCGCCCGCATTGTCGAGAAAAGCCGCTTCTTTGCACCGGGTGAAATGCAATGATGAACGCCGCCGCCGAAACCATCCGTCCCTGGTACCGCGAGCCGCTGGCCTGGCTGGTGTTCGCGCTGCCGCTGTCCGCGGTGGTCGCGGGCATTGCCACGGTATTCATCGCCGTCGGCGGCGCCGATTCGCTCGTGGTGGATGATTTCCAGAAGGTCGGCCTGGTTGCCGAACGCCGTGGCGCGATGGAACGCCGCGCCGAGGAACTGGGCGTTGCCATCACCGCCTCGCTGGACCGCGAGTCCGGCATGATCACCGCGCGCATCGAAGGCGAGCGCGTCGCCGACCAGCTCGTCTTCGACCTGCACCACGCCACGCAGCCCGCGCTCGATCAGCGCATCGTCCTGCAGCGCGATGCCGCCGGCCTGCATCGCGGCAGCGTCGGCAAGGCCCTGCCCGGCCGCTGGTACGTGCGCATTGCCGACGAGAGCAATGGCTGGCGTGTCACCACGCGGCTGAGCGCCACTGATCGACTCATAGAATTTGGCGGCATGAAGTGAACAACTGCTTCCACTGCGGCGAGCCGGTACCCAAGGGCGAGCAGCGCTGGCTGGAAATCGATGGCGAGCGCAGGCCGTTCTGTTGTGCCGGTTGCGAAGCAGTGTCGAAGCTCATCCTTGCCGCCGGCATGGATGATTTCTACCGTTTCCGCACCGAGCTTTCTCCCAGGGTGGAGCCTGCCGACCCTGCGCGCTGGCAGGCCTTCGACTCGCCCGACGTGCTGGCGAGCTTTGCGCGCCTCGATGGCGGCGTGTACGAGGCCAGCCTGCAGCTCGATGACATCCGCTGCGCTGCCTGCGGCTGGCTGATCGAGAAGACGCTCGGCGAGCGCGACGGCGTGTGCGACATCCGCCTCAATCCCGTGAACGGCCGCGCGGTGCTGCGCTGGCGCCAGGACGAGGTGCCGCTGTCGTCCCTGTTCGCCTCGCTGGATGCGCTCGGCTTCCGTCCCCGCCCGCTGGATGGCGATGCCACGGAAGCGCGTGACGAGCATGAGCGCCACGGCCTGCTGCGCCGTCTCGCCGTCGCCGGCTTCGGCATGATGCAGGCGATGATGTACGGCATCGCGATGTATCTCGGCATCGACATGAGCGCCGAGTTCGAACACTTCTTCCGCCATGTCTCGCTGCTGATCGCCACACCGGTGGTGTTCTACGCGGCCGCTCCCTTCTTCCGCGGCGCGCTGCGCGCGGCGCGTGGCAGGACGCTGGGCATGGACGTGCCGCTGTCGATTGCCATCCTCATCGCCTACGGCGCCTCCGTGGTGAACGCCTTCCGCGGCAGCGGCGAGGTGTATTTCGATTCGGTGTCGATGTTCGTGTTCTTCCTGCTCATCGGTCGCTACGTGGAAGCGGTGGCGCGCCATCGCGTCAGCGACAGCGCCCGCGCGCTCGGCGCCAGCCTGCCGGCAAGCGCCACGCGCATCCGCGCGGATGGCGAAAGCGAGGACGTGCCGCTCGCCTCGCTCAGCAACGATGACATCGTGCTGGTGACCCGCGGCAGTGCCGTGCCCGCGGATGGCGTGATCGTCGAAGGCGCCGCGGAGCTGGATGAATCGTTGCTCACCGGCGAGGCACACGGCGTGCTGCGCAAGCCGGGCGACGCGCTTGCCGCTGGCGCCATCAATCTCGGCGCGCCCTTCCGCATGCGGGTCGTGCGCACCGGCAACGATACGCTCATCGCCGGCATCGCCCGCCTGCTGGATCGCGCCCAGGCCAGCCGCCCGCGGCTGGCACGGTACGCGGATCGCCTCGCGCGCCGCTTCGTCGCCGCGGTGCTGCTCGCCGCCGGCGTCACCGCGCTCGCCTGGGCTTACCTCGATCCTGCGCAGGCCTTCGAGATCACGCTGAGCGTGCTCATCGTCACCTGCCCCTGCGCGTTGGGCCTTGCGGTACCCGTGGCGCTGACCGCCGCCACCAATGCCATCACCCGCCGCGGCGTGCTCACGGTGAACAGCGATGCGCTCGAACAGCTCGAAGGCATCACCGACGTGGTGTTCGACAAGACCGGCACGCTCACCGTCGGCAAGCCGTCCATCCGGCGCATCCTCATCAACGGCGCTGTATCCGAGGACGATTGTCTCGCGCTCGCCGCCGGCCTGGAGATGGAAGCGAACCATCCGCTGGCTCGCGCCTTCCTGGAGCGCGCACCGAAGCGCGCCGTCGTGAGCAAGGTCGAACAGCTGCCGGGTGAAGGGCTGCGCGGTGAACACGAAGGAATGAACCTGCGGCTCGGCCGCCCCGAGTTCGCCGCAGCCGGCGAAGCCGTTCCCGGCGAGGGCAGCTGGATCGCGCTCGCCGATGACAACCGCGTGCTGGCGTGGTTCGAGGTCGTCGATGCGCTGCGCGAGGAAGCGGCCCACGCCATCGCCGAGCTGCACGCCGCAGGACTCCGCGTGCATCTGCTCAGCGGCGACAGCGAGGACACGGTCGCAGCCATCGCGCGGCGGCTCGGCATTCGTCATGCGCGCGGCAGGCAGCGGCCCGAAGACAAGCTCGCCGTGATCGAAGCCTTGCACGCGGAAGGTGCGCGCGTGCTGATGATCGGCGATGGCATCAACGATGCCCCGGTACTTGGCGGCGCGGACGTTTCGATCGCCATGGCGACCGGCGCGGAGCTCGCCCAGGCCTCGGCGGACTTCGTGCTCACCGGTTCGCTGCGCGCCATCGCGCCGCTGCTCGAGCATGCCCGCCGCACCCGGCGCATCATGCGGCAGAATCTCGCCTGGGCCTTCAGCTACAACATGCTGGCAGTGCCGCTGGCAGCGGCCGGTCTCGTCACGCCATGGATGGCGGCGATCGGCATGTCGGCATCCTCGCTGCTGGTGACGCTCAACGCGCTGCGTCTCAACCGCGTCAGGGATGCGACGGACAGGGACCTGCCGGAAACACTGCGCGAACTGCGCTCTTCCTGAGGAGAATCACGATGGAAAGCATTTTCGTGCTCGTACCCGTCAGCATCGTGCTGCTGGCGGTCGCCATCTGGCTTTTCTTCTGGGCCACCAAACATGGCCAGTTCGACGACCTGGACAGCCCGGCGTGGCGCATCCTGCGCGACGACGCGCCGGCACGGCGCAAGGAACGCGAACATGACTGAACTTGCACTTGCCGCGGCGCTGGTTGCAGGTCTTGCCGGCAGCGGCCACTGCCTTGCGATGTGCGGCGGCATGGCCGGCCTGCTCGCCGGCAGGCGCAGCGCCGACGGCAGGCCGCTGCGGCGCACGCTGGCCTACAACCTCGGCCGCGTCTTCACCTATTCGCTCGGCGGATTCCTCGCCGGGCTGCTCGGGCATGCGGTGGGCGCCGCCAGCGGGCTCGGCGTTGCCGCCGGGCACCTCAGGATTCTCAGCGGTTTCATCATCGTGCTTGCCGGGCTGTACCTGCTCACCGGCCACCGCGTGTTCGCACCCTTCGAGAAGCTCGGCGAGAAGACCTGGTCGCGCATCGCGCCGCTCGCCGTGCGCCAGCTGCAGAAGGACGGCATGTTCGCGACCACCGTGCTCGGGATGCTGTGGGGCTGGCTGCCTTGCGGCATGACCTGGTCCATGCTCGCGGTCGCCGCCGCCAGCGCGAGCCCCTTGCAGGGCGCCGCCATCATGGCAGCCTTCGGGCTGGGCACACTGCCGGCGATGCTGGCCGCCGGTCTTGCCGGCATGGGCCTGCGCGGACTGATGAATCGCCGCGCCTGGCGGCAGGGCGCCGCCGTGCTGTTGATCGCGGCAGGCGTGTGGACCGCGGCCATGCCGGTCGCGCAGCTGCTGCCCGGCGATGGCGCGCAGCACGCGGCCGGGCATCACGCGCACTGAAAAACTTGCGGGCGGCGGCGGTGACAGGGAAAATCGCCGCCCATGAAGGAATTACGCGACCTGCTCGAAAACAACCGCCGCTGGGCGGAGAACAAGAAGTCCAGCGACCCGGAATTCTTCACCCGCCTCGTCGAACAACAGTCTCCCGCCTACCTGTGGATCGGCTGCTCCGACTCGCGCGTGCCGGCGAACCAGATCGTGGGGCTCGCCCCCGGCGAGATCTTCGTCCATCGCAATGTCGCCAACCTCGTGCAGCATTCCGACATGAACTGCCTGTCGGTGCTGCAGTTCGCCGTGGACGTGCTCAAGGTGCGGCACATCATCGTCACCGGTCATTACGGCTGCGGCGGCGTGCGCGCGGCGATGGAAGAACAGCGCCTCGGCCTGGTCGACAACTGGCTGCGGCCCATCCAGCACACCAGCCATCATCACCGCCATGAACTTGCCGGGCTCGATGACAACGCGCGGCTGGACCGGCTGTGCGAACTCAACGTCGCGCAGCAGGTGAAGAACCTCTGCAACACCACCATCGTGCTCGACGCCTGGTCACGCAACCAGCCGCTGTCCGTGCACGGCTGGGTCTACTCCATCCGCGACGGCCTGGTGCGCAACCTCAACGTAAGCCGTCATGGCGGGGAGGCGTGAGAGATGAGACGTAAGACGCTCGCCCGAATCCTTGCCAACAGGAAAGCGGCCTGACGGCCGCTTTTCGTTCCCATGGGGCTGGGTACTTGTGGATGACGATCAACATCGCGCGCGGTCGTCTAACGTCTAACGTCTCACGACCCCGAATTCGCCACGCCATGCGGCACGTGCCCCGAGGCGATGAACTCGCGGGCGAGTTCCACGTGGCCGGCCTGGTCGTCGAAGAAGATGTCGGCGCCGAAGGCCTTGAGGAATTCGGTCTTCTCCAGGCCGCCGAGAAAGATCGCCTCATCGATGCGAATGCCCCAGGCGCGCAGCGTGCGGATGACGCGCTCGTGTGCGGGCGCGGAGCGCGCGGTGACGAGTGCGGTGCGTATCGGCGAGGCGTCCATCGGATACTCGGCCTGGATGCGATGCAGGGCGGTGAGGAAGTTCTTGAACGGGCCGCCGGAGAGCGGCAGGCGCGCGGACTCGCGTTCGCTGGAGGCGAACGCTTCCAGGCCCTTCTCCTTGTAGACGCGCTCGGCCTCGTCGGAAAAGATCACCGCATCGCCGTCGAAGGCAATGCGCAGCTGCTCGTTGCCGTTCTCGTCCGCGCTCGCGCGGCGCGGCAGGATGGTGGCAGCCGCGAATCCGGCGTTCAGCGCATTCACCACGTCCTTCGGCTCCGCGGACAGGAACAGGTCCGCGCCAAAGGGTGCGACATAGCGCCACGGCTCCGCCCCGTTGGTGAACGCGGCGCGGGTGATGTTGAGCTCATAGCGCGCGATGGAATTGAAGATGCGCAGGCCGGTGTCGGCGGAGTTGTGCGACAGCAGGATGATCTCCACCTTCTGCTGCCCTTCCTCGTTGAGGCGCAGCAGCTTGCGCACCAGCGGGAAGGCGATGCCGGGCTCCAGCGGCACGTCCTCGTTCTCGATCTGATAGCGGGCGTATTCCTCCAGCCCCTTCTCCACGAAGATGCGATGGCTTTCCTCGAGATCGAACAAGGCTCGCGAGGAGATCGCGACCACCAGCTTGTCGTTCAGTTTTCCAGGCATGCATCCATCTCCTTGCCCGCCCGGTCAAGGACAGGCGTCCAGCTGCGCCATGCGTCCTGCAGCGGAAAATACAGACCCACCCGCACGGGCCGCCCCTCCAGCGCATGCACCAGCCGGGCGTAGCGTTCCAGCTGCGCACGATACCGCTGTTGCTGCGTGTCCAGGAAGTCCTCCAGCCCGCCGCCTTCGTGCGCGCTGGTCTTGTAATCGACGATCCAGCGCACGCCGTCCTCGACGAAGCTGCGGTCCATGCTGACGTTCACGAGCTCGCCGTGATCGACGCCGCTCAGCATCCATTCGTTGCGCGCATCCTCATGACGCGCCAGCAGCCAGCGCGCCCTTTCGGAGGCCAGCACGTTGCCGAGCGCGAGCAGCACCTCGCGCGCGGCCTCGGTGCATTCGTTCTCCGGCACGCCCAGCTCGGCGAGCTGCAGCGCGAGCGGCAATGCCTCCAGCCGTGCCATGTTCCAGCTGTCGATTCCTTCGATGGCCATGCGTTCGAGATAGCGGTGCACCAGCGTGCCGACATGCCGCATGCGATCGCCGGCCCAGTCGAACACCACTTCGCTGCCGCTGGCGATGCCGCTGGCGCGCAACTGCACGTTCGGCGCAGGCGGCAACGTCGGCCGCTGCCAATCCAGGGGCAGCCGCCGCAGCGGCATGGTCGTCGCAGTCTCATCCACGTCCGCCGCAAGGTCAGCGGGAACCGGCAGGGCTTCGAAGGCCTCGCGCACCTCCGGCAGCACCCAGAGCAGTTCCAGCAGGCTGCCCTTCGTCGGCGGCGCGAGCTTGATGCCGTCCTTCTTCTTCGACCAGCGCGCCTTGCCGAGCAGGTGCACTCGCCGCTCCGCGCGGGTGATGCCGACGTACAGCAGGCGCGCGCGTTCCAGCGATTCCTTTTCTTCCTTGAGCTTTTCGATGAAGCGATAGATCGCCCCGCCCTGCTCGTCCTCGCGCGATTTCAGCGGGCCGAGCAGCACCTGTTCGCCACCGTCGGCGCGCGGGCGCTCCAGCCACTGGAACAGCAGGCGGTCGCGGCGGCTGTTCACCTGGTCCAGCGCCGGGATGATGACGTTGTCGAACTGCAGCCCCTTGGCCTTGTGCAGGGTCATGATCTGCACCGTGCTGCCTGCCTCCGGATCCGGCGCGGCATGAAGCCGCTCCAGCGCCTTTTCGAGATCGTTGATGTCGGCGAGATCGCCGCCCTCCTCCAGCTGCTGCAGCAGCTCGAAGTAAAGCTCCGCGTCCGCAAGCTCTTCCGCGCCGCGCAGCGTTGCCGGCGCATCCAGCATCAGCCACGCACTCTCCACGCGCTCGCGCAGCGGCCTCCTGCCGCGGCGTTCGTCCGCCTCGCGCAAGGCGGCGACGACGCGCGCGAGCCGCGCGCGTGCGTTTTCATCCAGCCCTTGCAGCACCGCCGGTGAATCCAGCAGCTCGAACGGCAGGCGCTCCTGGTCCGCCAGCAAGGCAAGTTCCGCCAGCCGCAGACCGCACCACGGCGCACGCAGCACCGCGTACAGCGCCGTGCTGTCGGCGGGATTGACGATCACTCGCGTCAAGGCGAGCAGGTCGCCGATCGCCGGCACACGCTGCAGCGACTCGAGTTCGATGGCCTGGAAAGGAATGCCTGCGGCACGCAGCCGCGGCAGGATGCGGGCGAGATGCGCCTTGGCGCGTACCAGGATTGCGGTAGTCTCGTTGTCGCGGGCCACCGCCTCGCGCACCAGCGCCACCACGCGCTCGGCTTCGGCATCGAATGCGTTCTGGTCGAAGGCATGCACGGTGACGGCAGCCTCCGGCAAGGCGGGCTTCACTGCCACCGACGGTTCGAAGGCGATCGCGCCGCTGGCGATGTCATCCTGACGCGGGAAGATGCGCGTGAAGGCTTCGTTCACCCAGGCCACCACGCCGGCCTGCGAACGGAAGTTCGCCGACAGCCTGAGCGCGCGCAGCGACAGGGCGCCAAGACCATTGTCACGCACCGCGAGGAAATGCCCGACCTCGGCCTCGCGGAACTGGTAGATGCTCTGCATGGGATCGCCGACGACGAACAGCGTGCGGCCATCGCCCTCGTCCCAGCCGCGCGTCAGCCGCAGCAGCAGGTCGATCTGGCCATGTGAGGTGTCCTGGAACTCGTCGACCAGCAGGTGCCGGATGCGGTGATCCAGCTTCAGTGCGAGATCGGTGGGCGCATCGTCGCTGCCAAGCGCCTGGCGCGCGCGGATGGCAAGCTCCGCGAAATCCACCTCGCCGCGATCGCGGAACACGCCCTGCAGCGCAAGCACCGCGTGCGGCATGAGCGCGTTCAGCGCGGAGAGCACTTCCCATTGCGCATCGTCATAGCGCGCAGGCGGCAGCAGTTCGAGGCGGCCGAGCAACATGACGGCGTCGATGCTGTCCTCGAGCGCGGCCAGCAGCGCGCTCATGCGCTGCTTGTGCTGCTCGCGCGCCTGTTTCTCGGCAGGCGGCAGCTTCTTGTCAGCCGGCGGAAAGCCCATGTTGATATCGAGACGCTTGCGCGGGTTACCTTTGTCCGTCAGCAGAAAGTCCGCAAGCGCACGCCAGTCATCCAGCCGTTCGCCGGCCGGGCGCGGGAACTCCTCCAGCGCCGCGAGCCGGAAGATGCATTCGTTGTTGTCGCCGCGGCGCTCGAGATCGCTGAGGTACTTCGCGCACTGCCGGGCGATGTCGATGATCTCTTCGCGCACGCTGACCGGCAGGGCGGCATGCAAGGAACGCAGGACCTTATCCACTTCGCCGCGCAGCACCGCTTCCAGCACTTCGCGGTCCAGCCCGCCGATCTCTAGATGCCGCATCCACAGGTCGCGTTTCGCCAGCATGCCGGCGAGCAGTTCGATGAGTTCATCGACGCGATTGTCGAGATGCGCCAGCAGGCGGCGCAGCGCAGTGGAAACGTCGCCGCGACGGTCGAGGTTTTCCAGCAGCCGCATCACCGCCTCGCGGCACAGCCGCTCGGCATCCTCCGCGACCGCGGCCTGCTGTCCCATGCCGGATGCCAGCGGCATCTGCCGCGTCAGCATGGCGTTGAAGGAATCGATGGTGGTGATGCGCAGGCGCGCGGGATTCGCCAGCAGCCCCCAGCCCTGCCGTTGATCGGCGGCGAGCGCTTCCTGCGCGAAACCGAGCAGCCGCCGCTCGTTGGCGTTGTCACCGCTCTCGCCGCGCGCGGCGCGCTCCATGGCGCCGAGAATGCGCTCGCGCATCTCCGCCGCCGCCTTGCGCGTGAAGGTGATGGCGACGATTTCCTCGGGCTGCTCCACGCAGGCGAGCAGGCGCAGGAAACGCTGCGTCAGCAGGCCGGTCTTTCCCGAGCCCGCCGGCGCCTGCACGATCACCGACGCCTGCGGGTCGAGTGCGGCTTCGCGCGCCGCGTGATCCGGCGGCAGCATGTCATTCGTCGTCATCGGTTTCCTCCGCGAATTCCTGCTGCTCGTTGATGCGGCAGAGGAGCGCGAGATGACAGTACTTGCACGCGCCCTTCTGCGGATTGACCAAAGCCTCGCCGCGGGCAAACGCCTCGCCCAGCGCATCGATGGACTCTCGCCAATGCGCAAGCGCTTCTTCCCAGTTCGCCATGCGTGTCCTGCTCACGTCTTCCATGCCGGGCAGCAGGGCTTCCTCGCCTTCGACACGCATGATGCCGCGCAGGCTTTCCGCGCCGGTCCTGAGCGAGGCAATGGCAATGCCCGCGGGTGTTGCATGACCGCCATCGATGCGCGCCAGCGCATAGGCGGGCAGCTGCGGCGCGCGCGGCCGCTCGCCGAAGAATTCGTTCTTCGTCGCCGCCTTGCCGGTCTTGTAGTCGATGATGATTTCCCTGCCGTCGGCGAGACGATCGACGCGATCAAGCTTGCCGCGCAGCTTGAGCGGGCCTGCGTAGACGATGGTTTCCACCTCGCTGCCGTCCATGCGCGTGCCTTCGATCTCCGCCACCGTGAAATCCGGGCGAGTCGCTTCCTGGCGCTCGAACCAGCGGCCCAGCACCCGCGTCAGCCGCTCGATCTCGATGGCGCGCAATGCAGGCGTCCAGCAGTTGGCGCGACGCGATTCGCGATCAATGGCCTGCTGCACGCATTCATTCAGCACGGCCTCGAATTCGCCGCGTTCCATCGCGTCCACCAGGCCGCGGCGGTCACGGAAACGCGACCACAGCAGTTCGAGCGCACGGTGCACGATGGCG
>JAJUFS010000161.1 GCA_029263725.1 Gammaproteobacteria bacterium | reverse complement strand
TCGTTGATCTTGCGCGGCGCGACCTTGCGCAGCGCCGGCGAGAGTGCCTTGCGCGCGCGCCACAGCGCCTCGGTTTCCTCGCGGCTCGCCGCCTGCCGCAGTTCGATCAGTCCTTCACCACGCGCAGCCCGGGCGACCGCGTCGGCATCCATGTCCAGGTGTGACTCGTCGCCGTCAACCTCGATGAGCAGCATGGCACCCGCGCCACGCGGCAGGTCGGTTTCGGCATAGGCGCGGATCATCTCGATGGCCTGGGCGTCGATGAACTCCAGTGCACAGGGCGTCACCGGCTGCGCCATGATGCGGGAGACCGCCGCCGCCGCGCTGTGCATGTCGGCATACACGCCGCGCAGCGTGCGCTTCGCCGCCTGCAATGGCACGAGCTTGAGCGTCGCTTCGGTGATGACCGCAAGCGTGCCCTCCGAGCCGATGATCAGGCGGGTGAGGTCGTAACCGACAACGCCCTTGGTGGTGTAGACGCCGGTGCGCAACTCGATGCCATCACCGCTGATGGCGCGCAGCCCCAGCGTATTGTCGCGCGGCGTGCCGTACTTGACGGCGCGCGGCCCCGCGGAGTTGCAGGCAAGGTTGCCGCCTATCGAGCAGTACGCTGCCGAGGTCGGGTCCGGTGGCCAGAAGAAGCCTTCCCGCGCCGCGGCCTTCTGCAGCTCGGCGTTGACCACTCCGGCTTCGACGACGGCAACGCGATTGGCGGCATCGATGTCGATGATGCGGTTCATCCGCTCCATCGCCAGCACCACGCCGCCCTGGACGGGGACCGCCGCGCCGGTAGTGGCGCTGCCGCGGCCGCGCGTGGTGAGCGGAATGCCGTGCTTGTGGCAAAGCCGGACGATGGCGGCGACTTCGGCATGCTCGTGGGGAAAGACCACGAGGTCGGGCAGGGCATGCTGGCGGGAGTTGTCATAGCCGTAGGCCCAGCGGTCGCCGGCATCCGCGAACAGCCGTTCGCCGAGCAGCGCACGCAGCTCGGCGGCGAGCGCCGCGAGCCGCGCGTCATGTTCGTTGTCGCGGTGCCGTTGCATTTCAACCGCCGCCGAGCAGGCGCGCGTCGATGAGATCGCAGAGGCAGTGGATCAGCAGCAGATGCACTTCCTGGATGCGCGCGGTGCGTTCGGCGGGCACGCGCAGTTCGACGTCGTCCTCGCGCAGCAGGGGCGCCATTTCGCCGCCGTTGCGTCCAGTGAAGGCGATGATGCGCATGTCGCGCTCGTGTGCGGCCTGCATTGCGCGCATCACGTTCGGCGAGTTGCCGCTGGTGGAGATGGCGAGCAGCACGTCACCCGGCTGGCCGAGCGCACGAACCTGTTTGGAGAAAACGTCGCGGTAGTCGTAGTCGTTGGCGATCGACGTCAACGTGGACGAGTCCGTGGTCAAGGCGATCGCCGCCAGCGGCGGCCGCTCGCGCTCGAAGCGGTTGAGCAGCTCGGATGAAAAGTGCTGTGCGTCCGCCGCGGAACCGCCGTTGCCGCAGCTCAGGATCTTGCCGTTGTTGAGCAGCGTCGAGCAGGCAAGTTCCGCCGCTCGCACTATCTGCGGGACCATCACCTCGAGCGCATCCTGCTTGGTCTGGATGCTGTCGAGGAAGTGATTGCGGACGCGTTGTTCAATCTCCATGCGCCGTCTCCAGAGGCAGGGGGAAAGGGCTCAGCTGGCTTCCCGGAAGGCGTCGCGCAGCCATTGCGGCGCTGCCGTTCCGGTGACGCCCACGATATCAAATCGCACCAGGCGATGGGCGGCTCTATGCTGCGCGAGGAACTGCGCGGCGGCTTTCAGCAGGCGCTGCTGCTTGTGCGTCGTCACGCTGGCGAGCGCGCCGCCGTGACTGTCACCGTGCCGGTAGCGCACCTCGACGAACACCAGCGTTTCGCCGTCTTCCATGACGAGATCGAGCTCGCCGAAGCGGGTTCGAAAGTTGGCGGCGACGAACCTGAGCCCGCGTTCCTCAAGGAAGGCGCGCGCCTGTCGCTCGATGAGCGCGCCGGTTTCAGCCGTCGTCCGACTCCTCACGCACCTCTCCCTGTGCATCATGCGCCGGTTCTTCCACCGCCGGCAGCAGGCGCGGCACGCCGCTCGCGAATCGCGCCCAGTAGAGATCGCGCCGGATGCGGCCGAACTGATCGAGGCTGAGGAGCCCGGACATGGCCGGCAGCGGATTCTGCAGGGCGGGATCGTTGTTCATCACCAGGGGCGCCAGCCGGAAGGCATCGAAGCCCAGCGCATACAGCCGGCCGGAGCGTTCGAAGCGGCCGGGCCAGAGGTTCGCGATGCTGTCGCGCACGTCCTTGCCGATGAGGTCTGGAGCAAGTATCCACGGCATGTCGGCGAAGCGGATGCCATCGAGGTCGCGGTCGGTCTGACCGGGGCGATAGACGTGGCTGGTCGAATAGACCGGCAGCGAGATGGCGTGATGGAAACGCAACTGCGGACGAATCAGCCGCGCCTCGTCGAAGTTCGCGCCGAGGAACAGGAACTCGATGTCCTGGCGGCGCCGCGGCTCGAACTCCATGCTTTGCCCGGTGATGCCGCGCAGCTGCTGGTAGCGCAGCCGGCTTTCATCGAGGCCGAGCGTGCGCATGATGGGCGTGGAGTAATCCGCCTGGCCCGGGCGGTAGCGCTGTACGACCAACAGCTCGCCGCCGAGTTCCTCGAAGCGGTTGCGGAATGCTGCAAGCAGGCGCAGGCCAAAATCGTTCTCCGGCACCAGCGCGGCTGCGCGGGTGAAACCTTCCGCGAAGCTTCTCTCCGCGACCTGGATGGCCTCGTCTTCCGGCAGCAGGCCGAACTGCACCAGTCCGTCGCGGGCATAGGCCATTTCGCTGCTTTCGAGATAGTTCAGGCCGAGCACCGGGACGTTGATGTCGTCGGCGCGGTTGAGCGCGCCCAGCGCTTCCTTGGTCAGCGGGCCGACGATGATCCCCGCGCCTTCGCGCATCGCGCGCCGCGCCGCTTCCACGGCGCGTTCGGGTTCGCCCGCGGTGTCGTATAGCCGCACCTCCGGCGCCGTTCGATGCGAGGCATGCTGGTAGAGCGCGGCAAGGAAGCCGTCGCGCACGGCTTCGGCGGAGGCGGCGTGCCGGCCGCTCATCGGCAGAAGCAACGCGATGCGTTCCGGATAGCCGAAGCGGCGTTCATGCTCGGCAAGAATTTCCTCGAACAGCACGCGCCGCGCGGGGTGCGAGGAGTAACGCCGCGCCCAGGCATCCAGCCGGACCGGGAACTCGTAAGGATTCTGCCAGGCGTTCTGGCCGACACGGCCAAGTTCCAGCCAGCCGCGCACGCTGTTCGCGACATCCTGCGGCAGGTTGTCGGTGGTGATCGGTTCGCGTGCGCGCGACAGCCCGCGCCAGATCAGCCGGCTGTAGGCGAGCTGCTGTTCCGGGTCGCGGCTGGCCTGCAGGTGGTGGTCGAGCAGCAGCGTGGCGTCGAC
>JAJUFS010000195.1 GCA_029263725.1 Gammaproteobacteria bacterium | reverse complement strand
CCCACGAGCAGCTCGAACAGCTGTACGCGCACCTGCAGCGCGTCCTGGCGGATCGCGGCTTCCTCAACCCGGACAATCCCGAGCACCTGATGCGGCGCCTGCGCAGGCTATACAACCGCGCCGGGCTGGATCACAACGAGGTGCAGATACTGCGCGGAATTCTGACGACGCTCGCGCCCGATATCCGTTAATACTTGAGTTTTTCGCTAAGGTATACTGCCCGGCGGGAAGGGATGGACGACTCGCCATGAAACTCACCACCAAGGGCCGTTACGCGGTCACCGCCATGCTGGACCTCGCCCTGAACGGCGAGCACCAGGCGGTGTGCCTCGGCGACATCGCGGCTCGCCAGGACATTTCGCTGGCCTACCTGGAACAGCTGTTCACGAGGCTGCGCAAGCAGGGCCTGGTGGATAGCGTGCGCGGGCCG
The DNA here is from genome assembly GCA_029263725.1 of Gammaproteobacteria bacterium. Classification (GTDB taxonomy): domain Bacteria; phylum Pseudomonadota; class Gammaproteobacteria; order Natronospirales; family JAJUFS01; genus JAJUFS01. Next base: position 1,535 of record JAJUFS010000195.1, on the reverse strand, counting down.
GGCGGCGGCTACCGGCTCGGCAGGCCTGCCGAAGAAATTACCGTGGCGGCCATCATTGCCGCCGTGGACGAGCCGCTGGAGACCACGCGCTGCAATGGCGACCGCAACTGCCAGCGCGGCGAGCGCTGTCTCACTCACCAGCTGTGGGAAGACCTTGGCAACCATATCCAGGCGTTCCTGTCCGGCGTGACGCTGGCCTCGCTCGCCAGGCGCGAGGACGTCCGTGACGTCGCCGCCCGTCAGGCCCACCCCGCGGAAATTCCCCTGCGCCGCATCGCGCGCGAAAGGATTTCATGATCTACCTGGACCACAACGCCACCACGCCGCTCGCGCCCCAGGCCCGCGAGGCCGTGATCCGCGCGCTGGACCAGCTCGGCAATCCTTCCAGCGTGCACGAGCCCGGCCGGCTGGCCCGCAACCTGCTGGACGAGGCGCGCCGCCAGGTGGCGGCGCTCGTCAACGTGCACGCCCGCAACGTGATCTTCACCAGCGGCGGCACCGAGGCGAACAACCTCGTGCTGCGCGGCGTGGCCGCGCGCCACGGCAAGGGACGCATCCTGGTGAGCGCGGTCGAGCACTCCGCGGTGCTGGGCCCGGCGCGTGATCTCGCAGCCGCCGGCTTCAGCGTTGAACTGTTGCCCGTCGATGAAGAAGGCCGCGTGCAGCCGGCAGCCGTCGCCGAGCGTCTCGGGCCGGACGTGATCCTCGTCTCGGTCATGGCCGCGAACAACGAGACCGGCGCGTTGCAGGACGTTGCCGAGATCAGCCGCCTCGTGCGCGCGGCGGGCGCGGTGATGCACACCGACGCCGCCCAGTACGCCGGCAAGCTGCCGCTGGATTTCGCCGCCACCGGCGCGCACCTGATGAGCCTGTCGGCGCACAAGCTGAACGGCCCCAAGGGCATAGGCGCGGTCATCACCGACGGCAGCATCGATCTCGTGCCGCAGATCAGCGGCGGCGGCCAGGAGTCCGGCTGGCGCTCCGGCACCGAGAACCTTCCCGGCATCACGGGCTTCGGCGCGGCCGCGGCGCTGGCCTTGCAGGAACTCGAAGAACGGAGGCTTCGCCTCGCCGCCCTGCGCGACCGGCTGGAAGCGGGCCTGGCGGCGCGCCCTGGAATCACGATCTTCTCCCGTGGCGCCGAGCGGTTGCCGAACACCGTGCAGTTCGCGCTCGCCGGCATGACCGGCGAGACCCTGCAGATGGGCCTGGACCGTCTCGGCATTGCGGTGTCCACCGGTTCGGCCTGCCATTCGCAGTCCACCGAACCCTCGCACGTGCTGCTGGCCATGGGCGTCGCGCCGGAAGTGGCGCGCGGCGCGGTGCGGGCCAGCCTTGGGCTCGGCAACACCGAAAGCGACGTCGACGCCCTGCTCGCCGCGCTGGACAAGGTCGCGAGCGTGCTGCCGGTGGGAGCCGCCGCGTGGTGAAGAAGCCGGTGTTTTTCGATTACGCCGCCACTGCTCCGGTCGATCCGCGGGTGGTTGAAGCCATGCGCGGACTGCTCGGCCCGGATGGCGATTTCGGCAATCCTT
>JAJUFS010000196.1 GCA_029263725.1 Gammaproteobacteria bacterium | reverse complement strand
CGTTTCCTTCCTGACCGTGGCGATATGGTGGAGCCTGTTCGCCATCCCGGTGTTCCTGTTCGTGCGGGAGACGCCGGGCAGTGCGCCGGGCCTGCTCGAGGCCGCGCGGCAAGGCTGGCGGCAGCTCATCGACACCTTTCGGGAGGTGCGCACGCTCAAGCCCGTGTTCCTGTTCCTTGCCGCGTACTGGTTCTACATCGATGGCGTGAACACCATCATCAAGATGGCGGTGGACTACGGCCTGTCGCTGGGTTTCCAGTCCGCCGATCTCATCACCGCGTTGCTGCTGGTGCAGTTCGTCGGCTTCCCGGCGGCGATCGCCTTCGGCTGGCTGGGCGAGCGCATCGGCACCAGGCACGGCATCCTGCTTGCGCTCATCGTCTACACCGGCGTGACCTTCTGGGCGTACCACCTCGACAATGTCACCGAGTTCTTCCTCATGGCCGCGGCCATCGGTCTCGTGCAGGGCGGCGTGCAGTCGCTGAGCCGCTCCCTGTATGCGCAACTCATTCCCCGCGAGCGCTCGGCGGAGTTCTTCGGCTTCTACGGCATGCTCGGCAAGTTCGCCGCCATCGTCGGTCCGATGCTGATGGCGTGGGTGGGCCTTGCCACCGGCAGCTCGCGGCTTGCGATTCTCAGCATCGCCGTGCTGTTCCTCGTCGGCGGCGCGCTGCTCATGCTGGTGAAGCAGCCGGCTACCAGCACGGCAGATGCCTGAGCGGCATATGCAAAGTTGACCGCCGGGACGCGGCCAGGCCGGTGCTAAGCTTCGGCCAACGCCTGTCCCGGAAGAAGCATGCAAGTCGAGGCCGTCCATCGCCTGGATCGTCCTGTCGATCCCGATCGTGATCACCTGCTCGGTCCGCCGGACGCCGGCATCACGCTGGTGGAATACGGCAGCTACGGCTGTCCGCACTGCAGCGCCGCCAACGAACGCATCACCGAGGTGCGCAACGAGCTCGGCAGCCGCATGCGCTACGTGTTCCGGCACCGGCCGTTGCGCGGCAATCCGCTGGCGCGGCGCGCCGCGGAAATCATCGAATGCGCTGCCTCTCCCGAGGAATTCTGGCGCCTGCACGTCGCACTGATGTCGCGTTCCGAGAATCTCGCCGAGCAGGATCTCGCCTGGGCCGCCGCCGAGGTCGGACTCGACCCCGAGGCCGCGCTGAATGGCGATATCCCGCGACCGGCGAGGGAGCGCGTCGCGGCGGATGACGGCAGCGCGGATGCGAGCGGCGTGGAGGTGACGCCGACGTTCTTCATCAACGGCCTGCGCTACGAAGGCCCCTGGGACGAGAGCGCCTTCGCCGATGCCTTGCTCGGCTCGCTCGGGCATCGGGTGCGCGTGGCGGCATTGCAGTTCGCAAGCTGGGCGCCTTCCGCGGGCCTGCTGTTGCTGCTGGCCGCGCTGCTCGCCATCGTGCTCGCCAATTCCGCGATGGGTCCCGCGTTCGAGCAGTTCTGGGAGCTGCCGCTGGGATTCACGCTCGGCGACGGCGGCTACTCCATGTCACTGCGCGAATGGATCGATGACGGCCTGCTGACGCTGTTCTTCTTCGTCGTCGGCCTGGAGATCAAGCGCGAGTTCACCGTGGGGCATCTCGCGAGCCGGCGCGCCGCGGCATTGCCCATTGCCGCCGCCGTCGGCGGCATGGTTGTGCCGGCTGCGCTTTATGTGCTCCTTGTGGGCGGCGGCAACGCCTGGTCGCATGGCTGGGGCGTGCCGATAGCCACCGACACCGCTTTCACCATCGCGCTCATTGCCGTGCTCGGCCGGCGCGTGCCCATCGAGCTGCGCATCTTTCTCACCGCCGCAGCCATCCTCGATGACATCGGCGCGATACTCGTGATCGCGATGTTCTATTCCACGCAGCTCGACCTCGTCAGCCTGCTGATGGCGCTGGTCGTCGTGGCGGGGCTGGCGCTGCTCAACTGGGCGCACGTGTATCGCGCGGGG
>JAJUFS010000131.1 GCA_029263725.1 Gammaproteobacteria bacterium | reverse complement strand
TCAAGGGATCGTCTTCGGTCGTGAAGGTGGGCACGAAGGTGAAGAACATTCGCCTCGTGGACGGCGATCACGACATCGATTGCCGTATCGATGGCCTCGGCGCGATGCAGTTGAAGTCGGAGTTCGTAAAGAAGGCCTGAGGTCGCATTCAGAGCCCGCTGAAGGCAGTCTTTCCGTCGAAAACCCTGAGATAAAAAAAGCGGGCCGAAGCCCGCTTTTTTGTTGGATGCCTTTGCTTAGGCGGGCGACAGGCCCTGCAGGCGATAGCCGCGCAGGCGCTGCGCGAAGCGCTCCAGCGCTTCCACGCCGCTCTTCTCGGCTTCCTCGCACCAGTTCTTGAAGGACTCGACCAGCTTCTCGTTCGACAGCGTCGAGGATTCCCACAGCTTCTGCAGCCGCTCGCGGAACTCGTGCACGGTCTTGAGGCGCTCGTTCTTCTCGAGCAGCAGGTTGAGGTTCTGGCGCGCCTTTTCATCGAGCAGCGACACCTCGCGGACGAACAGCGCGCGCACCTTGCGGCCGGCGGAAGCCATTTCGTCACGCAACGTCGGCAGCGTCACGTGCGCGGCATAGTCGCGCAGCACGTGCAGGCGGGCGACGATGATCGCCTTGACGGTCTCGAGGTCGAGCTGGCGGCGTTCGGCGTCGATCGCCGGGGTCGGCGCCACGCGGCGGACCCTGGCAAGGCCGAGCGCACTCAGCGTACGGATGTACAGCCAGCCGATGTCGAACTCGCCGCGGCGAAGCGCGAACTTCGCGGAGCTCGGATAGGCGTGATGGTTGTTGTGCAGTTCCTCGCCGCCCATGATCACGCCCCAGGGCATGACGTTGGTGGCGGCGTCCTTGCACTCGAAGTTGCGGTAACCGTAGTAATGGCCGACGCCGTTGATCACGCCCGCCGCGAGCAGCGGGATGTTGATCATCTGCAGCGCCCAGACGGTGAGGCCGATCGCGCCGAACATCAGCACGTCGATGACCAGCATGATGGACACGCCGAGAATCGGGAAGCGCGAATAGACGTTGCGCTCGACCCAGTCATCGGGCGTGCCGCGGCCGAACTTTTCCAGCGTTTCCTGGTTGGCGGCTTCGGCGCGATACAGTTCCGCGCCTTCGAACAGCACTTTCTTCAGGCCCAGGATCTGCGGGCTGTGCGGGTCTTCCTCGGTTTCGCACTTCGCGTGATGCTTGCGATGAATCGCCACCCATTCCTTGGTGTTCATGGCGGTGGTCATCCACAGCCAGAAGCGGAAGAAGTGCCGGACCACGGGATGCAGGTCGAGGCCGCGATGAGTGGCGTCACGATGCAGGTACAGGGTCACGCCGGCGACGGTGATATGTGTCGCGATCAGCGTGAACAGTACGATGGTCCAGCCGGAGACGTTCAGAAGACCATTGGAAATGAAATCGATCATGTGAGGAAAAACCCTGCCCTTAGGCGTTACAGTGGACTTGCGCACTATAGGGAAAAGCCGCGGGCAAGGCTAGGAAAGAATAACCCCTTGAAAACATGAATGAACTTAACAAAATAAGGCGCCGCCAGACAGGAGTAGGCACATGACGACGGAAACACTGGTCAAGGTGGAGAACCTGTGGCGCCGTTACGGTGATCATGTGGCGGTGCAGGGTCTCGAATTCGAACTCAACCGGGGTGACGTGCTCGGCTTCCTCGGTCCGAATGGCGCCGGCAAGTCCAGCACCATGCAGATGCTGGCGGGTTGCCTGGCACCCACCTCGGGTCGCATCACCATCCAGGGCGTGGACCTGCTCGAGGAGCCGGATCGCGCCAAGGCCGCGCTGGGCTACCTGCCCGAACAGCCGCCGGTATACCCCGAGTTCTCGGTGCGCGAGTACCTGCGTTTCTGCGCCCGCCTCAACAAGGTGCCGCGCGCCGAGGTGGAAGCGGCGGTGGATCGCGCGATGCAGCGCTGCGGTCTAACCCATGTCGCCGACCGGCTGATCGGCAATCTTTCCAAGGGTTACCAGCAGCGCGCCGGCATCGCGCAGGCCATCATCCACGAACCCGCGGTGGTGATCCTCGACGAGCCGACGGTCGGCCTCGATCCCATCCAGATCCGCGAGATCCGCGATCTCATCCGCGAAGTCGGGCGCGATCACAGCGTGATCCTGTCCACGCACATCCTTCCCGAGGTGCAGACGGTCTGTTCGCGGGTGCTGATCATCAACCAGGGCCGCAAGGTCTACAGCGACAGCATCGAGGCGCTGAACAGCGGACTGGGCGCCGACAGCCTGATCGTCGGCGGCCGCGCCCTGCCTTCCGACGAAACGCTCGCCGCCATTCCGGGCGTGCGAGGAGTGGAGAGACTGGCAAGCGAACGCGTGCGGCTGCGCTACGGCGGCGAGGAAAGCTTCCCGACCGCGATCGCGCGCCTTGCAGTGGAGAACGACTGGGAGCTCGCCGAGCTTCTGCCTGAGCGCAAGACGCTGGAACAGCTGTTCATCGAGTTCACGTCGGGTGACGCCGTCGTCACGGAGGAGGCTGCCTGATGGGTCCGGTATGGGTGATCGCAAGACGCGAACTGCACTCGATGTTCCTGTCACCGCTCGCCTGGGTGGTGCTGGCGGTGGTGCAGTTCATCATGGCCTGGGTGTTCCTGGTGCAGGTGGATACCTTCTCGCTGATGCAGCAGCAGTACCTCATGTTCCAGCAGCGCGCGCCAGGCGTCGGCGATCTCATCGTCGCGCCGCTGCTGTCCACCGCCTCGGTGGTGATGCTGCTGGTCGTGCCGCTGCTGACGATGCGCCTCATCGCCGAGGAAAAGCGCAGCGGCACGATCACCCTGCTGCGCGCCGCACCCGTGGGCAGCGCCGGCATCGTGCTCGGCAAGTACCTGGCGATACTGCTTTTCCTGGCGCTGCTGGTGGCGATGATCGCGCTGATGCCGGCCTCGCTTGCGGCCGGCACCGATCCCGACTGGGGAAGGCTCGCCGCGGGCGTGCTCGGCCTGTTCCTGATGGTCGCGGCCTTCGCCGCCGCCGGGCTGTTCATGTCCACGGTGACGCGCCAGCCGGTGGTCGCGGCGATCGCCACCTTCGGTATCCTGCTGCTGCTGTTCCTGCTCAATGCCGCCTCTCAGGGCGATGACAAGCTGATGAACTGGCTGTCGCTGCTGAGCCATTACCAGGCCATGCTGCGCGGCAGCTTCGCCACCGGCGACGTCATCTATTACCTCGTGGTCATGATCGCGTTCCTGGCGTTCAGCGTTCGCAAGCTGGACGCGGAACGTCTGCAGCGCTGAGGGAGACGGCAGATGGAATTGAACGAACGCACCCGCTGGTACCTGCGCGCGCAGAACGTCATCTTCTTCGTGCTGGTACTCGGCATTCTTGGCGTCATCGCCTGGCTGGGCGAACGGCACAGCGTGGAATTCGACTGGACCGCCAACCAGCGGAACTCGCTTACCGCGGAAAGCGAAGAACTGTTGCGGCGGATCGAAGGGCCGGTGGAGATCGTCGCCTACGCGAGCTCCAACCCGATGCTGCGCGAGCGCATCGAGCTGCTGATCGGACGCTACCAGCGCATCAAGCAGGACATCGAGCTCCAGTTCGTCAACCCCGATCTTTCGCCCGAGCAGGCGCGCGCCGAGGGCGTGCGCTTCGATGGCACGCTGGTGATCCGTTACCAGGGACGGCGCGAGCAGCTGACCCTGCCGGGCGAAAGCGAGCTCTCCAACGCGCTCGCGCGTCTCGCCCGCGGCGGCGAGGAATACACGGTGTTCGTCACCGGGCACGGCGAGCGCCAGCATGATGGCGACGCCAACTTCGACCTCGCCACGCTGGGCGCGGAGCTGCGCAACCAGGGTTTCAGGCTGCAGGCGATGAACCTCGCCGCCAGCGAGATTCCCGGCAACACCGGCCTGCTGGTCATCGCCTCGCCGCAGACCGAATGGCTGCCGGTGGAGATCGATCGCCTGCGCGGCTACCTGGAAGCCGGCGGCAACCTCGTCTGGCTTACCGACCCTGATGGCGTGGCAAAGCTGCCGGAGCTGCAGGAACTGCTGGGCATGGAAGTGCGCCCCGGGGTGGTGGTCGATCCCGCCACGCAGCTCTTTGGCGTCGCCGATCCGACCATTGCGCTCGTCACCAACTATCCCATGCAGGGCCCGCTGGCGGACTTCCGCCTGTTGACACTGTTCCCGCGCGCCGCGGGTCTCGCCATGCGCGAAGGCAGCGAATGGAACGCGACACCGCTGCTGCGCACGCTGGCCGAGAGCTGGCGCGAGACCGGCACGCTGGCCGGCACCGTCTCGCTCGACGGCGATGACGAGGCGGGCCCGATCACCATCGGCTACGCGCTGGAACGGCAGGTGGGCGAGGGCGATGAGGCGCGCAACCAGCGCGTGGTGGTGGTCGGCGACGGCGACTTCGCCTCGAATGCCTTCGTCGCCAACCAGGGCAACCTCGATCTCGCGCTCAACCTGTTCAACTGGGCCGGGGCGCAGGACGCCATGCTCAACATCCGCATCAAGGAAGCGCCGGACGTGCAGCTCGCGCTGTCGAACCTGGCGCAGGTGGTCATCGCCGCGTTCTTCCTGCTGGCCCTGCCGCTGATGCTGCTCTCCGGCGGCGTGGTCGTGTTCCTGCGCCGGCGGCGGCGCTAAGGAGGCGGCATGCACAGGCGCATGCGTACCAACCTCGTATTGCTGGCCATCCTCATCCTGCTGGGACTGGTGGTGTGGCTGGCGCCCGAGCCCCGGGACGACAACCAGGGCGAGCCGCTGTTCGCGGAGAACGAGGAGTTCTCGCGCATCGAGGTGCTGGAACACGGCGAGACCCGGCTGGTGCTGGAGCGCGACG
>JAJUFS010000133.1 GCA_029263725.1 Gammaproteobacteria bacterium | reverse complement strand
GCTGCCGGCACCACGCGGCATGCCTCGGTGATGAAGCTGCCGCTGGTACGCCAGCTTGCGGTCGAGCTTGAACGGCTGCAGCTGTTCAACGATCCGCGCGGCGTGTACGCCTTGTGTCTTTGCGAGCCGTTCTGATGTCAGGGCGTGAGACGTGAGACGGGTGTCGTTTCCGAAGGTCGCTACTTGAGGGGAGAAGGTAGAAGGGGAAGAGGGTGTGAATCTTCTTCCTTCTTCCTTCCCCCTTTCTCACTGCACGCCCAGTTGCCGCAACTTGGCGGCGGCCCGCTGTCCCACTTCCGACTGGGATTGTGCGGCGACTCGGTAGTGTGCAATCGCCTCGTTGCCGCGGCCCTGGCGGATCGCGATATCGCCGAGCTTCTCATGCGCGATGGCAGTGGGCAGCAGCTGGTTGGCACGCTCGAGATCCTGGCGAGCCTTGTCGTAGTCGCCCGCCTCATCGAGCAGCAGGCCGCGATAGACGTAGTTCTCGAAGTAGTTCGGCTGCCGCCGGATCGCTTCCTCGAAATGCTTCAGCGCCTCATCGTGATCCTCTTCCACCAGCGCCGCCTTGGCGAGCAGGTTGTGGAAATGCCCGATGCGCGGCTCGATGCGGATCGCTTCCTCGGCCTTGCTGCGCGCGCGCTGTGCATCGCCTTCCTGCAATGCCACCGCGCCTTCCTGGTAGGCCTCCCACGCAGGCTTCGACTTGCGCAGCTGCGCGGTGACGCGCTGGAAGTCCTCGCGGCCGATCTCGCCTCCGGCCTGCAGTTTGCCGGCATGCTCGCGGTTGCGCCGGACCCGTTCTTCCGAGGGCGGATGCGAGGCGAACAGGCCTTCCAGCCAGTTGCTCTGCCGGCCTTCGGCGAGGCGCACGAAGGTTTCCTGCAATGACACCGCGGCCTGCGGGTCGTAACCGGCGCGCACCATGTAGGTCATGCCGTAATGGTCGGCCTCCAGTTCCGCATCGCGGCCGTACTTGGAGTTGATGATCTGCGCGCCCACCATGCCGGCGCCAAGCGCCAGGTCCGCGTACTCGTCGCTCGCGGCGATGCCGGCGGCAAGCACGCCGAGCTGCAGCAGCGTGCCGCGCTCGACCTGCTGCGCGGAGTGCCGGGCCGCGGCGTGCACGATCTCGTGGCCGAGCACGGCCGCGAGCTCGGCCTCGCTGTCGAGTTCCGCCAGCAGGCCGCTGTTCACGGCGATCTTGCCGCCGGGCAGTGCCCAGGCGTTGGGCACGGGATTGTTGAGCACGACGAACTCGTAGGGCAGGTCGCGATCGGCGTGCGCCGCCACCTTCTGTCCGACTTCCTGCACGTAGCGGGTGAGCTCGGGATCGACGTCGTACGGGCCGCCTTGCATCTGCTGCGTCGGCACGTAGTTGGTTTCGCCGAGCTGGAGCTCCTGTTGCTCGGAGACGAGGCCGAGGTTGCGCTTGCCCGTCACCGGATTCACCACGCAGGCGGGAATCGCAAGCGACAGGGAAAGCAGCAGGCAGGCGAGGAAACGCTTCATGGATGCCTCCGGCAGAAACCTTGCAGAAGACAACTTTCGGGGAAACGACGGGACAATGGCATCCCGTCGTTCCCGGAGCTTCAGCTCCAGTCCAGCACGACCTTGCCAGACTGGCCCGAGCGCATTACGTCAAAACCCTTCTGGAACTCGTCCACCTTGAGCTCGTGGGTGAGCACCGGCGAGATGTCGAGGCCGCTTTGCAGCATTGCGATCATCTTGTACCAGGTCTCGAACATCTCGCGGCCGTAGATGCCCTTGATGAACAGGCCCTTGAAGATCACCTTGTTCCAGTCGATCGCCATGTCCGCGGGCGGAATGCCGAGCATGGCGATCTTGCCGCCGTTGCGCATGCTGTCGATCATCTGCCGGAAGGCGGAGGGCACGCCGGACATTTCCATGCCGACATCGAAGCCCTCGGTCATCTCCAGCTCGCGGATCACGTCGCGCAGGTCCTCGTCGCGCACGTTCACGGCGCGCGTCGCGCCCATGCGCTTCGCCAGGTCCAGGCGGTATTCGTTGACGTCGGTGATGACCACGTGGCGCGCGCCGCAGTGCCTCGCGATCGCCACCGCCATGATGCCGATGGGGCCCGCGCCGGTGATGAGCACGTCCTCGCCGACCAGGTCGAAGGACAGCGCCGTGTGCGTGGCATTGCCGAGCGGATCGAGGAAGGCGGCGATTTCATCCGGCACGCTGTCCGGCAGCTTGAAGGCGTTGATCGCCGGGATCGCGAGGTACTCGGCAAAGCAGCCCGGGCGGTTCACGCCGACGCCGATGGTGTTCGGGCAGAGATGGCGCTGGCCCGCGCGGCAATTGCGGCAATGGCCGCAGGTGATGTGGCCTTCGCCCGAGACGCGATCACCAACCGCATAACCCTGCACCTCGCTGCCTACCGCCTCGACCACGCCCACGAACTCGTGGCCCACGGTCATCGGCACGGGAATCGTGCGCTGCGCCCACTCGTCCCAGTTGTAGATGTGGATGTCGGTGCCGCAGATCGCGGTCTTCCTCACGCGGATCAGCAGATCGTTCGGCCCGTACTCCGGCCGCTCCACCTCCTGCATCCAGATGCCTTCTTCGGCTTTGGCTTTGACGAGTGCTTTCATGATCAGTCTCGGAGTTCGTTATGAAAATGTGGTGACGCAGGGAAGGTAGAAGGAAGAAGAGGGCGACCCAAACTGCTCCCTTCTCCCTTCTCCCTAGATCACGTCCAACCTCTTTCCGACCCTGCCGAACGCCTCGATGGCGCGATCGATGTGCTCGGGCGCGTGCGCCGCGGACATCTGCGCGCGGATGCGCGCCTGGCCTTTTGGCACGACCGGGTAGGAGAAGCCGATGACGTACACGCCTTCCTTGAGCATCTCGTCGGCGAAGGTCTTCGCCAGCTTCGCGTCGCCGAGCATCACCGGGATGATCGGGTGCTCGCCCGGCAGCAGTTCGAAGCCGAGCTTCTCCATGCCGGCGCGGAAGCGCTTCGCGTTGTCGAACAGCCGCCTGCGCAGCTCGTCGCCCGCGCCGCCTTCCAGCATGTCCAGCACGTGGATGGAGGCCGCGGCGATCACCGGCGCAAGCGTGTTGGAGAAGAGATACGGCCGCGAGCGGTTGCGCAGCAGTTCGACGATCTCGGGATGGCGCGAGGCGGTGTAGCCGCCGGAGGCGCCGCCCAGCGCCTTGCCCAGCGTGCCGGTGATGATGTCGACGCGATCCATGACGCCGCAGTGCTCGTGCGTGCCGCGACCGTGAGCGCCCATGAAGCCCACCGCGTGCGAATCGTCCACCATCACCAGTGCGCCGTACTTGTCGGCGAGCTCGCAGATCGCCTGCAGGTTGGCGAGATAGCCGTCCATGGAGAACACGCCGTCGGTGGCGATCAGCTTGAAGCGCGCGCCGGAAGCATTCGCTTCCTTCAGCTTCGCCTCGAGGTCGGCCATGTCGTTGTTGGCGTAGCGGAAGCGCTTCGCCTTGCACAGCCGCACGCCGTCGATGATGGAGGCATGATTGAGCGAGTCGGAGATGATTGCGTCTTCCTCGGAGAGCAGGGTCTCGAACAGGCCAGTGTTGGCGTCGAAGCAGGAGGAATAAAGAATGGTGTCCTGCATGCCGAGGAAGCCGGAGAGGCGCTTCTCCAGTTCCTTGTGCACGTCCTGGGTGCCGCAGATGAAGCGCACCGAGGCCATGCCGTAACCGTGTTCGGCGAGCGCCTGCTGGCCGGCCTTGATCAGCTCGGGATGATTGGCAAGGCCGAGATAGTTGTTGGCACAGAAGTTCAGGACGTGCTCGCCGCCCGCCACCTCGATGTCCGCCTGCTGCTGCGAAACGATGATGCGCTCGTCCTTGGAAAGGCCGGCTTCGCGCAGGCTGGCGAGTTCATTGCGGACGTGATCGATGAACGCCTGGGTCATGGAAATCCTCCGTTCGGGGGCGGGCGGGCAAGGGCGCGAATTATAGCAGCGCGGGCAGGCGGGCATCAGTGGCGCCCCGATTTACCCCCCGCCGAGGCGTCCATAGCATCGCCGAGTCGCCCACGGAAGGAAGCAAGTCCATGAGAGTCGCCACCCTTGTTCCGCTGCTTCTGTTGCCTGGTCTCGCCTGTGCCGCCGAGAGTGCTGTTTATGCCGGTATCGCCTGGCACGAGGTGGGGCGGGAGCTGGGATGGGATTTCCGTGAAGAGGAAGCTCAGGCGCCCGACCTGCTTGGCGCGCAGTTTCGCTACGAGAAGCCGCTTTCGGCCGCTCTCCTCGAGGTCGAGCTCCTGGCACTGAAGGGCAGTTCGAAGGACGGCAGCGCCGCGCGCACGAATCTTGCCACCATCTGGGTGTGGGAGCCGGTTTCCAGCCCATCGGGCAGCCTGCAGCTGGGGGCGGGCCTTGGACTTTACGATTACGCGAGCGAGGTTAAGGGATACCTGTATTCCGAATCCTCTTCCCGGGGCGTCTCCTTGCACCTGCGGCTTGGCTTCACCGGCCGGTTTTCCGAAAAGCTTCATCTCCGCGGGGCCTGGGAACTGTCGCAGTCGGAGATGCAGCTTGTCTTTTCGGGCGGGCGTGACTGGAATCATTCCGGCCGCCTCGCGCTGGAGAAACAATCCGGCGCCTGGCGTTTCCAGGCGGGAGTGCAGGGCGACGAATGGAGCCGCGGGCTGTTCCTGCTTGCCGGC
>JAJUFS010000158.1 GCA_029263725.1 Gammaproteobacteria bacterium | reverse complement strand
GCCGACTTCGCGCTGTGGGATGTGCCGGCGCCGGAATTTCTCCTCTACCAGCTCGGCGGACTGCGCGCCGAAAAGACGTTCATTGAAGGAATCGAAGCATGACCGACACGCTTTTCATCGACGGCCATTCACTCACCCTGGAACTGCTTGCCGAATGGGAGCGCAACCCGCGCCCTGTCGCGCTGACGGATGAGGCGCGCGAACGCATGCGTGCCAACCAGGCGCTGGTGCAGCAGGTGATCGATGCAGGCCGCGTGAGCTACGGCATCAACACCGGCTTCGGCGCATTCGCGAAGCAGACCATTTCCGCGGACAAGGTGGTGGAACTTCAATACAACCTGGTGCGCTCGCATTGCTGCGGCGTGGGTACGCCGCTGTCGGCCAAGCTCACCCGCCGCCTCATGCTGCTCAAGGCCAACAGCCTCGCCGTCGGTCATTCCGGCATCCGTCCCGAAGTCGTCGACACCCTGCTCGCGCTGCTGAACGCCGACGTGCTGCCGGTGATCCCGGAGCGCGGTTCCGTCGGCGCCTCAGGCGATCTCGCGCCGCTCGCGCATCTTTCGCTGGCGCTGATCGGCGAAGGCGAAGCCAAGCACGGCGAAAACCTGCTGGAAGGCGCGGAAGTGCTCAAGGCCGCCGGCCGCGAACCCGTGCAGCTCGCCGCCAAGGAAGGACTCGCGCTGCTTAATGGTACGCAGCTGTCCGCGGTGCTCGCCATCGAGGGCCTGTTCCAGGGCGAGGCCCTGCTGCGCAACGCGATTCTCGCCGGCGCGCTCACCGTCGAGGGCCTTGCGGGAAGCTTCAGCCCCTTCGATGCGCGCATTCATGAACTGCGCCGCATGCCGGGGCAGATCCGCGTCGCCGAGCGCTTCCGCTCGCTGCTCACGAAAAGCGAGATCAACGACTCGCACGCCGGCTGCGACCGCGTGCAGGACCCCTACGCCGTGCGCTGCATGCCGCAGGTCTTCGGCGGCGTGGACGACACCCTGCGCCACGCGCGCGAAAAGCTGGAACTGGAACTCAACAGCGTTTCCGACAACCCGCTGGTATTCGATGACGCCGTGATCTCCGGCGGCAACTTCCACGCCGAACCGCTGGCATTCCTTTCCGATTTCATGGCGATCGCGCTCGCCGAACTCGGCAGCATGTCCGAGCGGCGCATCGATCTTCTGCTGCGCAAGGTGAACCCGCGCCTCGAGATGTTCCTCACTGCGACACCCGGACTGGAATCGGGTTACATGATCGCGCACGTCACCGCCGCCGCGCTGGCCTCCGAGAACAAGACGCTGGCACATCCTGCCTCGGTCGATTCCGTGCCGACCTCCGCGGGCCAGGAAGATCACGTTTCCATGGCGCCCTGGGCGGGGCACAAGCTGCTGCGCCTGTGCGACAACGTCAACACCATACTCGGCATCGAGATGCTGTCCGCGGCCATCGCCATCGACCAGATGCGGCCGCTCAGGACCACTGCGAAACTGGAAGAACTGCACGCCCGCCTCCGCAAGGCCGTACCACCGCACGAAGGCGACCGCCGCCTGGACCGCGACATGCAGGCCATAAGCGCCGTGCTGAAGCAGGACGCCTTCGCTGACCTGCTGCCCTGATTGAGCTCAAGGATGCCGTTGCCGGAGCACCTGGGAACGGATCAACAGGGAAACGAACGCGGCCATCGACAGGCCCGGCGCGATCATGAGATCGACGTCGAGGCCTGCGGCGTCCGCCTATTTCCTCTTCTGCTGCTGGCGCGCCCGGTTCACCTGCTCCGCCAGCTCCTCGTCCTTGTCCTCCACAGCCAGCTTCGCCAGCGTCTTCAGCATCAGCTCGCGAGCCAGTGGAGACGTCGGATTGCTGACCGGCTTGTCCTTCTTCTCGGAGTCACTCATGAAATCCGCCTTTACAAAAAGTCGCCGCTGAACAACTTGCCTGAATATTCATGAGCGGTTGCGCTTCTGCTCACGCCGGTTTGCGGCTCCGCATTCATTTGCTGTCGGTTTCCTCGCCCACATCCGGCCACTTGTACAGCTTGTTGATGACGACCGCACGGTCGTCGCTGTCAGGGTCCTTCAGCACCAGTACTTCGTTCTCGTAGGCGTTCTGGCCGCGGCGAAGCAGGCGGTAGAGATCGAAGGATTCCGGTTTCCAGCAGGAGAAAAACCTTCCGACAACCCGAAATTCGAAGACGGTTCCATCAGTGAATATGAAATCGAGGATTCTGGGCCCGGTATGCGTGCACTCCTGCAACCTCAACCCGCGAATGCACCTGCCAAGCGCCACGGCAACCTTGCTTTTGTCGTAGCCATTTTCGGGGTGCTTCGTCACGTTTCTCTGTTTCAACAGGGTATCCACATCGATCTTCTTTTCGTTGCCTTCAGGCTCTCCGGCAAAGAACCTTGTCGCGTATTTACCGCTCTCCGTCCGCCGCCGGACGTCGTGCTTGTAGTCGCAATCACGGTGAAATTCCCAGGGAAACACGTCGCCATCCGAAAAGAACTCATACCCGCTGCCGTCGTCGAACATCAGGAACATGCGATTCCCCGGATGCTTCGTGTCGGCCTTGCGGGTCTTGAACAGCACACCGCAGATCCGCTTGCCGATGATGGCGCGCGCAGGCGAGAGATCGAAAAAGTCCCGCTGCCCCGCGGCCTCTCCCCGGATCCCTTCAGTCATGGAACACCCCATTCGCGAGCTTCACCGTTTGACCCTCTCCCCCGGCGGGGCCTCTTCCATGAGGAATACTGCATTTCGCCCCACCGGGGGAGAGTGAAGCGGCTATTTTCCGTCGTTATAGCAGGCGCTCGTCTCAACACCTGGAACAAGGTCCGCAACAGCATCGCTTCCATGTCGAACGATCCCGAGCACGGCGGCATGCCTTGAGCGCATGTCCTTATCTGTATGCTCACGAATGGGCGCGTGGTCAGACCTCGACGTCTATCTCGAGATCTCGTCGCACGTAATCAGCAGCCGCCTTCCGCCTGGCCGCCTTCGGCTTGCCCTTCGTGATCTGCTCCCACTCGATCCAGGCGGCGCGCAGATGTTCCTCGTCGTCGTCCTCGAGCGGCCACAGGTAGAAGTCGCCGATGCTCCAGCCGCCCGTTCTTTCGACGACCTCGCCCTCGATGTAATGGTCGGCGTGGTGCGACCGCAGCGGATCGCTCCATCCGGCTTCGACGACGACGATACCGCCTGGTGCGGCGAATACCTGGTCAATCAACCGATGCCCGCCGCCCGGTATGCTGAGCACCAGCGGGCCGTGCTTCATGTTGTTCGGGATGCTCATGTCACGATGACCTCCTCAAGTTCGCGGCGCTCGACGCTCCGCCTTGCGGCCGCGGGCAAAGTGAACCGGCTGCTTTCGGTCGTTATAGCAGGCGCTTGTCTCAAAACCTGGAACAAGCCAGCCCCTCAGCCCACACCGGCACCCGCATCCAGTGGACCGTTTGCACGGCGCCGGTGTCTACGCTAATGAGGCTGCAGCGTTAACGCTGCGGAAATGAGGCCTTCTCCGGAGCCTCATGCGCGACGACGGACAGGCTTCAATGAGGCCGCAGCGTTAACGCTGCGGAAATTCGGAGCCTGGACTTCCCCCGATTTCGTAGACACTCATCGCCCG
>JAJUFS010000083.1 GCA_029263725.1 Gammaproteobacteria bacterium | reverse complement strand
GTTCATGGACATCGTGAAGTTCGAAGCCTTCCCAGAACAGGGAAAGCACTTTAGGCTCTGCCATGGCGGCGGTCCTTCGCAGAAGTGGATTGGAGTCGTGTCCCTTCCAAATCTAACCGAAGGAGCGCCGCTTTCTATATCGCACGGCCCCCGCTAATCCGTGAAGAACCAAAAAAAAGCCGCCTTGCGGCGGCTGGAATCGTCATGGGACGAGTCAATCAGTTGCGCGTGACGGTGAGCACGTAATTGGAGCCCTCGAGGGTCTCGTATCCGTACACTTCGATGTAATAGACCAGACCGGCATTCAGCGTAAGCGTGACGCTCTCGTTCGGCCCGAAGGTGGAGCTTTCGGCGATTTCCGCGCCGATGCTGTCATATACGGCCATGTCGATGTCATCCATCGCGCTGTCGCCCTTGAGCGTGATGGTGTACGAGCCGCTCACCGGCGGGCTGAACGCGAAGTAATCGATGTAATCCTCGCCGTCGAAGCCGTCGCTGACGAAGCCGCCATAGGTGACGGTGCTGCCGGTCATGTTAATCATCGTGGCGCTGTACATGTCGCTGTTCGGCTCGACTTCCATCGCGTCAGGCGTCGGCAGGCCGCCATTATCATCGCCACCGTTGCCGCCGGTGCCTGGATCACCCGAGACACGCGTGCCGGTGAAGGTGGACGAGCCGCCGCAGCTGAAGCCATCGGCCTGGATGGTCCACTCGCTGCTGCCGCTGATGTTGTTGCCGGAGAACGTCGCCGTGCCTTCGAGGCTGAAGCTGCCTTCCTCGGTGGTCTCGTTGACCGACCAGGTCGCGGTGTTGCCGTTGACCTGCAGGACGACCGTGTCTTCCATCTCGTCCTCCAGCACCAGTCCCGCGGACTCTTCCGTGATGGTGAAGGTGAACGTCTCGGTGTAGCTGCCGCCGCCGCAGGTGTCGGTGATCGTTTCGGTCACGGTCCAGGTACCGACCATGTTGACGGCATCGCCGTTGCCGCCGCTGCCGCCTTCATCCTTGTCGTCGTCGCCGCCACCGCAGCCGGCCAGCGCGAGCGGCGCGCTGACGGCGAGCACCAGCGCGGCCGAGCGCGATCTGTCGATGAAGCTCTGGAAAAGCTCGATGAAACTCATGCAACCCCCCCGGGAAAACGTGAACCTGCCGGAACGGCAGGAAGCTGAAAGTGATGCGGAGACATGCGTCTCCGGTTCGCATGAATTCTCGGCGGCGGGACAGGGAGCGTCCATTACCTGATTTGGGTATGCGGGGTGGGACGGTCCGGCCTTTTGGGTGGCCCCGTAACGAAAAACGCCGCGAAACGCGGCGTTCTTCGTCGCGCGGGCGGCGATCACTCCGCCGCGGCGCGTTCGAAGGCCGGACGGGTGAAGTTCTCGTGGCCGTCCGCGGTGACGCGGATGTTGTCCTCGATGCGGATGCCGCCGAAGGGCCGGAAGTATTCCACGCGCTGCCAGTCCACCTGCCTGCCGGCAGGTGTTGCGCGCAGCTGCTCGAGCAGCGAGGGAATGAAGTACAGCCCCGGCTCGACGGTAAAGACGTGATCGACATCCACGGTGCGCAGGGTGCGCAGGAAGGGATGCGCCTCGGGCTGCGGAATCGGCGTGCCCTTCTCGTCGGCCTGTTTGCCGCCGACGTCATGCACCTGCGCACCGAGGTAATGACCGATGCCGTGCGGGAAGAAGGCGCGGGTCGTGCCGTTCGCGACCAGCTCGTCGGCCTCGCCGCGGGCGATGCCGAACTCGATGAGGATCCCGGCGACATGGCGATGCGCGATGGTCTGCAGGTCGGCATACGGCATGCCCGGCCTGAGTGCCGCGCACATGGCGAGCTGCGCCTCGTTCATGCGCTCGATCATGTGCTGGAAGTCGTTCCGCTCGCGGGCGTAGGTGCGGGTGATGTCGGAACTGTAGCCGTTGAAACTTGCGCCCGCATCGATCAGGAACGAGCGGGCTTCCGCCGGCGGACGGCGCTCCTGGTACTGGTAGTGCAGGATCGCGGCGTGCTCGTTGAGCGCGATGATGTTGCTGTACGGCACCTGGTGCTCGTTGTGCTCGGCGGCCCGCAGGTAGGCGAGATGGATGTCGAACTCGCTCGCACCGTCGCGGAAGGCGCGCTCGGCGGCAAGGTGGGCGCGCGCGCCGATGAGGCTGGCTTCACGCAGGCAGGCGAGCTCGTAGCCGGTCTTCTTCGCGAAGTGGAAATGGAAATGGTTGATCAGCCCCTCGGGGTTGATCGCCGCCGCGCCCCATTCGGCGAAGGGTTCGGCGGTTTCGCTGATCACCGCGGCGCGCTTCATGTCCGGCAGCAGCGCCTTCGCCTCGCGGATGCCGCCCACCGGCGTGATCTCGAAGTGCGCCGTCCAGTACTCGTCCGGCACCGGGTGCGTCTTGTGCCAGAAGTCCACCGGCGAGTAGAAGGCGAGCTTCGGCGTCTCGCCCGGCGTGTAGATGATCAGGCACTCGGGGTTGTCGGTGACCGGCACCCAGCGCTTGAAATGCGGGTTCACCTTGAACGGATAGGCGTTGTCGTCCAGGAAGGCGTAGTTCAGCGCGCCGGAGTGGATCAGCAGGTGATCGAAGCCGTTCGCGGCCAGCGCCTGGTCGGCGAGCCGGCGCATCGCGGCGATGTGATCGGTGTAGAGCGAGGCAAAATCGGGGGACATTGCAGATTCCATGGCTTTGAAACGAATGCCGCAGGATAAACCCGCGGCAGATTTCGACCAAGCTCACGGTTTTGCGAACGCCACGGTTGAAAAGCTGCGTCGCACCGGTAACCTGACCGAAAGCGCCACGACAAGGCGCACCATGGGGGATCTCGAGGGATGAAACCATTCAGCCGCATCGTTCGGCCCAGGGCGGTGCCGCTGCTCGTGTTCGTGCTGCTCGGCGGGGTGCTCGCCGGCTCCGGCGTGCTGGAATCGCTGGAAGAAGGCGCCTATGCGCTAGGCATGAACCTGTCCGCGCCGCGCCGCGCCAGCGAACGCTTCGCGGTGGTCATGGTGAACGTGCAGGAGGCGCGCGAGGCCGGCGAATGGCCCTGGCCGGGCCCGCGGCTCGCCGAGCTGATCACCCGGATCGGCAGTGCCGAACCCGCCGCCATCGCCTGGATGCTGCCCACCGAGCGGCCCGCCACTCCCGCCATCGTCGCCGCCCTCGATCGCGTCGCCAGCCATCTTCCCGCCGAGCAGGACGCCCGCGCCGCCATGCAGGCGCTGCGCGAGCGCGTCGATCCGCAGACTTCATTGGCGCGCGCCTTCAAGGACAGCGGCCGCGTGCTGCTCGGCGTCATGCCCGGCAGCGGCGGCGAGGAAGCCGCCCGCCTGCTGATGCCCGCGCAGCTGCGTCATGTGAGCGGCACGAGCGCCGACATCTTCATTCCCGACAGCTTCAGCGGACCACGCTTCCCGCCGCTGGACTGGGCGCGCAGCTGGTTCCCGCCGCCGCAGCCGCCGGAATTCCAGCCGGCGCCGGTCGCGCCGGCCCTGCCGGAAGTCGCGCTCGCCACCGGCGTCATTCCGCCGCTGGATGCCACCGGCCGCCAGGCGCTGGTGATGGACGTCAACGGTGTCTACCTGCCGTCGCTGCCGCTGCTGATGGCGGTGCACGCCCATGGCGGCAACAGCGAGGACGTGCTGGTCGTGCCGGGCGAAGGCATCGCGCTCAAGGAGCACTGGTTCGCCACCAGCTCGCGGCTGGAAGCCCTGCCTTATTTCTATCCCGCCGTCGGCATCGGCGCGCTGCGCCGCTTCGACGCCGAAGCCGTGCTCGCCGGCGAGGACCTCGGCGCACTGCGCGACCGGGTGGTGCTGATCGGCGCCGACAACGGCGAGCTGGTGGAAACGCCGGTGGACACCGTGCCGCTTTCTCTGGCGGTGGCGCAGGCCGCGGCCAGCCTGTATGCCGGCGACACCTACCTGCGGCCGTGGTGGGCAGGCATCGCGCTTGCGCTGCTGTGGGCGGGCGTGGCTGCCTGGCTGTTGCTGGCCGTGCCGCGGCTGGCCACCCGCAATGCGCTGATCGGCACCGGCATCTTCGTGCTGCTGCTGTTCATCGCCGAGCTTGCCCTGCTGGTGTCGCAGTCGCTGTGGCTGCCGCTGGTCACGCCCATCGTCGCGCTGCTCATCGGTCATGCCATCCTCAACGGTCATCGCTGGATCGACGAGCGCCGCCGCCAGCAGGCCGAGGCCATGAGCCGCACGCATCTCGCCCTGGGCGAGGCGCTGCGCGCCCAGGGCCAGCTCGACCGCGCCTTCGAGGCCTTCAGCCTGTGCCTGCCCGGCGAGCTGGTGGAACGCCAGCTCGACGATCTTGGCCTCGACTACGAGCGCAAGCGGCATTACGCCAAGGCGCTGCGCGTCTACCGGCACCTGAAGTCGATTGCGCCGCTGTACCCGGACATCGACGCCCGCATCCAGCGCATGCAGTCGCTGGAAAGCCAGACCCTGCGCGGCCGCCGCGGCGGGCCCATCGACACCGTGGCGCTGTCCGACAACGGCGGCAGCCGGCCGCGCATCGGGCGCTACGAGATCGAGCGCGAGCTCGGCCGCGGCGCCATGGGTGTGGTGTATCTCGGCATCGATTCGCGCATCGGCCGCGAGGTTGCCATCAAGGCGCTGTCGCTGGCCGACGAGTTCGACGGCGAGGCGCTGGAGGAAGTGAAGGCGCGCTTCTTCCGCGAGGCCGAAGCCGCCGGCCGCCTCAGCCATCCCAACATCGTCACCGTCTACGACGTCGGCGAGGAGGACGATCTCGCCTACATCGCCATGGACTACCTGCGCGGCGAGGCGCTCAGCCAGCACGCCCGCGAGGACGCGCTGCTGCCGCTGGAGCGCGTGCTGTCCATCGGCGTGCACGTCGCCGAGGCACTGCATTACGCGCACGAGCAGGGCGTGGTCCACCGCGACGTCAAGCCCGCCAACATGGTGCTGACCATGGACGAGTACGAGGTCAAGGTGACCGACTTCGGCGTGGCGCACCTGATGGACGCCAGCAAGACCCGCACCGGCACCATCATGGGCAGCCCGTCGTTCATGTCGCCGGAGCATGTCTCGGGAAGGCGCGTGGATGGGCGCTCCGACCTGTGGTCGCTGGGCGTGTCGCTCTACCAGCTGCTCACCGGCCACCTGCCGTTCACCGGCGAGCCGCTGGCGACCCTCATGTACCGCATTGCCAACGAGCCGCCCGACAACCTGCGCGACTGGCGTCCGGACATTCCCGCCAACGTCAACGCGGTGATCGCCAAGGCGCTGGCCAAGGACCCGGACGCACGCTACCAGACCGGGCGCGGCATGGCGGGCGCGCTGCGGCAGTGCCTCGCCAAGCTGGGGGCGGCGGCCGGAAACTGATACGCTGGCCGCCTTTCAGCCAGTCCAGTCTTGCCGGGGAACCCACTTGGATCCGCGTCAACTTCCCATCGGAATTTTCGATTCCGGCGTCGGCGGCCTGACCGTGCTGCGCGCCCTGCGCGCGGCGCTGCCGGGCGAGGATTTCCTCTATCTCGGCGACACCGCGCGCGTGCCCTACGGCACCCGCTCGCCGGAAACCGTGCGCCGCTACGCCAGCCAGGCCGCGGGGCTGCTGCTCGCGCGCGGCATCAAGGCGCTGGTGGTCGCCTGCAACACGGCTTCCGCCGCGGCGCTCGACACCCTGCGTGAAGCCCATCCCGATGTGCCTGTCGAAGGCGTGATCGAGCCGGGCGCGCGTGCCGCCGTGGCCGCTTCCCGCAAGGCGCGCGTCGCGGTGCTGGCCACCGAGGGCACGGTGGCCGGCGGCGCCTATCCCCGCGCCATTCGCGCGCTGGATACGGAGATCGAGGTCGAACAGCGCGCCTGCGCCATGCTGGTCGCGCTCGCCGAGGAAGGCTGGACCGACGGTCCGGTCGTCGAAGAAACCCTGCGGCGTTACTTCCACGGCCTGTTCCCGGGGCCGGACGTCCTTTTGCTCGGCTGCACGCACTTCCCGGTGCTGGCGGCGGCCATCCGCGCGGTGGCGCCGGAAGACGTCGCGCTGGTGGATTCGGCCGCGACCACCGCGGCGGCGGTGCGCGACGATCTCGCCGCGCGCGGCCTGCTGCGTGACGGCGGCGCGGGCCGCGTGCATTTCCTGGTGACCGACAACCCGGCGCGCTTCGAGCGCACCGCGACCATCTTCCTCGGCGAAAACCCCGCGCATGGCGAAATCGAACTGGTGGACATACAGGCAGCACGATGACTCACATGTATCAACAGGCCCCCGGCGCAGAGGAATTGCAGACCCGCGGCGTCGATCTTCGCAGCGACACGGTGACGCGCCCATCGGCGGCGATGCGCGCGGCGATGCTGAATGCCGAGGTCGGCGACGATGTCTACGGCGAGGACCCCACGGTCCGGCGGCTGGAATCGAGGATCGCGGAACTCGCCGGCATGGAGGCCGGCCTGTTCCTGCCTTCCGGCACGCAATCCAACCTGGTGGCGCTGCTTTCGCATTGCGGCCGCGGCGACGAATACCTCGTCGGTCAGCAGGCGCATACATATAAATATGAAGGCGGCGGCGCGGCGGTGTTCGGCGGCATCCAGCCGCAGCCCATCGAGTTCGAGCCGGACGGCACGCTCGCCATCGACAGGCTGCGCGCCGCCATCAAGCCGGACGATGCCCATTTCGCGAAGACGCGGCTGCTTTGCCTGGAGAACACCGTGCACGGCAAGGTGCTGCCGCTGTCTTACCTGGAAGAAGCCGCCGCCTTCGCGCGCGAGCACCGGCTGGCCATGCACCTCGACGGCGCGCGCGTCTTCAACGCCGCGGTCAGGCTCGGCGTGCCGTTGCGCGAAATCACGAAACACTTCGACAGCGTTTCCATCTGCCTTTCCAAGGGCCTCGGCGCGCCGGTGGGCTCCGTGCTCGCCGGCAGCGCCGAGTTCATTCGCCGCGCGCATCGCTGGCGCAAGGTCGCCGGCGGCGGCATGCGCCAGGCCGGCATCCTCGCCGCCGCCGGGCTGTACGCGCTGGAACACAACATCGACCGCCTCGCCGCGGATCACGCTCGCGCGCAACGCCTCGCCGAAGGCCTCGCACGACTGCCGGGCGTGGAAATCGTCGAACCGCCGCAGACCAACATGGTGTTCGTGCGTGTCCCGGGCATGGATCATCACGAACTCGCCCGCCGCCTGCGCGAGCGTGGAGTCATCATTTCCCCGGCGCCGGTGCTGCGGCTCGTCACGCACCTGGATGTGGATGATGAGGGTGTGGAGCGGGTTATCGGGGCGTTTGGGGAGGCGGCGAGAGGGCGTGAGACGTGAGACGAAAGTAGAGCGAATACTCTTTCTCCCGCCAACCGTCGTCTTGCGTCTCCCGTCTTGCGAAAACAGGAACAATCCATGCCCACGACCATAAGCTTCAACAACCACCCCATCGAAGTTGCGCGCATCTTTTGCATCGGCCGCAATTACGCGGCGCATGCGGCGGAGCTGGGCAATGCAGTGGGCGAGGAGCCGGTGGTGTTCATGAAACCACCGACGGCGATCGTGCCGCCGTCGCGGCCCATCCGCCTGCCGCGCGATCGCGGGCCCGTGCATCACGAGGCGGAGATCGTGCTACTGGTCGGCCGTGATGGCGCCGATAGCGCGAAGGACATCATCGGCATCGCGCCCGGCCTCGATCTCACCCTGCGAGGCGTGCAGGATGGCCTCAAGGAGAAGCGCCTGCCGTGGGAACTTGCCAAGGCCTTTGACGACAGCGCGCCATTGGGCGATTTCGTGGCAGCACCGGCGGACTTCGCGAGCATCACCTTCGAGTGCCGCGTCAACGGCGAGCCGCGCCAGCACGGCGAAATGCACCGGCTGCTGTTTCCCGTGCCGCGATTGATGACGTTCCTCGCTGCACGCTTCACCCTGCGGCGTGGCGATCTGATCTTCACCGGCACACCGGCGGGCGTGGGCCCGCTCGCGCCCGGCGATGTCATCGAGATTCTTTCCGGGACCGCGGGGAACGCCCGCTGGCAATGCGAGTAGATACATGATCAATCTGCGACCGGCAACACGAGACGACCTGCCCCTGATCCTTGCGCTCATACGCGAGCTCGCCGAGTACGAGAAGCTCGCCCACGAGGTGGTCGCCACCGAAGCCCAGCTGGAAGAAAGCCTTTTCAGCGAGC
>JAJUFS010000130.1 GCA_029263725.1 Gammaproteobacteria bacterium | reverse complement strand
GTGAGCAGGGTGACGCCACCGGAGCCGGTATCGATGTCCAGGTCCTCGAGCGCGCCGAGATCGCCTTCCATGCGCACGCTGCCCGAGCCGGTGTCGACATGCAGGCGGCGCACGGCGCTCAGTTCCTTGCCCTGGACGCTGCCGGAGCCGGTATCGGCCTCGATGCTGCCAGTGATCTTTTCCAGCGTGACGCTGCCGGAACCCGTGTCGGCCTCGACGTCGCCGACGATGTCACGGAGCGTGACGCTGCCCGAGCCGGTGTCGGCCACCACCTTGCCGCGGACGCCGCTCACGCTGACGCTGCCGGAACCGGTGTCGGCGCTGACGTTGCCGGTGCGGTCGCGGACGGTCACTGCCCCGGAGCCGGTATCGGCGTGCACGTCACCCTTGCCGCCGCGCACCCCGACGTCGCCGGAGGCGGTATCGAGCGTGAGATCGCCCTCGACGTTTTCGGCGACGACGTCACCGACACGGTTGACGATCTTGACGGTCATGCCGGCCGGCACGGTGATCTCGTAGTCCGCATGCACCGCGAGGCCGCGGCCGCTGGCGCGCACCGAGACGCGTTCGCCGAGGTAATTGGTCACGGTGCGCGAGCCGAAGCCGAACCAGCCGCTGCCGCCGCCCTTGCGCACGTAGACGAACTCGTCGTAATCCTGCACCGGGAACTGGGTGATCACTTCCAGCTTGCCGCCGCCACGCTTGAGCTCGGGCTTGACCAGCGCCGCGTTGGCGCGCGCCTTGGCGTCATCGTCGCCCTGGCCGTGAATGCTGGCGCGGATGAGCAGTTCCTTGCCCGCGGTGACGCGCACTTCGCCGGCCAGGTTGAGCAGTTCGAGCTCGCGGAACTCATTGGCCGCGAAGCGATGCTCGACGGTCTCCACGTGGCGGGCGGCGAGCGCGGGACCCGCACCCAGCAACAGGGCCAGCGCCAGCAGGCGTGCGATGGCTTTTGAGTTGATGATTCCCATAGTCCTCTCCGTCGAGAAATTTTCCGATTACCGAAGTCTTTGATGTTCCAGCACTTAACAAGGTTTGAATGAAGAGTGCTGGAATTCCTCCTTCCGGGGCGCCTATGCTCAAGCACATGCAAGTATAGGGGGCAGCCCGAGATGGCACGACGGCGTATGGACGTTGCCGACCTGGAAATCGGGATGGACGTGGCGGAACTGGACCGTCCGTGGATCGACAGCCCGTTCCTGTTCCAGGGTTTCGTCGTGCAGACGGCCGACGAGCTCGAGCTGCTGCGCGAGACCTGCCGTTACGTCTACGTCGACGATGACCGCCGCGAGGAGGATGCAGAAGACCGCACCATCCGGCTGTCCATCAACATGCGGCCCCAGGCGAATCCCGAGCGTGGCGGCGCCGAGTGGCGCAGGATTGCCATGGAGGAGCGTCGCGCCGGCTTCGAGCGCGAGCTGCAGCGCATGCACGCGGTGCGCGAGCATGCCCGCGGCTATGTGAAGAACCTGATGCAGGACGTGCGTTTCGGGCGGGCCATCGATACCGACCGCGCCCGGCAGGTCGTCACCGAGATGGTCGACACCATCACCGCCCAGCCCGACGCCGCCCTGTGGCTGACCCAGCTCAAGCAGGCCCACGAATACACCGCCCAGCACAGCATCAACGTTGCCGTGCTGTCGATCGCCTTCGCCGCGCACCTCGGTTATGGCCCGGAACAGCTGAAGCTCATCGGCCTCGGCGCCCTGCTGCACGACGTCGGCAAGATGCGCATCCCGCCGTCCATCCTCGACAAGCCCGGCCGCCTGACGGCGCAGGAGTTCGAGGTGATCAAGCGGCACCCGGTGGAGGGCTATGAGATCGTCAAGGGCACCGGCGACGTGCCGCCGCAGTCGCTGGAGATCATCCGCTATCACCACGAGCGGGTTTCCGGCCGCGGCTACCCGGATGGCCTGCGCGGCGACCAGATTTCCACCGCGGTGCTGCTCACCGCCATCTGCGACGTCTATGACGCGATCACCTCGGACCGCGTCTATCACCACGGCATTCCGGCCGACCAGGGCCTCAACGCCATGTACCAGATGGCGCCCAGCGATTTCGGCCGCGAGCTGGTGCAGGAATTCATCAAGTGCGTGGGCATCTACCCGGTGGGCAGCCTGGTGGAACTGGGCAACGGCGCCATCGGCGTGGTGATGACCCGCGACCCGCTCAACCGGCTGCGCCCGGTGGTCATGCTGCTGCGCGATTCACGCGGCCGGGACTACCTGCCGCGGCGCTTCGTCAGCCTTGCCGCGCAGGCGGAACTCGACCACGAACGCGACTGGACTGTGCGCCGGGTGGTGGACGCGCGACAGATCGGCATCGACATGCACGCCCTGGCGGCCGACGAACTGCTGAGCGGCGGCCACCAGGTGGTGCATATCTGAATCACAGCAGGTGGGAGAGATCGCGCCCGGCAGCGAGCCGCAGGCGCGGTTCGCCCGCGCGGAACAGCCAGGCGTCATGCCGGCCGGCGAGGCGCATGCGATCGCCTTCCACCCGCAACGCCGTACCCTCCGGCAGGCCCAGCACCAGTTCCTGCGGATGCGCTGCCAGGAATTCGCGGATGCGCTGCTCGCGGGTCTCGCCCCGCAGGCCCTCGGGCATGGCGTCGGTGAAATGCGGATTGATCTGGAAGGGCACGAGATCCAGCGCGCGGAACGTCGGCGGATAGACGATGGGCATGTCGTTGGTGGTACGGATGCTGCGGCCGGCGACATTCGATCCCGCGCTCCAGCCGACATACGGCATGCCCTGCCGCACGCGCGCCCGCAGCGGATCCACGATGCCGTTCCGGTACATGGTCGCCAGCAGGTGGAAGGTGTTGCCGCCGCTGACCAGGACGGCATCGGCAGTTTCGATCGCCTTTACGGGGTCCGCCGCCTCGTCGATGTCGTCGAGCTTGATGCCCAACTCGGCGACGCGCTCGCTGACGAAGCTGACGCGCTCGGCGCGATCCTCGCCCACGATGGCATAAGGAATGAACAACGCGCGCCTGATGCGCAGCGCGGCAAGTTCATCGGCATTGGCTTCCAGGAAACCGCTGTCTGCGGAACGCGAACTGCTCATCAACAGGAGATTCATTTCGTTTCGCCCTCTTCCTTGTGGCCGGAATGAACCGGCACGAGTCTTCACGGCGAGAAGCGTGGATCAACGCCATGAACAACACGACGCGCGCCACCAACCGGTTCCGGTGACGAAAACAGCTTCACAACCACGATGCGGAGAATGCCTGCCGCCACCCGCCGGCAGGCGCCACAAGCCGCAGATGATACCGAAGCCGCCGTAACGGATGGAAATCGCCCTCGTTACAGCAGGCTCCAGCCGGTGCGCAGCAACAACGCGAGCAGCAGCAGGCCGCCGGCGAGATACGCCAGGAAACGGTGCACGACGCGGTTGTAGCTGACGTGAATGAAGGTGTGCAGCGCCCGCGCGGCGACGAACAGCCACGCCAGCACCACTTCGATCATCGTTGCAAGGCCGGTCACATACAGCGTGAGACACAGCGCGTAGAAGATGACCGGCAGCTCGAACAGGTTCATGAAATTGTCCGAGACCTGCTGCTCGGCCTGGCTGATGGTCACCTCGGCCTTCTGCGCGCGCGTCGCCATCCGCTGCGGATGGATGCGCGCCCGCTTCATGCCGCCGATGCGCACCCGGTAAAGCAGCAGCCAGACCGCGAAGGTCAGCAGCATCTGCGCGATCATCGGCAGGAGAATCAGTTCGGCACGCATCTCATTTCCTCCGCAGCAGGGTGACGACGACGATGGCAAGCATGGACAGCACGAAGCCCGGCAGCAGCTCGTAGAGGTCGAAGATCGGCGCGCTGCCGCGCGCGAGCGGCCAGGCCACCGCCGTGATGCCGCCCACCAGCATGCCGGCCAGCGCGGCGTTGCGCGTCATCCGCGGCCAGTACAGCGACAAAATCACGGCCGGGCCGAAGGTCGCGCCGAAGCCCGCCCAGGCCCAGGCCACCAGGTCCAGCACCTTGCTGTCCGGGTTGCGCGCCATCCACAGGCCCAGCAGCGAGATGCCGAGCACCGCGGCGCGGCCCACCCAAAGGAGCTCCTTCTGGCCGGCATCGCGGCGCGCGAGGCCCTTGTAGAAGTCCTCGGCGAAGGCGCTGGAGGCAACCAGCAGCTGCGCGGACGCGGTGCTCATGATGGCGGCGAGAATCGCGGAGAGACAGACGCCGGCGATCACCGCGGGGAAGAACTGCGCCGCCATGAGGATGAACGCCTTCTCGGCATCCGCACCCTGCAATGGCACTTCCAGCACGCCCACCGCGGTCAGGCCCACCACCATCGCCGCCGCCAGCACGCTCGCCTGCCAGGCCATGGCGATGCGCCGCGAGGTCTTCAGCTCGGCCGGATCGCGGATCGCCATGAAGCGCGTCAGGATGTGCGGCTGGCCGGGATAGCCCAGGCCCCAGGCCAGCAGCGAGGCGATGCCTATCCAGCCCAGCGCCTCGCCGGAGCCGGCGGTGAACGGATCGAGCAGCTCGGCGTTCAGCGCATTGAGGCTCGCGTGCAGGCCGTCGCCGCCGCCGATCGCGTGCCAGCCCGCGGCGGCAACCAGGATCAGCGCGAAGAACATCAGCGTGCCCTGCAGGAAGTCGGCCCAGGAAATCGCCAGGAAGCCGCCGAAGAAGGTGTACAGCACGATGGACAGCCCGCCGAGGATGAGCGCCCAGCCGTAGGGCACGCCGAACAGCGACTCGAACAGCTTGGCGCCGGCGACGAAGCCGGAGCTGGTGTAGAGCGTGAAGAAGAACAGCACGAAGGCGCCGGCGATCAGCCGCAGCACGCGCGTATCGTCCGCGAAGCGGC
>JAJUFS010000127.1 GCA_029263725.1 Gammaproteobacteria bacterium | reverse complement strand
GCCCGGTAGCCGGCGGGCTGTTGCTGGTAGCGGCCGGCACGGAAGCGCATGGGATGGGGTGTGTTGATCATGAACCGTGATGGGCCGCTTGCTAAACGTAGCGTTTAGTATGGGTGGATTCCAGGGCCGAGTTCAACGCGGCGTTGAAAAGCCCAGGGCCTCCAGATTGGCCTCGATCGCCGCATCCAGCCGCGCCGCTTCCGCCCGCTGCTGGCGCCACTGTGCTGCCAGCCGCGCCATCTTTACTTCGAATGGTTCGCCGTCGTCTTCCTGCGCCGCGGCGCCCACGTAGCGCCCCGGTGTCAGCACGTAGTCGTGCTTGCGGATCTCGTCCAGCGTGGCGGACTTGCAGAAGCCGGGCACGTCGGCGTATTCGCCGGCATCCTTCTCGCCGCGCCAGGCGTGGTAGGTGTCGGCGATCTTTTTGATTTCCTCGTCGGTGAGTTCGCGCCGGGTGCGGTCCACCAGTTGGCCCATCTTGCGGGCGTCGATGAACAACACCTGCCCGCGGCGGTCGCGCAGCTTGGTCTTCTTTACCAGGCCGTTGCTGCGTCCCTTGGCCAGAATCCATAGGCAAGCGGGGATCTGGGTGGAATAGAAGAGCTGGCCCGGCAGCGCCACCATGCAGTCCACCACGTCAGCCTCGATCATGGCCTTGCGGATCTCGCCTTCGCCGCTCTGCTGTGAGCTCATCGAGCCGTTGGCCAGCACCACGCCCGCCGTGCCGTTGGGGGCCAGGTGATGATAGATGTGCTGCAGCCAGGCGTAGTTGGCGTTGCCCACGGGTGGTACGCCGAACTGCCAGCGCACGTCTTCGCGCAGGCGCTCGCCGCCCCAGTCGGAAACGTTGAATGGCGGGTTGGCGAGGATGAAATCCGCCCTGAGGTCGCGCAGCTCGTCCTTGTGGAAGCTGCCCTCGTTGTTCCAGCGGATGTCGGCGTCGATGCCGCGCACCGCCAGGTTCATCTTGCACAGCCGCCAGGTGGTGTAGTTCGACTCCTGCCCGTAGATGGCGATGTCGCCGATGCGCCCGCCGTGCTCCTCGACGAACTTTTCCGACTGCACGAACATGCCGCCGGAGCCGCAGCAGGGGTCATAGACGCGGCCGGCGTAGGGTTCCAGCATTTCCACCAGCACGCGCACCACGGAGCGCGGGGTGTAGAACTCCCCGCCACGCTTGCCTTCCGCCCCGGCGAACTGGCCGAGGAAGTATTCGTACACGCGGCCGAGGATGTCCTTCGATTTGTCGCCATCCTCATTGAGCGCGATGCCGGAGATCAGGTCGATCAACTCACCCAGCATCACCTTGTTGAGGGCCGGCCGGGCGTAGTCCTTGGGCAGCACGCCCTTGAGAGATTCGTTCTCCTTCTCGATGGCGCGCATGGCGTCGTCGATCAGGGTGCCGATGGTGGGCTTCTTCGCATTGGCCTGCAGGTGCGATCAGCGCGCCTTCTTGGGTACCCAGAAGATGTTGTCGGCGAGGTATTCGTCGCGGTCTTCGGCGGCGGCCGGGTCTTCGGCCAGCAGCGCCTTGTGCTTGGCTTCGAAAGCGTCGGAAATGTACTTGAGGAAGATGAGCCCCAGCACCACGTGCTTGTAGTCGGAGGGCTCCATGTTGCCGCGCAGCTTGTCGGCGGCTTTGAAGAGTTCGGCCTCGAAACCCAGGGAGGCGCCGTTGCCGTTCTTGGCGACCTTGTTCTTTGCCATGCTGTTCTTGTCCTTGCGTGATGCCCTTTTTGTTCTCTGGCAATGGTTCGGTGCCTGGGCACCCGACGCGTGTCAGGCATTGCTCAATGCCTGACAGCGCCAGCGAATCCCCCTCAGACCGGCCCGCACGCAGTTGATGACGTAGCGCTGTGGCGAACACCTCTCGGCCTCAGCGCGGGCGACAACCACGGGTTGCCGACATTACGCGGCATGGATGGCTCCAAAAGGGTGTGGGGGCGTGTTGCTGTCGCCGTAGTGTATTACACTTTCCGGCGCCTTTACGGGCATCCCTATCCTTCATTAGCCCGCACGCACGCCCTTTTCGTCATGACGAAATCTCGCGCTGGCTGCAACAGAACACGCGCCATCGCCACGAACGGGCAGGACGATCAAGACACAAGCAGCCGCGAGCCTCGCGACCATGCAGACCCTTCTGGAGCTGACGCGGTTGCGCGCGCAAGCCTCCCCTCACCGACGTGGAATCACTCCCACTCAATCGTCGCCGGCGGCTTGCCGGAGATGTCGTAGACGACGCGGGAGATGCCGTCGATTTCGTTGATGATTCTTCTTGAGACGTGGTCGAGGAAGTCGTACGGCAGGTGAGCCCAGCGAGCGGTCATAAAGTCGATGGTTTCGACGGCGCGGAGCGCGATGACGTAGTCGTACTTGCGGCCGTCGCCCATGACGCCGACGGAGCGCACGGGCAGGAACACGGCGAAGGCCTGGCTGACCTTGTCGTAGAGGTCGTGGCGGCGCAGTTCGTTGATGAAGATGTCGTCCGCGCGGCGCAGCAGGTCGGCGAATTCCTTCTTCACTTCGCCGAGGATGCGCACGCCGAGGCCCGGGCCCGGGAATGGATGGCGGTAGACCATTTCGCTCGGCAGGCCGAGCTCCACGCCGATCTTGCGTACCTCGTCCTTGAACAGTTCGCGCAGCGGCTCGATGAGCTTGAGCTTCATGGTCTCGGGCAGGCCGCCGACGTTGTGGTGCGACTTGATTACGTGCGCCTTGCCGGAGGCGCCGGCGGATTCGATGACGTCGGGATAGATGGTGCCCTGGGCGAGGAAATCCGCGCCTTCGATCTTCGCGGCTTCCTCGTCGAAGATCTCGATAAACAGGTTGCCGATGATCTTGCGCTTGCGCTCGGGGTCGGTCTCGCCGGCGAGCGCCTTCATGAAGCGCTCCTCGGCGTTGACGCGGATGACGTTGACGCCCATGTGCTCGGCGAAGGTGGCCATGACCTGGTCGCCCTCGTGCAGGCGAAGCAGGCCGGTGTCGACGAACACGCAGGTGAGCTGGTCGCCGATGGCCTTGTGCAGCAGGGCCGCGACGACGGACGAATCCACGCCGCCCGAAAGGCCGAGGATCACGTGGCCGTCACCGACCTTTTCACGCACGGCGGCGATGGCGTCGTCGATGATATTGCCCGGCGTCCACTGCGCCTCGCAGCCGCAGATGTCGAGGACGAAGCGCTCGAGGATGCGGCGGCCCTGGCGGGTGTGCGTGACCTCGGGATGGAACTGCACGCCGTAGAAGCGTTTTTCCTCGTTGGCGATGGCGGCAATCGGCGCGCCGGAGGAAGAGCCGACACGAACAAAGCCCGGCGGCAGCGCGGTGACGGAATCGCCGTGGCTCATGAGCACGTCGAGCGTGGCGGCGCCGTCGGCGGCGACGTGATCCTCGATGCCATCCAGCAGCGCGGATTTCGCTTCGATGCGCAGCTGCGAGTAGCCGAACTCGCGGTGCGCGCCCGTCTCCACCGAACCGCCCAGCTGCTTGGCCATGTCCTGCATGCCGTAGCAGATGCCGAGCACCGGCACGCCTAGCGCGTAGATTTCGGGAGAAGCCTTGGGCACGTTCTCGCCCGTGACCGATTCCGGGCCGCCGGAAAGAATCACGCCCCTGGGCGCGAAGGCGCGGATGTCTTCCGCGCTCACATCCGGCGCGCGCAGCTCGCAGTACACGCCGATCTCGCGCACCCGGCGCGCGATCAGCTGCGTCCACTGTGAACCGAAGTCGATGATGAGAATGCGGTGGGTGTGGATGTCGGTCACGTTGCTCGCCCTTGTTCTTGACTGTCTGCTTGACGCTGTTGATGAAGGTAGAAGGAAGAAGGGAGAAGATCGGCAATCTTCTCCCTTCTCACTTCTCACATCTACCTTCCGACCGGATCACTCCATCCGGTAGTTCGGCGCTT
Source organism: Gammaproteobacteria bacterium (assembly GCA_029263725.1). Lineage (GTDB taxonomy): Bacteria > Pseudomonadota > Gammaproteobacteria > Natronospirales > JAJUFS01 > JAJUFS01. Next base: position 1,142 of record JAJUFS010000127.1, on the reverse strand, counting down.
CCTTGACGATCTGCACGTCATGCACGTGCGATTCGCGCATGCCGGCGCCGGTGATGCGCGAGAACAGCGGCTTGGTGCGCATCTCGTCGATGCTGGAGCAGCCGGTGTAGCCCATTGCGGAGCGCAGGCCGCCCATCAGCTGATGGATGATCGGCGGCAGCGGTCCCTTGTAGGGCACGCGGCCCTCGATGCCTTCCGGCACGAGCTTCTCGATTTCCTCGGTCGCGTCCTGGAAGTAGCGGTCGGCCGAGCCCTGCTTCTGCGCCATCGCGCCCAGCGAGCCCATGCCGCGGTAGCTCTTGTAGGAGCGGCCGGCGTACAGCTCGACCTCGCCCGGCGCTTCCTCGGTGCCGGCGAACAGGCCGCCGATCATCACCGAATACGCGCCCGCGGCGATGGCCTTGGCCAGGTCGCCGGAGAAGCGGATGCCGCCGTCCGCGATCAGCGGCACGCCGTCCTTTTCGAGTTCCTTTGCGACGTTGGCGATGGCGGTGATCTGCGGCACGCCCACGCCGGCGATGATGCGGGTGGTGCAGATGGAACCGGGGCCGATGCCCACCTTGACGCCATCCGCGCCTGCCTCGACCAGCGCGCGCGCGGCCTCGGCGGTGACGATGTTGCCGCCGACCACCTGCAGGTCGGGGAAGCGCTGCTTGATGCGGCGGACGGTGTCGAGCACGCCCCTGGAGTGGCCGTGCGAGGTGTCGACGATGACCACATCCACGCCCGCCTCGACCAGCTGCTCGACGCGCTCGTCGGTGTCCTTGCCGGTGCCGACGGCGGCGCCGACGCGCAGGCGGCCGTCGCTGTCCTTGCAGGCGTTGGGGAAATCCTTCGCCTTCTGGATGTCCTTCACGGTGATCATGCCGCGCAGCTGGAACTTGTCGTTGATCACCAGCACCTTCTCGATGCGGTGCTTGTGCAGCAGCGCCAGGACCTCGGCGCGGCTGGCGCCTTCGCGCACCGTCACCAGCTTGTCCCTGGGGGTCATGATGGAAGACACCGGCGCATCGAAGCGGGTCTCGAAGCGCATGTCGCGGCTGGTGACGATGCCGACGAGGTCCTCGCCGTCGACCACCGGCACGCCGGAGATGTCGTTGTCGTGGGTGATGCGCAGCACGTCCCGGATGGTGGTGTCGGGG
>JAJUFS010000155.1 GCA_029263725.1 Gammaproteobacteria bacterium | reverse complement strand
CTGTACAGCGGCACGATCAGCTTGCGGCGGCCGATGCCGATGAGATAGTCCTCGAGGCGCTCGAAGGCCGGCTGGTAGTCGTTGCGGATGGCAACGCGCAGCCAGGAGTGCGCGATCTCGTTGTTCTTCGAGGCGGTGAGGTCGAAGGCCTCATCCAGTTCCTTCATCTGCGCGGCCGTGAGCTTCTCCGGCAGGTTGTTGAGGAAGTACAGCCACTGGTGAACGGTCCACTCGGAGGCGTCGATGTTCTCGGCGCTCATGTGACCGGCAAGCCAGTGACCGCGAATCTCGGCAACCTGCTCGAAGGCATCCGACTTCGGCACGGGGTGGTTTTCCGGCAGGCCCGGTGCGTGCACCCATTCATGCGCGCGCTCGTAGGAGAGCTTTTCCGGGAACTTCGCGATCAGGTTTTCCTTCAGATACGCGACGAAGTCGTGCGTGGTGATCGACTGGAAGGCGAAGTGATCGAAGTAGCCGCGCAGGAAGGCGTCGAAGTTGTCACGGCCGACCTTGTATTCCAGCTCGCGCAGAAACAGCGCGCCCTTCTCGTAGGGGATGTCGCTGAACACGCTGTCCGGATCGCGCTCGCCCAGCTCGACGTTCAGCACGGTGGCGAACTCTTCCAGGCTGGCGATGGCGTTGTGGATGTCCTGGTAGCCGAGCACCGCTTCCTGCTGCTCGCGCGGCTTGCCGAAGACTTCTTCCATGATCCGGTAGGTGAGATAGGTGGTGAAGCCTTCATTCAGCCACAGGTCGCGCCAGGTGGCGTTGGTGACCAGATTGCCGGACCAGGAATGCGCAAGCTCATGCGCGATCAGCGCCACCAGCGACTTGTTACCGGCGACGACCGTCGGCGTGATGAACGACAGCCGCGGATTCTCCATGCCGCCGAACGGGAAGGACGGCGGCAGCATGAGGATGTCGTAGCGTCCCCAGCGGTACGGACCGTAGAGCTTCTCGGTGACCTGGATCATCTTCTCGGTGTCCTCGAATTCCTTCGCGGACGCCTCGAGGATGTACGGCTCGGCGTACACGCCGGTGCGGTCGCTCATGGCCTTGAAGCGCAGGTCGCCGACGCCGATGGCGATGAGGTAGGGCGGCATCGCCTGCGGCATCTCGAAGCGATACTCGCCGTCGCGCACCGGGTCCTGTTCCATGTTGGCGCTCATCACCGCGAGCAGGTCCTTCGGCGTGCGAATGACGGCTTCATAGGTGACGCGCACGCCCGGCGAATCCTGCAGCGGAATGAAGCTGCGCGCGTGGATGGCCTGGGCCTGCGAGAACAGGAAGGGATGCTTCTTGCCCGCGGTCTGCTCCGGCGTGAGCCACTGCAGGCCGGAAGCCTCGGGCGAGGTGCGGTAATGCAGGCGAACCTTGTTCGCCTTCGCGGGCAGCGAGACGCGTACCGGCTGGCCCAGCGCTTCGACTTCCTCGCCGAGGGTGAACTCGGTCGGCTGCCACTTGCCGTCGACGAAGGCTTCCGCCTTGCGGATGTCGAGATCGCGGCTGTCGAGCACGACGACGTCGGCGTTCGCATCGATGCGCTTCAGGTCGAGCGTGGCGCTGCCTTCCAGCACCTTCTGATCGAACTTCACGTCGAGGTCGAGTGCGACGTGGGTGACGCGCACTTCATCGGCATTCGCGAAGGAATGCACGTCCTCGACCGCGAGCGCGGTGGCCGGCAGCAGCAGCGCGGCCGCGGCGATGAGTTTATGCAGCATGTTGCACCTCTTGTGGGTCTTGACGAATCTGGGACCTTCCCGGCCCCCCGTTGGTTCCTCAGCCGTTGGCCGACGGCCGGTTCTGCGCTCCCCCCATGCCGATCTGCTCCGGGCATTCGTGGGCGCGCAGCGGCGGGCTGAACAGGAAGCCCTGCATGAGAAAGCAGTCGTGCTCCTGCAGCCACTCCGCCTGTTCGCGCGTCTCCACGCCTTCCGCGATCACGTCGAGTTCCAGCGCGCGGGCAAGCTCGATGGTGGCACGGGCGATGGCGCCATCCTCGCGGTTCACGGCGACATTGTCGATGAAACTCTTGTCCAGCTTCACGCAGCTGATCGGAAAGCGCTTGAGATAGGCGAGCGAGGAATGCCCGGTGCCGAAATCATCCAGCGCCAGCCCGAAGCCCATGGCGCGCAGCCGGCGCAGCAGCGCGAGATTGGAATGCGCGTTGGTCATCGCGACCGACTCGGTGATCTCGAACATGATGGTGGCGGGATTGACCCCGCTGCGCTCCAGGTTCTGCGTGATGATCTCCAGCAGCCGCTCCTCGTCGAACTGCCGCGCGGACAGGTTCACGCCGACGTGGAAGCCCGCGCCGAAGCTCTCCTCGAAGCGCTTCGCCTGTTCGAAGGCGACCTGCATCGCCCAGGCGCCGAGCGGGCGGATCAGCCCCGTGTCCTCCGCCAGCGGGATGAACTCGTCCGGCGGCACGAGGCCGTACTCGCGGCTTTCCCAGCGCAGCAGCGCCTCGACGCCGATCACCTGCCGGCTGCGCGTGTCCACCTGCGGCTGGTAGCTCAGCCAGAACTCCTCGTTGTCCAGCGCGCGCCGCAGCGCCTTCTCGCGCGACAGCCGGGTCAGCGCCTCGGCCTGCATTTCCGGCGAGAACAGCACGAAACCGTTGCGGCCCGCGAGCTTGGCGCGATACATGGCGATGTCGGCGTTCTGCAGCAGGGTGTCGACGTCGCGGCCATGGTCGGGGAAGAGCGCCGCGCCGATGCTGGCGGTGAGACTCACGTCCGAGCCATCCGGCAGCGCCACCGGCTCGCTGATCGCCATCAGCAGCCGCCGCGCGAGCGAGCGCAGCTCGTCCACGGACTCGAAATCTTCCACGGTGATGATGAACTCGTCGCCCGACAGCCGCGCCACGGTGTTCTCCCGCCGCACCCCGGCCTGCAGGCGCTCGGCGGTGGCGCGCAGCACCTCGTCGCCGGCGTGATGGCCCAGCGAATCGTTGACGTGCTTGAAGCGGTCCAGGTCCGCGAACAGCACCGCCACCTTGCGGTTGTGGCGCTTCGCGCGGGTGACCGACATCTCCAGCCGGTCGCGCAGCAGCGAGCGGTTCGGCAGCCCGGTGAGCTGGTCGTAGCTGGCCAGCTCCAGCAGGCGGTTCTCGGCGTGCCGGCGCACCGCCACCTCCCCGGAAAGCTCGTGCACGAGGTCCGCGTAGGCGAAGCGCGCCCGCAGCTCGTCGCTCATCTGCCGGAAGGAGCGCAACGCGAACGCCGCCAGCATGGGGAACAGGAACAGCAGCAGGGCGGCGGCGATGAGGTTGTTGGCGGAGCCCGCCCAGACGTGCCGCAGCAGCAGGGGAGTGACCGCCAGCAGTGCGAACTCCACGAACATGCTGCGGTGCGCGGACAGCGAGGGTAGTGAGGCGGCGATGGCGGCGAAGATGATCACTGTGAGGATCAGCTGCGCCACCTGGTTTTCCGGCAGGAACAGCAGGATGCCGGCGGCGCTCCAGCCCAGGCCCGTGAGCAGGTTGCCGCTGCGGAAGCGCGCCAGCCACGCACCGGCATCGGCGGCCGGGATGTCCTCGCGCTGGAAGCGGTGGGCCACCAGGCTGCGGGTGAGCCCGGTGATCAGCATGTACAGCGCCCACAGCACCAGCACCAGGTGATCGACGTGCTGCCAGAACAGCGCCGCGATCAGCACGCTGCCCAGCGCCGTGGAGGCGTGCAGGCCGCGGGAGTGCCGGAACAGGAGATTGACGAGCTCGGCGTCCACCTGCCGGTCCACGTCCCGGCGGGGTAGGGCTGGATGCGGGTTCAGCAACGGCAAAGCTCG
>JAJUFS010000167.1 GCA_029263725.1 Gammaproteobacteria bacterium | reverse complement strand
GCCGGATGTCATCGAAAAGCCGACCATCACCATCGAGCGTCCCAAGATGGACTTCACCCTGGAGCGCCCCCGGCCGAGCTTCGACAGCGCCCGCATCGCCAAGCCCAAGCTGGAGATTCTTGCCACCCCCGAGGATGAGGAGGACAGCACCGGCGCGCTGGCCTCGGCGCGCGGCAGCGGCGCCACTGCCGGGGGCACGGGCGAAAGCCGCAGCGTGCGGCCGCTTAACATGGAAGCACCGAGCTATCCGCGCGAGGCCCTGCGCCGCCGTGACGAAGGCTTCGTGGTCGTGGAATTCACGGTGAACGCGCTGGGACGCACCGAGGACATCAAGGTGGTCGAGTCCGAGCCGCGCGGCACCTTCGACCGCGAGGCCATGCGCGCCGTCTCGCGCTGGGAGTTCGAGCCGGCGCTCCGCGACGGCCGCCCGGTCTCGCAGCGGCTGCGCCATACCATCGAGTTCAAGCTCGACTGATCGAAGCGCGACCTCGCCTGAAAAAGCGGCCGAAAGGCCGCTTTTTCGTTGCCGGATTTTCCGTCGCGCCCCTTACGGCTCCTGCAGCCTTGGCACGGGCGCCTGGTATTCCTGCACGGAGACGATCAGCGCACCGGGGCCGGCGTGCACGCCAAGCGCGGGGCCGGCGGGCATGAGCCAGGCGTCGGCGACGTTCGGCAGGCTGCCGCGCAGCAGGAACAGGAGGCGTTCGCCGTCCTGCTGGCAGTTGCAGTGGCCGACGGCGATGCGCCAGGTCTTCTTCCGGTCGATGCGCTTCATGAGGAAGGCGTGGAACTTCTCCACGAAGTTCTCGCGGCCGAAGAACAGGCCGCCGCTGCGCACGAAGCCATCGGGCGTGGTGGTCAGCACGGGCGTGATCTTCAGGAGGTCCGCGAGCAGCTTCTTCGAGCGCGGCACGCGGCCGCCCTTTACCGCGTAGCTCAGGTCGCGCAAGGCGCCGAAGGTGCGGGTGCGCGGGCGCATGTCATCGATCGCCCGGGTGATTTCCGGTGCGCTGTAACCGGCCAGCGCGCATTCGGCGGCGTAGGCGACGAGCAGGCCCTGCCCGGTGGCGACGCTGCGGGTGTCGATCACCTGCACGGCTTCGCCATCCGCACGCTGTGCGGCGCTGACCGCTGCCTGCCAGGTGCCGCTGACCTTGGCGCTCACCGTCAGCGAGACCACGGCGTCGTAGTGGCTGCCGAGGAACTGGTACTGGCGGCGGTAATCGCCGGGCGCCGGCTGCGAGGTCTTCGGATGCTCCGGGTTGGTGAGCATCTCGGCGTAGAACTCGTCGGCGGTGATCGAGACCTTGTCGAGGTAGCTCTTGTTGCCAAAGTTCACGCGCAGCGGCATGAGATGGATGTTGAGCCGCTCCTGCACTTCTTCCGGCAGGTCGGCGGCGGTGTCGGTGATGATCGCCACCTGGTGCGCGGTCTCCTTGGTGGCCTCGCGGCTCTGCTGCAGCATGTCGTCGGCCTTCTGGCCGCTGACTTCGCCATAGCGCTCCGCGATCCGGAACACCTCGCCCGGCTCGTTCACGTGGATGTGGACCTTCGCCTTGGTCTTGCTGCCGGCGAGCACCAGGCTGGAGCCGAGCTGGCTGAGTTCCTCGCGCAGCTGGCGGCGGTCGATGTCGGCGCCGGTGATCACGCACTCGGTGCAGAAGCGGTGCTCGAGATCGGTCTCGCCGCGGGCCATTTCCTCGCCGTCACCGTCGCTGCCGCCGGAGCGCAGCCCGGCGACCATGCTGCGGAACTGCTCGGGCGTCCCGTCGCGGACGAATTCATGAATGCCGCGCAGCAGGTCGACGAAACCTTCAGCGCCGGCGTCCACCACGCCGGCCTTCTTCAGCACCGGCAGCTGGTTGGGCGTGTTGGCGAGCGAGGCCTCGGAGGCCTTCAGGCCATGGTCGAGCAATTCCAGCAGGGGCACGTCCTCGCTGCGCGACAGGCGTTCATCCAGGGCGCGCGAGAAATCCGCCAGCACCGACAGCAGCGTGCCTTCGCGCGGCTCGGACAGCGCCTCGCGAGCGTACTCGGAACCGCGCCGCACGGCGTCGGCGAACTGCCGTGCGGTCAGCGCGGTCTTTTCGGCCACCGCGTCGCTGAAGCCCTGGAAGAACTGCGCGAAGATCGCGCCGGAATTGCCGCGCGCGCCGTCCAGCGCGGCGTCGGCGATGGACGCGAGCAGGCGGCCGACGTGGCGCTCGACGTTGCGCGACATGCCGCCGAGCACGGCGTGCAGGGTGAAGGCGATGTTGGTGCCGGTATCGCCGTCCGGCACCGGGAAGACATTGATCTTGTTGAGATGTTCCTGCCGCGAGATCACGCGGTGGATGCCGGCCTGCAAGGCGCGGCGCAGGCCAACGCCGTCAATGGTGTTGGCGTCGAGCGGGGAAACGATGGCATTCATCTGCTGAAGGTTCCTGCTTGTCGTTGTTCTGCCCGCGTCCTCAGCGGCGCGGCAGGAAGAATTGTTCGCCCTGGAATTCCAGTACCACGCCCTCGGGGCGGATGCGCAGCAGCCGGGGTCCCTCGGCCAGCGTATCGCCCTCCGCGTAACGGCGAAGGTTGATCAACACGAAGCGTGCCGCCGGGTTGGCGCTCCAGGCATGCGCGTTGATGGCCAGCGCCGGCACGCTGTCGCGAAATGCAGGCGGCAGCTCCGCCAGTGACGGCGGCAGCGGTTCCACGTCGACATCTGCCGGCGTCATCGCGGCAGCCGGTTCGCTTTCCTGGGTGGCAGCTTGCGGCGCGGATTGCGGCCTGGGGCGCGGCAGCTCCGAGCGCAACGGCCGGACTGCCGCCCGGGGCGGGCTATTTTGCACGTTTTGCCCGGCCTCGCCAGCGAGCGGCGCGGCAGGCGGCCGTTCCTGGGAGAACACAACCCACGCGAGCGCGCCTGCCGAGCACAGCAGCGCCGCCAGCAATACCGGCATCAGCCACGCCGGGGGCGCCGCCACGCGTGCCGGCCGCGGCCCTTCGCGCAGCCGCTCCTCGGCGTTGCGCTGCCGCTCGCGATCCGATTTTCGAAGCGCATCAAGGATCAGCGACATGCGGTTGCCTCGTGCTGAGGAAGATTTCTTCCGCGGGCCGCAGCAGCGTCGCCAGCCGCAGCAGCGTCTGCTCGCCCGCGATGCCATCGACGTTCAGGTTCTCGCGGCGCTGGAACTCGCGCACCCGCATCGCCAGCGCCTCATCGTAAAGCTCGGCTTCCTCGAATCCGGTTGCCCCGCCCAGCACGCGGTC
>JAJUFS010000095.1 GCA_029263725.1 Gammaproteobacteria bacterium | reverse complement strand
CTTGCCGTCCGGCAGGTCACGGACCCACAGCTTGCCCAGCGCCTCGAACACCACGCGCTTCTCGTCCGGCGAGACCGTCACCCAGCGCAGCATGCGGGTGTGGAAGCGGTCCGGCGCGACCTCGACCGGGAAGCGCACCGCTTCGCGGGTCTCCATGGTCTTCTTCACGTGGAAGGGGATCTCGCTGATCTTCTTCGAGGCGATGTCGATACGGTTCAGCTTGCCGCCGGTCCAGAACACGATCTGGCGGCTGTCCGGCGTCCAGGCGATGTTGGTGAACACGCCGTGGATGGCCCAGATTTCCTGCATGTCGCGTTCCATGCCGTCGTACAGCGGGATGAGCTCGCCGGATTCGACATTCTTCAGGAACAGCGTGGTCTTGTAGTCCACGCGGCGCAGGAAGGCTACCCACTTGCCGTCAGGCGAGGGCGTGGGCTTGATCGCGCCGCCCGCGCCGCTGATGTAGTCGGTGACCTCGCCGGTCTCGCGATCCAGGCGGCGGATCACGTAGATCTGGCCGGTGGAATCCTTGTTGTATTCGAAGATCGGACCGGGCGTGGTGTCCTGGTCGAAGTAGAGATAGCGGCCATCGGGCGAGAAGGCGGGATCGTTGAGATCCTTCTGGTCGTTGGCCTTCTCGATCATCTGCAGGCCGTTGCCGCCGCCGACGTGGTACAGCCAGATCTCGCCGGCGCCCAGCGAGCGTGTGCCGGTGAAGTGCTTGCGCGCGGCGATGTATTCGCCGTCCGGCGTCCACACAGGATTGTTGAGCAGGCGGAAGGATTCGTTGGTGATCTGCTTCGGCTCGCTGCCGTCGGCGTTCATCACCCAGATGTTGTCACCGCCGCCGCGGTCGGAAGTGAAGGCGATGCGCTTGCCATCCGGCGAGAAGCGCGGCTGCATGTCCCAGGCCATGCCGCTGGTGAGCTGCGTGGCCTCGCCGCCGCCGAAGGGCATGACGAAGATGTCACCCAGCAGGTCGAAGACGATGCGCTTGCCGTCCGGGCTGACGTCGACGTTCATCCAGGTGCCTTCGCGAACGTCGATGGTGACTTCGCGCTTCGGCCCCGGCGGGTTGTTCACGTCCCAGCCCTTGTCCTCATCCTGGGCCGTGGCCGGGGTTGCCGCCAGCGCACTCAGGATGAGCGCGCTTTTAAGAATGCGCGCCATATTATTGAAATATTTCATCTTTTACTCCCGAAAAGGATGTTTCAGCGAGGCGCAGCCAGCCAGCGCCGGGAGGAGCGGTGCTAGACTGGCAACGCAAGCCGAATCTCAGACCCTTCCCGAACCGATTGGTTCGAAACACCCACGGATGTTACATGACGGCGCGCAAGCAACTTTCCCTCGACCTCACCGCGCCGCCCGCCGGCAATGACGAGGCACCGCCGCTGAACTTCCGGCGCAGCGCGCGCGCCCGGCACCTGCAGATCAAGGTCGGCCCGCACAAGGGCATCGAGGTTATCGTGCCCCGCAACCGCGGGCCCGACGAAGTCGCGCGCTTCCTGGAAGCGAACCGCGAGTGGATCAGGAACACCTGGCAGAAGCTGAAGCGCGACTATCCCGAGGCGGGACAGCTGGTGCTGCCGCAGCTCATCCGCCTGCCGTCACTCGGGCGGGAATGGCAGGTGGCTTTCGCCGACGTGAAGCGGCTGGTGGAGCGGGGCGATCGCTTGCTGCTGCCGCAGGCCGGGACGCCGCGGCAGGCGGCGCTGCGGCTGCAGGCCTGGGTGAAGCAAAAGGCGGCCGCGGCGCTGCCGCCCCGGGTCGAAGCCTGGGCGGCGCGCACCGGGCTGGAACCCGGCAGGATCAGCATCCGCGGCCAGGCGACGCGCTGGGGGAGCTGTTCGTCGCGCGGCACGCTGTCGCTCAATTTCCGGTTGATGTTCCTGGAAGCGCCGGAAATCGACTGCCTGGTGCTGCACGAGCTCTGCCACCTGCAGCACATGAACCACGGGCGCAGCTTCTGGGCGCTGATGGAGCGGCACATGCCTGGCGCACGCGCCCGTGACCGGCGCCTGGGCGAGGGCTGGAAACTGGTGCCGGCCTGGGCGCTGGTGAAGTAAGCTCGCGCGGCAATCAATCCAGGAACAGGTCGGGGGCGAGCGGCTTGCCCGGCTCGACGGCATAGTGCTCGAGGTCGGTGATGCCTTCCTCGCGCAGCACTTCATCATCGATGTAGAAATTTCCCGTGTTGGTCTTCGCATCGCGCTTGAGGATGGCGACGGCGGCGTCGGCGAGGATTTCCGGCTTGCGGCAATTCTCCGGCTTGACCAGGCCGCCGAGCATGGCGAGTGCCGCGGTGGCGATCACCGTGCGCGGCCACAACGCGTTGACCGCGATGCCCTGTTCGGCGAACTCCGCCGCCATGCCGAGCACGCACATGCTCATGCCGTATTTAGACATGGTGTAGGCGGTGTGCTGACGGAACCACTTCGGGTCCAGGTTTAGCGGCGGCGACAGCGTCAGGATGTGCGGATTGCTGCTTTCGAGCAGATAGGGGATGGCCGCCTGCGAGGCGGCGAAGGTGCCGCGCACGTTGACGTCGAACATGAGGTCGAAGCGCTTCATCGGCGTTTCCAGCGTGCCGGTGAGGTTGATGGCGCTGGCGTTGTTGATGAGCACGTCGATGCCGCCGAATTCCTGCGAGGCCTTCTTCATCGCCGCGGCGATCTCGCTTTCCTCGCGGATGTCCACCTGCAACGGCAGCGCGCGGCCGCCGGCGGCCTCGATTTCCTCGGCGGCGGTGTAGATGGTTCCGGGCAGCTTCGGATGCGGCTTCACCGTCTTGGCGGCGATCACGATGTTCGCGCCTTCGCTTGCCGCGCGTTTGGCGATGGCGAGCCCGATGCCGCGGCTGCCGCCGGTGATGAAGATCGTCTTGCCGTTGAGACGGGTGTCCGCGACCATTGCAACGCTCCTCGAATTTCACGGGTCGACCGAGTATAAAGAAAATTGCCGCAACCGCAGCCGAACCTCATGTTCCAGACGCTGATCGAACCGCAACAACTCTTCGAGCACCTTGATGACCCCGACTGGCGCGTGATCGACTGCCGCTTCGACCTTGCCGATCCGGAGGCGGGGCAGCGGGCCTTCCTGGAGGGGCACATTCCGGGCGCGGTCTACGCCCATCTCGAACGCGATCTTTCCGGCCCGGTGCAGGAGAACACCGGCCGGCATCCCTTGCCCGACGCTGGCGCGCTGATCGCGAAGCTCTCCGGCTGGGGCGTTGGCCCTGCCACCCAGGTCATCGCCTGTGACGATGCGAACGGCACCATGGCGGCGCGGCTGTGGTGGCTGCTGGGCTGGCTGGGTCACGAGAATGTCGCGGTGCTGAACGGCGGCCTGGCGGCATGGCGCGAAGCGGGGCTCCCGCTCGTTAGCGAAGCCTCCGCGCCCGCGGCGGCGCGCTTCGAGCGCCGCAGTCCGGTCCGGCAGATGGTGTCCGCGGATGAGGTACTGGATGCCGTCGAGGGCCGCGCCGACTGGCGGCTGGTGGATGCGAGAGCGCCGGCGCGCTATCTCGGCAAGGTCGAACCCATCGATGCCGCGGCCGGACACATTCCCGCCGCGCTCAACCGGCCGTTCATGGAGAACCTGGATGCGGCATCGCGTTTCCTTCCCGCCGGCGAGCTGCGCGCGCGTTTCCAGGGCATCGCCGCGGGACGCGCCGATCGCGTCGTGCACTACTGCGGTTCCGGCGTGACCGCGTGCCACAACCTGCTTGCCATGGAAATCGCGGGACTGCCGGGTTCACGGCTGTATCCCGGTTCGTGGAGCGAGTGGATCACCGACCCGGATCGCCCCAGGAGCCAGGGATGAGTTCCGCGAATTCGCCGCGGCGCCGCTACGAGCGGCGCGAGGCCGGCGCGCCGTTGTGGCAGCGCGGGCTCCTGCATGCACTGTTCCTTTTCCTGCGCCTCATTCCGCGCCGCCTGCGCGATGCGCTGGCGCGCAAGCTTGGTCCGAAGCTGCTCGACCGCCGCTGGCGCAGGCGGCAGATCGCAGACGTCAACCTGCGCTGGTGCTTTCCCGAGCTGGACGAACGACAGCGGCGCGCGATGCGCGATGCCTTTGGCGAACGCCTGCTGCGCGTCGCGCTGGACCTTGGCGACCTGTGGTGGGGAACCCGCGAGTCGCTGCTCAGGCGGGTCGATTTCGAAGGCGCGGAACACCTCGATGCGGTGCGAGCCCGCGGCCGGCCGGTGATCCTGCTCGGGCCGCATGTGGTGGCGCTCGACATCGGCGGCCTGGCGATCAGCTGCCGCTGGCCGGTGCTGGGTCTCACCAGCGAGGCGAAGAGCGGGGTGGCGGGCTGGGCCTTCAGGCGCCTGCGCATGCGCTACTGCGATCGCGTCATCGACCGCACCTTCTCGGTGCGGCGCCTGATCAACGAAGTGCGCGACGGCCGCGTGCTGTTCTACCTGCCCGACGAGGATCACGGTCACCTGAAGAAGGCGGTGTTCGTGCCGTTCTTCGGCAAGCCGACCAGCACCATTCTCGGCGCGGGCAGGCTGCTGGCGCTCGCGGGTGCGGAAGTACTGCCGTTCACCACGCTGTTCGATCCCGCGAGCGGCCGTTACAGGGTGAGAATCCTGCCGCCCGTGGAGGACATCGGCGCCGACCCGGTGGAGAACTGCCGGGTGCTGCGCAGGGAGCTTGAGAAGCTCATCCGCCTGCAGCCGGAGGATTACCTCTGGACGCTGCGCATCTTCAACAACCAGCCGGACGGCAAGGCGAACCCGGAATATCCGCCGCCGACCATCCCGCTTTTGCCGCATGAACAAGGTATGGAATAGCCCGACTTTCTGAACGGACAAACGGAGCAAGGGAACATGCGAATTACGGAAAGGAAGCCACCACTGGCGGCACGCGCCGCACTGTCGTTGCTGTTGTTCATCCTGTCGCTTCTGCCATGGCGCCTGCGCCGGCGGCTGGCACCGCCGCTGGGCCGCCTGATGCTGGCGCTGCGTCCCAGGCGCCGGCACATCATCGAAACCAATCTCCGCTACTGCTTTCCCGGACTCGGCGAGGAGGAACGCCGCCGCCTCCTGCATGCCTATGCCGAGCGTCTTGCCTGCACGCTGCTGGATTTCGGCTGGCTGTGGCGGAGCCGGCGCACGCAGCTGGCAGCACGGGTCCGCATTGAAGGCAGCGAGCATGTCGATGCGGCGCTTCGCCGCGGGCGACCGGTCATGCTGCTGGTCCCGCACACCGTTGCGCTCGAGCATGCCGGGCTTGCGCTGGCGGCGCGCTATCCGATGATCGCGCTGGCGCGCGAGGGCAGGGGAACGCTGGGCGGCTGGGCGCTGCGCAGGCTGCGCGGCCGCTTCTGCGACTGCGTGCTGGAACGCGGCGATCCGCTGCTCAAGGTCGTGAGAGCGCTCAAGTCAGGCCGCGTGCTGTACTACCTGCCCGATGAAGACCACGGCAGGCGCCGGCGTGCGGTGTTCGTGCCTTATTTCGGGCGCAAGGTGTGCACCGTGCTGGGCAGCGGCCGTCTCGTCGCATTGACGCGTGCCCAGGTATTGCCCTGCCTTGCCACCCTCGACCCCGCCACTGGCAGCTATCGCGTCAGCATCGAGGCGCCGTTGCGCGACCTTCCCTACGACGACCCCGTCGCGATCTGCGCGCGCCTGCGCGCGGAACTGGAACGCCTGATCCGCCGCTCGCCTGGCGATTACCTGTGGAACCAGCGCATGTTCCAGACGCTGGAGGGCGGGTCGCGCAACCCGGACTATTCGTTGAGGCGCGCGAGGGAAGCGCGAATGAGAGGAATGGCAACGTAGGAACGCGGTCGCGTGAATCGCGTGAAGAAAAAAGGGCCGCGATCATCGCGGCCCTTCCTCTTTCCGGTTTCCTTTTCAGTCTTCCATGCCCAGCGCCTTCACCAGGAAGGCCCATTGGTCGGAAGCGTTCTCGATCACCATCCAGGTCGGCTTGCCGGCGCCATGGCCGGCGCGGGTCTCGACGCGGATGAGAATCGGGTTGTCGCAGTCCTTGCGTGCTGACTGGGCTGCCTGCATCGCCGCGGTGTACTTGTAGCTGTGCCAGGGCACGACGCGGTCGTCATGATCCGCGGTGGTGACCAGCGTCGGCGGATAGCAGACGTCGTCACGCACGTTGTGGTACGGCGAATACGCGTACAGCGCCTTGAACTCTTCCGGGTTCTCCGAGAGCCCGAAATCGCTGGACCAGGCCCGCGCGTTCGCCGACGGCAGGTGATAGCGCAGCATGTCCATCACGCCGACCGCGGGCAGGGCGGCGCCGAACAGGTCCGGGCGCTGGTTGAGCACCGCACCGACCAGCAGGCCGCCATTCGAGCCGCCCTGGATGGCGAGCTTCGCCGGCCGGGTGTAGTCGTTGGCGATGAGGTACTCGGCCGCGGCAATGAAGTCATCGAACACGTTCTGCTTCTTCAGCTTCGTGCCGGCTTCATGCCAGCTCTCGCCATACTCGCCGCCGCCGCGCAGGTTGGCGATGGCGAGCACGCCGCCCATCTCCAGCCAGACGAGGCGGCTGACGGAGTAGGCGGGCGTGAGCGAGACGTTGAAGCCGCCGTAGCCGTAAAGCAGCGTCGGGTTCGAGCCGTCCAGCTTGAGACCCTTCCTGTGCACGATGAACATCGGCACGCGGGTGCCGTCGCGCGAGCTGAAGAACACCTGCCTGGTCTCGAACGCGCTGCTGTCCGCCTTGGATTCCGCCTTGCGCAGCAGCGTGCTCTTGCCGCTGCTCACGTCGTAGCGGTAGATCTCATAGGGCGTGGTGAAGCTGGTGAAGGTGTAGAACGTCTCCGGGTCGTCCTGCCGGCCGCCGAAGCCGTACACGCTGCCGATGCCGGGCAGCTGGACCGTGGCGATTTCCCTGCCGTCGAGGCCGTACACCATTGCTTCCGATTTCGCGTCACGGATGTAGGTCGCGACCAGCCTGCCGCCCACGTAGGAGGCGGCCTCCAGTGCTTCGGCGCGCTCGGGGACGATCTCGCGCCAGGCGTCGGATTCGGGGCTATCGATGTCGATGGCGATCACGCGGCCATTCGGCGCGCTGTTGGTGGTCTTGAAGTAGAAGGTGTTGCCGTCGTTGCCGAGGAATTCGTACAGCGCGTCCCAGTCCGGGAGCAGCTCGACCGCCGGCCCACTGCCTTCCTCCAGCGCCATGTAGTGCACCGCGTTGGCGAAGTAGCCTTCCCACACGGTAATGACCAGGAAGCGGCCGTCCTCGGTCACCGTCGCATACGGGTTCCAGGTCGGATGCTCGGGGAGCGCGTAGACCAGCTCGTCGTCTTCCTGCGGCGTGCCGATGGCGTGGAAGTAGACTTCCACGGCCTTGCTGTCATCGGCGCGGCCGGAATCGCCGAAGGGATAGCGGCTGTAATAGAAGCCGCTGCCGTCCGGCAGCCAGGAAACGCCGGTGAACTTGGTGTG
>JAJUFS010000090.1 GCA_029263725.1 Gammaproteobacteria bacterium | reverse complement strand
GACCTTCACGCCGGTGCGCACGCCGGGATCGAGCCCCATGGTGACGCGCGGGCCGGCGGGCGCGGCGAGCAGCAGGTCCTTGAGGTTGCGCGCGAACACCTTGATGGCTTCTTCCTCGGCGATTTCGCGCAGCCGCTTCTTGATCTCCATCTCGATGTGCCACTGCAGCTTCACCTTCCAGGTCCAGCGCACCGTATCGAGCAGCCAGCGATCGGAGGCACGGCCCTTGTCCTCAATGCCGAAGTGCCGCGCGATCATCAGCTCGCCGACCGAGACTTCCGACTTCGGTTTGCCTTCCTCGTCGAGTTCGTCGATGACCAGCGACAGCGTCAACACTTCCTCGGTCTGGCCGCGGAACATGGCGAGCGCGCGATGCGAGGGCACCTTCTTCACGGCTTCGATGGCATCGAAGTAGTCCGCGAACTTGGCGCCTTCCTCTTCCTTGCCTTCGCGCACCTTCGACTGCAGCCGGCCGTTCTCCCAGGCGAATTCGCGCAGCCGGCCGGTGAGTTCCGGATCCTCGGCGAAGCGCTCCATGAGAATCTGCCGTGCGCCTTCCAGCGCGGCCGCCGCGTCTTCCACGCCCTTGTCTGCATCGACGTATTCCGCGGCGACGGTTTCCGGCACGAGGGTGGGGTCGGCGAACAGCGCGTCCGCCAGCGGTTCGAGGCCGGCTTCCCTGGCGATCTGCGCCTTGGTGCGGCGCTTCTTCATGTAAGGGCGGTACAGGTCTTCGAGACGGGTCTTGGTGTCCGTCGCCTCGATCTGCGCGCGCAGCTCATCGGTGAGCTTGCCCTGTTCCTCGATGGAGGCCAGCACCGCGCTGCGGCGGTCTTCCAGTTCCCGGTGATAACGCAATCTGTCCTCGAGCAGGCGCAGCTGCGCGTCATCCAGCCCGCCGGTGGCTTCCTTGCGGTAACGCGCGATGAACGGCACGGTCGCGCCGCTATCCAGCAGTTCGACCGCGGCCATGACCTGGCGGACGGCGGCGCCGGTTTCTTCGGCAAGACGGGGCAGGATGCGCTCGAGACTCATGGGGCAACTCCAGGAAACATGAAGCGCGCGATTATACGGATCGTGGCCGGTGCCGGAATCTTGAAAGAGGGCGCCATTTCTGCATCAAAAATTCTTTATTGAGAAAGGAATCTTTTGCGCGCCGCACGGTCCCAATCAAGCCGTGCAACCTTTTTCCGAGGCTGCGCATCTTTCCTGTACGCGCCGGCCGTGGGACGCCGGAAAAAGGGGAGCCCCGTGGATATCACTCGTGGAAGTCTCGCGCAGCCGGCCGTGCTGGCGGTGGTGGTCGCGATCGTCGCGCTGTTCGGCCTGCTCGCCATGCTGAGCCGTCCCATCCAGCTGCTGCCGGAAACCAGCAATCCCGTCATCAGCGTCAACACCGGCTGGCGCGAGGCCGCGCCCGCGGAGGTCGAGTCCTACATCGTCGAGCCGCAGGAAGCGGTGCTCCGCAACGTTCCCGGCGTCACCGAGATCAGCAGCTTCATCGGCCGCGGCTTTGGTTCCATTTCGCTGGAATTCGCCATCGGCACGGACATGCAGGAAGCGCTGATCAACGTGATCAACGCGCTCAACCAGGCGCCGCCGCTGCCGGTGGATGCGAGCGAGCCGCAGGTGTTCTCGGGCGCGAGCGGCAACAACGGCCAGAACGTCGCGACCCTGCAGATCCGTCCGAAGCCCGACAACCCCAACACCGACCTTTACGATCCGGCCTATCAGCACGTGATCGAGAACGTGCTGCAGCCGCGCCTGGCGCGCATTCAGGGCGTTTCCAGCGTGCAGCTCAATTCGCTGCGCGCGCGCCAGGTGCAGATCACCTTCGATCCGTATCGCGCCGCTGCGCTCGGCATTTCCATCGGCAGCATCGCGCAGACGGTGCAGGGCTCGGTGGACAGTTCCGCGGGCTTTGCCAACGTCGGCCGCCGCCAGTACACGGTGCGCTTCGTCGGCCAGTACGAGATCGAGCGACTGGGCGAGCTGATCGTCGCCTGGAACGGCGATCGCCCCGTGCAGCTCAACGAGATCGCCGACGTGCGTCTCGGCCTTGCCGATCCCTTCGGCGTCAACCTGCGCAGCGGCTATCCGGCGTATTACGTCGCCCTGCAACGAAGCAACGATTCCAACACCGTGCAGATCCTCGACGATCTCAACGTCGCGCTGGCCGAACTGAACGCGGGTGCGCTCAATGAAGTGGGGCTGGTGGCGGAACTCAGCTTCGACTCGTCGATCTACATCCGCCGCGCCATTTCGCTGGTCAACGAGAACCTGCTGCTGGGCGTGATGCTGGCGGTGGGCATTCTCTGGTATTTCCTGCGTGACCGCCGCGCCACGCTGATCATCGCCGCGTCGGTACCGGTATCGCTGCTGGTGGCGTTCATCTCCCTGCAGGTGTTCGGCCTGACGCTGAACGTCATCTCGCTCGCCGGGCTGGCCTTCGCGGTCGGCCTGGTACTGGATGCGTCCATCATCGTGCAGGAAAACATCATGCGGCATCGCGCCCAGGGCGAGGCGCTGCTGGATGCGGTGCTGAAGGCCTGCGGCGAGGTGAAGGGCGCGCTGTTCGCTTCCACCATGACCACGGTGGCGATCTTCCTGCCGGTGGTGTTCCTCGAAGGCCTGGAAGGACAGTTGTTCAAGGACCTTGCGCTGACGCTGTCGGTGGCGGTGATCGCTTCCATGTTCGCCGCGCTCACCGTGGTGCCGGTGCTGAGCCGCTACTGCCTGCGCGCGACGGAGATGCGCGATCCGCACACGCACTGGTGGGAGTCGCTGACGCGCCTCGTGCTGCGGCTGACCGACAGGGCCGTGGCGCGCTGGGCATGGATCGTCGGCCTGATCGTCGTTCCGGCGATGCTCGCCGTCGCGCTGAAGCCTGGCGCGGACTTCCTGCCCTCGGCGCGCGCGGATGCGGTCACGGTGTTCTTCAACGTGCCGCCGGGCGTGAACAACGAGCTCTTCGAGGAGGAGATCGCGGCGGAAATCGTCGAACGCCTGCGGGCCTACGTCGAGCATCGCGAGCAGCCGTACATTCGCGGTTACAACCTGTCGATGTTCGGCACCTTCAACATCCTTTATCTGTATCCGCAGAACGCCGAGGACACCGAGGCGTGGGTCGATCTCTTGCGCGGCCCATTGCTCGGCGGCATTCCCGACGTGCAGGCGTTCGCCTCGCGTGCCTCGCTGCTCGGTGTCGGCTTCGATGGCGGGCGCTCCATCAGCGTGGACTTGCAGGGCGCGGACATCGTCGGCCTCATGAATGCGGCCCAGGCGGGCATGGGTTTCATCAGCGAGGCGATTCCCGGGGCCACCGTGCGTCCGGCATCGTCGCTGGCGCTGGCCGAGCCGGAGCTGCAGCTCTTGCCGCGCGAGCGGCGCATCACGGAGGCGGGCCTCAACCCGCAGGAGGTGGCGACCGCGGTGCGCGCCTTCACCGGCGGGCTGTTCGTCAGCGAATACTTCGACGGCAACCAGCGTTACGACGTCATCCTGCGCGCGCCGCGCTGGCAGTACCCCGAGCAGCTCGCCGCCACGCCGATCGCGACGCCGCTGGCCGGTGCGCAGACCATCGGCGAGCTCGCCGAGATCCGCCGCACCGTGGGCCCGACGCAGCTCGCGCGCGTCGACGGCCAGCGCACGGTAAGCCTGCTGGTGCTGCCGCCGGAACACATGACCGTGGAAGTCGCGCTCGACATCCTGCGCAACGAGGTCGGACCGAAGCTGCAGGCAGAGCTGCCCGCGGGCTCGAGCATCGCCTACCGCGGCAGCGCAGACCAGCTCGAGGAAGCGCTGTTCAACATGCTCAAGAACTTCCTGCTGGCGCTGCTGATCCTGTTCATGGTCATGGCGGCGATCTTCAAGTCCATGCGCGACAGCCTGCTGGTGCTCATGGTCATGCCGCTGGCGCTGTCGGGCGGCCTGCTGGCGCTGCGCATCCTCAACCTGTTCACCTACCAGTCGCTGGACATGCTCACCATGATCGGCTTCATCATCCTGATGGGCCTGGTGGTGAACAACGCCATCCTGCTGATCGACCAGGCGCGGCAGGCGCAGGCGCAGGGACGGCCGATGCGCGAGGCGGTCGAGGCCGCAGTGCGCGTGCGGGCGCGTCCCATCTACATGAGCACGCTGACCAGCCTGTTCGGCATGCTGCCGCTGATGCTGGTGCCGGGCACCGGCTCGGACATCTACCGAGGCCTCGCGACGGTGATCGTCGGCGGCATGCTGTTCAGCGCGGTATTCACGCTGGTGCTGATGCCTGCGATGCTGCGCACCTTCGAGCCCGGCAGCCTGGCGCGGCTTTTCCATTCACGTTCCACCATTGCAGAAGGTTCCCCACGATGAAACGGCTTGCACTCCTGCTGCTGTTGCCATTGACCGCGTTCGCCGCCGCGCCGCCTGCCGCCACGGTGGTCGTCGAGGAGGTGAAGGCGATGTCGATATCGCCCGTCATGCCGCTGACCGGCACGGTGCGCCCCCGCCATGACGTGGAGCTGACCGTCGGCGTCGATGGCCAGCTCGTGTACGTGGCCGAACCCGGCACGCGGGTGAAGGCGGGCGACGTGCTGGCGCGCATCGACACGCTGACGCTGGAGCTCAACCTTGCCGAGCAGCAGGCGCAGCGCGATCGCGCCGCCGCGCAGCTGCGTTTCCTGGAAGCGCAACTGCGCCGCCAGCAGGACCTTGCGCGCAGCAACTCGCTGGCGGCGAACGAGCTCGAACAGACGCAGTCCGAGCGGGATGTCGCGGCCAGCGACCTGCGCATCGCCGAGGTGCGCGCGCGGCAGATCGAGGACCAGCTGCGGCGCGCCGAAGTGCGCGCGGTGTTCGATGGCATCGTCGCCGAGCGGTTGCGCCGTTCCGGCGAGGACGTGGCCCGCGGCACGCCGCTGGTGCGGCTCATCAACCCGGACGAGCTGGAAGTGCGCCTGCTGGTGCCGCTGCGTTACAGCGGCCGGGTCAGCGAGGGCGACCGCATGCGTGTGTTCGCCTACGGGCGGGAAAGCGAAGCGGTGGTGCGCAGCCTGGTGCCGGCGATGGACCCGCGCCAGCAGGCCTTCGAGCTGCTGCTGGACGTCGATGGCGGCGGCGGCTGGTCGGTGGGCGAGATGGTCAGCGTCGCCGTGCCGCTGCAGGCGGCGCGCAACATGCTCGCCGTGCCGCGCGATGCGATCATTCTCCGCCAGGATGCAAGCTACGTGTTCCGCGTCAACAAGGAAGGCGTCGCCGAGCAGGTGCGCGTCACGCTGGGCGACAGCTCGGGCGGTTACATCGCGGTGAGCGGCGAGCTCGCGCAGGGCGATGCGGTGGTGATTCGCGGCGGCGAATCGCTGGCGCCGGGCCAGCCCGTCAGGGTGCTGGATGGCGTGGTCGCGGCGCGCGCCACGGCCGCTGCGGCGCTCGGCGCGACCTGAACGGCATCAATCGAGATCGAAACGGAACAGCTCGTGCAGTTCGACCTGGAGCGCGCGGGCGAACGCTTCCAGCTTGCGGAAGGCGGGGGCATGGACGCCCCGTTCGATGTTGCTCACGGAAACCGGTGAAAGCTCGACGGCTTCGCCCAGTTGTTCCTGGGTCATGCCGGCCCGCAGCCGCAACTGCCTGACCTTGTTGCCGAATCTCCGGTGAATGTCCAAGCGCGGGACTTCCCTGTGCACTGCCTGCGGGAACTTTAGCCGCGACCCCGCCGGCGGCGACATAAAGAAATCCTTGAAAGCTCAGTCGCGGAAATTCTCGAACTGCAGCGGCTGGTCGAGTTCCGCGGCACGCAGCAGCGCGATCACTTCCTGCAGGTCGTCGCGCTTCTTGCCGCTGATGCGCACCTGCTCGCCCTGGATCGCCGCCTGCACCTTGATCTTGCTGTCCTTGACCAGTCGCACGATTTCCTTCGCGAGCTCCTTGCCGATGCCGGTCTTCAGGGTAAGCAGCTGGCGCACCTTGTTGCCGCTGGCCGCCTCCACCTTGCCGGGATCGACGGCACGGATGTCGATGCCGCGCCTGGCGAGCTTCTGGTAGACGATGGTGGAGAGCTGCTCCAGCTGGAACTCGTTGTCGGCGTGCAGCAGCAGCGCCTTGTCCTGCTGCTCGACCCTGGCGCTGGAACCCTTGAAGTCATAGCGGGTGCCGACTTCGCGGTTGGCCTGGTCGACGGCGTTGGTGACCTCGTTGAAATCGAGCTCGGAAACGACATCAAAGGAAGGCACGGCATTCTCCGGTTGAAGGATGCCGGGAGTATACCCTCAGGCGGAGCGGGGCAGGGGCGCCGGGTCCTCGTGACGACGCAGCAGCCAGTCATGGATGAAGGGTTCGATGCGCAGGCCGCGCGCGTTCAGCGCCTGGTTGCCGAACAGCACGTTGAACTCGAAGAACTGCGCCTCGCCATCCAGCCAGGCGATGTCGAAGCCGGCGTGATCGATGCCGAAGCGTCGCGCGATCATGGCAACCGCATCCAGTGCCGCGGCTGGGATGTCGTCGAAGTCGATGCGCCCGCCCTGCGCCACGTTGTTGAGGAAGCCATCGTTGTTGATGCGCCAGTAGGCGCCGACCACCGAATCACCGACCCAGACGACACGCAGGTCGCGCTGCACCGGCAGGTAGCGTTGCGCGTAGATCAACGGCTGGCCGCAGCACCAGTCGAGGAACTCGCTTCGGGTACGCACGAGCTTCACGCCGCGGCCCATGGAATCGCGCGGCGCCTTCACAACGAACGGCAGCTCCAGGCGGTCGAGCGTCTCTTCCTGCCCGGCGGGCGTGTTCGGCAGGATCAGCGTCTCCGGCAGCAGCGCGGGAAACGCTGCCTGCATGGCACGCGTCATCACCACCTTGTCGAAGCCGAGCCGTAGCGTGGCGGGCGAGGGGAACACGCGGCAGCGGAACACGTACTCGAGCACGTCGAGCTGCCAGGCGCCGGGGAACAGCACCCAGTCCGCGGCGAGCAGCAGCTCGCTGCGCGCAAGCCAGTGCTCCGGCTTCAGATAGCTCACGCCGGGCAGGTGCAGGGTGCGAAAGGGATCGAAGCTGACGATCTTCATCGGGGGTACTCGGAATCGCGCGATTCTATTTGCGGCGTCGTTCCACCATGACGAAAAGAATCGATGAATACGTCAAAAGAAATTTTTCATTCCGGCAGGCGTATCCTTTCCTCAGGCCGACGAGAAGGAGATTTGCCATGGCGGACCTGGCGATGCCGCGCCCGGAAGACGCGCTGCCCGGGCGGACAACGCCCATGCCCGTGACCGAGCCGCACGTGGTGAACGGGCGTGCGCTAACGCCGCCGTATCCCGGCGGCATGCAGCTTGCGACCTTCGGCATGGGCTGCTTCTGGGGCGTGGAGCGGATCTTCTGGCAGCTCGACGGGGTATGGGTGACGGCCGTGGGATACGCGGGCGGCTTCACGCCCAACCCGACGTATCGGGAAGTGTGCAGCGGCCTGACGGGGCACGCGGAAGTGGTCCGCGTCGTGTTCGATCCCGCCGTCGTGAGCTACGAGGAGCTGTTGCGACGGTTCTGGGAGAACCATGATCCGACGCAGGGCATGCGGCAGGGCAACGATCGCGGCACGCAGTACCGCTCCATCATCCTGCATCACTCCGACGAGCAGCGCGAACTCGCGGAACGCTCGCGCGACGCGTATGCGGAACGGCTGAGGGAAGCCGGCTTCGGCGCAATCACCACGACGATCGAACCGGCCGGCGAGTTCTACTTCGCCGAGACGTATCACCAGCAATATCTCGCGCGCAATCCCGGCGGCTATTGCGGCATTGCCGGAACGGGCGTTGCCTGCCCTG
>JAJUFS010000194.1 GCA_029263725.1 Gammaproteobacteria bacterium | reverse complement strand
CCATGCGTTTGAATACGCTCCGTCAGACGACAACACCGATGCAAACGGAGGTAACGAAACCATGCTGACCGTCGGAGACAAGTTCCCTGAATTCAAGATGAAGGCCGCCGTCTCGAACGTGGCCGATGACAATGCGTTCATCGATGTGACGCACGAGTCGTACCCGGGCAAGTGGAAGGTCATCTTCTTCTACCCGAAGGATTTCACCTTCGTGTGCCCGACCGAGATCGCCGCGTTCGGCAAGCTGAACAGCGAGTTCCAGGACCGCGACGCCCAGGTGCTCGGCGGCAGCGTGGACAACGAGTACGTCCACATCGCCTGGCGCCAGCAGAAGGAAGAACTGCGTGACCTGCCGTTCCCGCTGTTCTCCGACCTGAACCGCAAGCTGTCCACCGCGCTCGGCATCCTCGACGAGGAAGAGGGCGTGGCCAAGCGTGCGACCTTCATCGTCGACCCCGACAACATCATCCGCTTCGCGATGGTCACCGACATGAACGTCGGCCGTAACGTCGACGAGGTCCTGCGCGTCCTCGATGCGCTGCAGACCGACGAGCTCTGCCCGTGCAACTGGAAGCAGGGCGAGAAGACGCTGAGTGCTGCCTGAGCGTGACGCGAATGCGCGGCCCTGCAGGGGCCGCGCCTTTCCCCGAATTGAGCCCAGCGGCGCGAACCGCGCCCAGGAATGACAGGAGACGCCATGAACATTGACGTGATCAAGAACCTGGTGCCGGATTTCGCGAAGGACATCCGGTTGAACGTTTCGACGGTTCTGAAGGATTCAGGATCACCGGGCCTGAACGAAAAGCAGATCGCCATGCTCGCGCTGGCCTCGGCCTATGCCGCACGCAACGAACAGCTGGTGCGCGCCACCGAGCAGGCCGTCGCCGAAGTACTGGATGAGGCCGAGATCGCGGCGTCGCGCGGAGCGGCGGCGATCATGGGCATGAACAACATCTACTACCGTTTCCTCCACCTGGTGGAGAACGAGGAATACGCGCGGATGCCGGCGAAGCTGCGCATGAACATCATCGGCGCGCCGGGCATCGACAGGAACGATTTCGAGCTGCTGAGTCTTGCAGTCTCCGCCATCAACGGCTGCGGCGCCTGCGTTGCCTCGCACGAGAAGGTGGTGCGCAAGCACGGCCTGACCGCGGACGCGGTGCAGAGCGCGGTGCGCATTGCCGCGGTGATGCACGCGGCGGCCGTGGCGATCGAGATCAACGCCACCGGCGCGGCGGCCCTGCAGGCCGCGTAAAGGACAAGTCCCCCTCCGGTACGGCTCTGGCCTCCCCCTGCCAACCGTACCGTTCTTGCGGCGTCAGCTTCCTCCCCGTGGCTGACGCCGTTTTCTTTTGCGCCGTTTGTTGCACCCTGACGAATCCGGTAATGTTTGCGCCTCGTTCGGTTACCGGATTTCATCGAATCATGCGTCACTTTCTCCTGCTACTGTTGCTGCCGCTGAACGCTGTCGCTGCCGATCTGCCGCTGGAGCGCATCCGGCTGCCGGAAGGGTTCTCGATTTCCGTGTTCGCGGAAGTTCCCAACGCGCGCTCCATGACCCTGTCCGATGGCGGTGTCCTGTACGTAGGCAATCGCGCCGGCGACAAGGTCTGGGCGGTGGCCGATCGCGATGGTGATGGCAAGGCCGAAGAAGTGCACGTGATCGCCGAAGGCCTCAGCATGCCGAATGGCGTCGCATGGCACGAAGGTGCGCTGTTCGTCGCCGAGGTCAATCGCATCCTGCGCTTCGACGGCATCGACGAGCGCCTCGCCGATCCGCCGGCGCCGGTCGTGGTCGTCGATGACCTGCCGACCGAGCGCCACCACGGCTGGAAGTTCATCGCCTTCGGTCCGGACGGCAGGCTGTACGTGCCGATCGGCGCGCCGTGCAATGTCTGCGACGAGGAGGGTTACGCGCTCATCCTGCGCATGAACCCGGACGGCAGCGGGCGCGAAGTGTTCGCGCGCGGCGTGCGCAACACCGT
>JAJUFS010000162.1 GCA_029263725.1 Gammaproteobacteria bacterium | reverse complement strand
TCTCCAAGCCCTCGGACCTGATCCCCGAGCTGCAGGGCCGCCTGCCGATCCGCGTCGAGCTGGATTCGCTAAGCGTGCAGGACTTCGTGAAGATCCTCACCGACACCGATGCGGCGCTGACGCGCCAGTACGCGGCGCTGATGGCTACCGAAGGCGTGACCATCGAGTACACCGAAGACGGCGTGCAGCGGATCGCGGAAGTCGCCTTCCAGGTTAACGAGCGCACCGAGAACATCGGCGCGCGCCGCCTGCACACCGTGATGGAAAGGCTGATGGAAGTGATTTCCTTCGAGGCTTCCGACAAGAGCGGCACCACCGTCGTCATCGACCGCGACTACGTCAACTGCCGCGTCGGCGAGCTGGTCGAGGACGAGGACCTCAGCCGCTACATTCTTTGAGGGGATGAGATCGCAAGACGTAAGACGTGAGACGACGGCCGGCTTTCCTCGCGCCCTTTCCAAAGGGGCACCGCGAAGCGACGGGGGAGTTTCATGAAGTCCAGGACGTGATGCGACAGAAAGCAGACGATCACGTCGTCTCACGTCTCACGCCTCACGTCTCACGTCTCCTTCAGGAAAAATCATGACCGACCATACACCGCCACCCGAATCGCTACGCCTGCGCCGCGGCACGCGGCTGCTCGTGGTGAAGTTCCCGGGGCGCGACGCCTGGGAACTGCCATTCGAGTACCTGCGCGTGTTTTCGCCGTCCGCCGAGGTGCGCGGCCACGGCGGCACGCAGGACGGCCTGCCGAAGATCCTGGTGATCGGCAAGGAGAACGTTGACATAACGCGCGTCGAGCCGGTCGGCAATTACGCCGTGCGGCTGGTGTTCGATGACGGCCATGATTCCGGCATCTACACCTGGAAGGTGCTGCGCGAACTCGGGGAGAACTTCGAGGATTACTGGCGACGCTACCTTGAACGCCTGGAGCGCGCGGGCGTCGCGCGCCAGCCGCGCGAGCAATCCTGATAGAATCCCATTCCCTTTGCTGTCCCGGTACGACGATGGCTTCGAATCACGAACATCGCGACACGGCCGACTTCGGTTTCCAGGAAGTGCCGCGCGAGGAAAAGGCGCGCCGCGTTCGCGGCGTGTTCGACTCGGTCGCCGACAAGTACGACATCATGAACGACCTGATGTCCGGCGGCATTCACCGGCTGTGGAAGCGCTACACGCTGTCGCGCACGGCGCTGAAGCCGGGCGGCCGCGCGCTGGACGTGGCCGGCGGCACCGGCGACCTCACCCGCGGCATGGCCGAGCAGGTCGGCCCCGAGGGCCAGGTGGTGCTCGGCGACATCAACGCCTCCATGCTGAAGAACGGCCGGCGGCGGCTGACCGACCAGGGCGTGGTCGGCAACGTGCACTACGTGCAGCTCAATGCCGAGGCGCTGCCCTTTCCTGACGCTCATTTCGATTGCGTGACCATCGGCTTCGGGCTGCGCAACGTCACCGACAAGGCGGCCGCACTTGCCAGCATGCGGCGCGTGATCCGTCCCGGCGGGCGGCTGCTGGTGCTGGAATTCTCCAAGCCGGTGGTGCCGGGCCTGTCCACGGTCTACGACGCCTATTCCTTCAAGGTGCTGCCCTTGATGGGCCGGCTGGTCGCCAACGACGCCGACAGCTACCGCTATCTCGCGGAATCCATCCGCCGCTTCCCCGATCAGGAAACGCTGCGCGACATGATGCTGGAAGCGGGCTTCGACCAGGCCAGCTACCACAATCTCACCGGCGGCGTGGTCGCGCTGCACGTCGGCCTGGTCTTCTGATGTCCGGGCGCATGCGCATTCCCGGCATGTTCACGGCGTTGATGCAGATGAGCTTCGACGCCGCGCTGGATGACAACGCCGACGCGCTGGCGCTGTGCCGCCGGCTCGAGGGCCGCACCATCGCCCTGGAATTCTCCGAGTTCGACGCCGCGCTTTACCTGCGCCCGCATGCCGGCGGCATCGAGCTGTTCAATCACTGGCGCGGCGAGCCGGATGTCACGGTGCGCGGCAGCCTGCCGGCACTCATGTTCGCCAACCTGCGCCGTGAGCCCGGCACGCCTTCCGGCGTGCACATCAGCGGCGACGCCGCCATCGGCCAGCAGTTCCAGAAGCTGTTGCGGCTGCTGGACATCGACTGGGAAGACAAGCTGGCGCGCTTCGTCGGTGGCACCGCCGCCTTCCGCATCAGCCATTCGCTGAAGCGGCTCATGGACTGGGGCCGCGACAGCGCCGACCGCTTCGGCGAGAACCTGCGCGAGTACCTGCAGGAGGAAACCCGCGACCTGCCGAAGCGGCGCGAGGTGGATGCCTTCCTCGCCGCCGTCGATCTCGTGCGGACCGATGTCGATCGCGCCGAGGCGCGGCTGCAGCGCCTGTACCGCCGCGCCAGCCAGTGGCTGCAGCCGTCCGGGGATGCTCCATGATCGGCCCGCGCCAGCTGCTGCGCCTCGCCCGTATCAATTACGTGCTCGCCAGGCACGGCCTGGACGAAGTCATTCTCGCCACCCGCTGGTTCCGGCCGGTGCGCTTCCTGAAATATTTCTCGCCCTGGTACTGGTTCCGCTCCAGGGAGGTGCCGCGCGGCGTGCGCATTCGCCTGGTGCTGGAAGATCTCGGGCCGATCTTCGTGAAGTTCGGCCAGATGCTGTCCACGCGCCGCGACCTCATCCCGCACGACATCGCCGATGAGCTTGCGCTGCTGCAGGATCGCGTGCCGCCCTTCCCGGGCGAGCTTGCGGTGAAGATCATCGAGCGCTCGCTGGGCCAGCCGATCGCCGAGCTGTTCGAGCGCTTCGACGTCGAACCGCTGGCCTCCGCGTCCATCGCGCAGGTGCATGCCGCGGAGCTCGCCGGCGGCAAGCAGGTGGTGGTCAAGGTGCTGCGCCCGGACATCGAGCGCATCATCCGCCGCGATCTCGAGCTGATGTACATGCTCGCGCAGCTGATGGAACGTCACTGGGCCGATGGCCGCCGGCTGCGGCCGGTGGAAGTGGTGGCGGAATACGAGAGGACCATCCTCGATGAGCTCGACCTGCTGCGCGAAGGCGCGAACGCCTCGCAGCTGCGGCGCAATTTCCGCGACTCCGAGCTGCTGTACGTGCCGGAGGTGTACTGGCAGTGCACGCGCCGAGACGTGATGGTGATGGAGCGCATCGCGGGCATTCCGGTGAGTGACCTGCAGGCGCTGCGCGATGCCGGCACGGACATGAAGACGCTCTCGGAACGCGGCGTGGAAATCTTCTTCACGCAGGTGTTCGAGCACAACTTCTTCCACGCCGACATGCACCCCGGCAACATCTTCGTCGACGTCAGCGACCCGGAACGGCCGAAGTACATCGCCGTGGATTTCGGCATCGTCGGTTCGCTCGCGCCGCGCGACAAGAACTACCTCGCCGAGAACTTCGTCGCCTTCTTCAACCGCGACTA
>JAJUFS010000076.1 GCA_029263725.1 Gammaproteobacteria bacterium | reverse complement strand
GGCGGGCGAGGCGCTCGATGCGAAGGCGAAGAACCTCGTGCGCGTGCTGGCGCAGTACCGCCGCCTGGCGGCCCTGCCGGCCATCGCGGAGGAATTCACCGTCCTGCGCGCCGCGGCCGAGAACACCGTCAAGGCGGAACTACGCACCGCGGTGCCGGCGAGCGAGGAACAGCGCGAGAACATCCGCAAGGCGCTGGTGCGCCGGCTCGGCCGGAACGTGGAGCTCGTCAGCGTGGTCGATGAGTCGCTGATCGGCGGCGCGCAGATCCGCGCCGGCGACTTCGTCATTGACAGCTCGCTGCGCGGCAAACTGGAACGTCTCGCCACCCGGGTGGCGCTCTGAAACGAGGCTGAACGCAGGCGTGGGCGGCATTCCCGTCCGCATCCTGGGTCTCAAGATTCTTAATTGAGGAATTGACATGCAACTCAATCCTTCGGAAATCAGCTCGGTCATCAAAGAGAAGATCGAGAACTTCGAAGCCGGCGCCGAACAGAGCAACGTGGGCACCGTCGTCTCGCTGACCGACGGCATCGTTCGCGTTCACGGTCTGACTGCCGTCCAGTACGGTGAAATGATCGAGTTCCCCGGCAACACCTTCGGTCTCGCGCTGAACCTCGAGCGCGACTCCGTCGGCGCGGTCGTGCTCGGCGACTACAAGCACATTTCCGAAGGCGATACGGTCAAGACCACCGGCCGCATCCTTGAAGTGCCTGTCGGCCCCGAGCTGCTCGGCCGCGTCGTCAACGCGCTGGGCGAGCCGATCGACGGCAAGGGCGAGATCAAGGCGAAGCAGTTCTCGCCGATCGAGAAGGTGGCCCCGGGCGTGATCGCCCGCCAGTCGGTGTCGCAGCCGGTGCAGACCGGCTACAAGGCCATCGACTCCATGGTGCCCATCGGCCGCGGCCAGCGCGAGCTGATCATCGGCGACCGCCAGACCGGCAAGACCGCGCTTGCGGTCGACACCATCATCAACCAGAAGCACACGGGCATTAAGTGCATCTACGTCGCGATCGGCCAGAAAGCCTCCACGATCGCGAACGTGGTGCGCAAGCTCGAAGAGCATGGCGCGATGGACCACACCATCGTCGTCGCCGCCTCCGCCTCCGAGTCGGCCGCGCTGCAGTACATCGCGCCCTACTCGGGCTGCTCGATGGGCGAATACTTCCGCGATCGCGGCGAAGACGCGCTGATCATCTATGACGACCTGTCCAAGCAGGCTGTGGCCTATCGCCAGATCTCGCTGCTGCTGCGCCGTCCGCCGGGCCGCGAAGCGTATCCGGGTGACGTGTTCTACCTGCACTCCCGCCTGCTGGAGCGCGCCGCGCGCGTGAACGCCGACTACGTCGAGAAGGTCACCAACGGTGAAGTGAAGGGCAAGACCGGCTCGCTCACCGCGCTGCCGATCATCGAGACCCAGGCCGGCGACGTTTCCGCGTTCGTGCCGACCAACGTGATCTCCATCACCGACGGCCAGATCTTCCTCGAGACCGACCTGTTCAACGCCGGCATCCGTCCCGCGATGAACGCCGGCATCTCGGTGTCCCGCGTCGGTGGCGCCGCGCAGACCAAGATCATCAAGAAGCTCGGCGGCGGCATCCGTCTCGCGCTCGCGCAGTACCGCGAGCTCGCGGCCTTCGCGCAGTTCGCCTCCGACCTCGACGAGGCGACCCGCAAGCAGCTCGACCGCGGCCAGCGCGTCACCGAGCTGATGAAGCAGAAGCAGTACGCGCCGCTGTCCGTCGCGGAAATGGCGATCTCGCTGTACGCGGTCGATAACGGCTACCTGGACGACGTCGAGGTCAGGAAGATCGGCGACTTCGAACAGGCGCTGCTCGATTACATGAACAGCCAGCACGCGGATCTCATGAAGCAGATCAACGAGACCGGCGACTGGAACGGCGACATCGAGTCGAAGTTCAAGGCCGCGCTCGAGGACTTCAGGAAGAATCACGCGTACTGAGCGTGAGACGAAAGACGTGAGACGGAAGACGACGTCGAGTACGGGACAAGCGTCGTCTCACGTCTAACCTCTCTCACGTCTTACGGCCGGGAAAGCCGACAACGGCTTCGATTACGAAAACATTGGTGACGAACTGATGGCAGGCGCTAAAGAAATCCGGACGCAGATCAAGAGTATCCAGAGTACTCAGAAGATCACCAAGGCGATGGAAATGGTCGCCGCGTCCAAGATGCGCAAGGCGCAGGACCGCATGGCGGCGTCCCGTCCCTACGCGGAGAAGATCCGCCGGGTGATCGGGCACCTCGCGCAGGCGAATCCCGACTACCAGCATCCGTTCCTGGTCGAGCGCGATGTGAAGCGCGTGGGCATCATCGTGATCTCCACCGACCGCGGCCTGGCCGGCGGCCTGAACATCAACCTGTTCAAGTCCGTGCTGCGCGAGATGCGCGAATGGCAGGACAAGGGCGTCGAGGTCGAGCTGGTGACGGTGGGCGCGAAGGCCATGGCCTTCTTCCGCCGCCTGAAGGACGTGAAGATCGTCGCCTCGGCCTCGCATCTCGGCGACACGCCGCATGTCGAGGACCTGATCGGCACGGTCACCGTCATGCTGGACGCCTACCGCGAAGGCCGCATTGATCGCCTGATGCTGGCCCACAACGTGTTCGTGAACACCATGACGCAGTCGCCGGAAGTGCACCAGCTGCTGCCGGTGGTGATGACGGACCAGGACGAGCTGCAGCAGTACTGGGATTACATCTACGAGCCCAGCGCAGACGAGCTGCTCGACGCCTTCCTGATGCGCTACATCGAATCGCAGACCTACCAGGGCGCGGTCGAGAACGTCGCCTGCGAAATGGCGGCGCGCATGGTGGCGATGAAGGCCGCGTCCGACAACGCGGGCGAACTGATCGAGACGCTGCAGCTCGAGTACAACAAGGCCCGCCAGGCCGCGATCACGCAGGAACTGTCCGAGATCGTCGGCGGTGCGGCGGCAATCAGTTGAGGATCGTGAGACGTGAGACGCAAGACGTGAGACGACGCCAGACGCGGTTTCAAGCCGTCGTCTCACGTCTCGCCTCTTCCGTCTCACGAGAAAATTTTTGAGCTTTATCTAGAGGAAACGTCCATGAGCTCCGGAAAGATTGTTCAGGTGATTGGCGCGGTCGTTGACGTGGAGTTCCCGCGTGATGCGATCCCCAGGGTCTATGACGCGCTGGTCCTCGAAGACGGCAGCCTGACGCTCGAAGTCCAGCAGCAGCTGGGTGACGGTGTGGTGCGCGCCATCGCCATGGGCGCTTCCGAAGGTCTCGCGCGCGGCATTGGCGTGAAGAACACCGGCAAGCCGATCGCGGTGCCCGTCGGCAAGGCGACGCTGGGCCGCATCATGGACGTGCTCGGCAACCCCATCGACGAAGCCGGCGAGGTGAAGACCGACGAGCACTGGGAAATCCACCGTGCGGCGCCGACCTACGAAGAGCTGTCCGGTTCCACCGAGCTGCTCGAGACCGGCATCAAGGTCATCGACCTGCTCTGCCCGTTCGCCAAGGGCGGCAAGGTCGGCCTGTTCGGCGGCGCCGGCGTGGGCAAGACCGTGAACATGATGGAGCTCATCAACAACATCGCCAAGGAACACTCCGGCCTGTCCGTGTTCGCCGGCGTTGGTGAGCGTACCCGCGAGGGCAACGACTTCTACCACGAAATGAAGGAGTCGAACGTTCTCGACAAGGTGGCGATGGTCTACGGCCAGATGAACGAGCCGCCGGGCAACCGCCTGCGCGTGGCGCTCACCGGCCTCACCATGGCCGAGTACTTCCGCGATGAAGGCCGCGACGTGCTGCTGTTCATCGACAACATCTACCGTTACACCCTGGCCGGTACCGAAGTGTCCGCGCTGCTCGGCCGCATGCCGTCCGCGGTGGGTTACCAGCCGACCCTGGCCGAGGAAATGGGCGTCCTGCAGGAACGCATCACCTCGACCAAGAAGGGCTCGATCACTTCCGTGCAGGCCGTGTACGTGCCCGCGGACGACCTGACCGACCCGTCCCCGGCGACCACCTTCGCGCACCTTGACGCGACCGTCGTGCTGTCGCGTGACATCGCCGCGCTTGGCATCTATCCCGCCGTGGACCCGCTCGACTCCACCTCGCGCCAGCTCGATCCGCTGGTCGTGGGCCGCGAGCACTACGACGTTGCCCGCCGCGTGCAGGGCACCCTGCAGCGCTACAAGGAGCTGAAGGACATCATCGCCATTCTCGGCATGGACGAACTGTCCGAGGAAGACAAGCTGATCGTGGCGCGCGCGCGCAAGATCCAGCGCTTCCTGTCGCAGCCGTTCCACGTCGCGGAAGTGTTCACCGGCGCGCCCGGCAAGTACGTGTCGCTGAAGGACACCATCAAGGGCTTCAAGGCGATCGTCGACGGCGAGTACGACCACCTGCCGGAGCAGGCGTTCTACATGGTCGGCACGATCGAAGAGGCGGTGGAAAAGGCGAAGTCGCTGTAAGGCGGCTCCAAGAGGTTCCGGAATGGCAACGATCCATGTAGACATCGTCAGCGCCGAGGGCGCGATCTTCTCCGGCCCGGCGGCGATGGTGTTCGTGCCCGCCGAGCTGGGCGAGATGGGCATCGCGCCCCGCCACTCGCCGCTGATCACGCGGCTCGCCAGCGGCGAGATCCGCGTGCAGACCGAAAGCGGTGAAGAGCAGAGCTTCTTCGTCTCCGGCGGCGTGCTGGAAGTGCAGCCCAAGGTGGTGACGGTGCTCGCCGACACGGCGCTGCGCGCCCGTGACATCGACGAGGCCGCGGTGCTGAAGGCCAAGCGGGAAGCCGAGGAAGCGCTGGCCGATCGCAAGGGCGACATCGACATGGCGCGTGCGCAGGCGGAGCTGGCCGAGGCGGTCGCCCGGCTCAAGTTCCTGGAGAAGATCCGGCGCAGCGCCAAATGAAAGACCTGATGGAAGCACCGGGAAGGCGCAGCTAGTCTGCGCCTTTCTCGTTTTGGGACAATCAGAAAAGGTAGACTCTCGGGCGGGGGATACACATGACCACAAGCACGATCATACTCGCGGCCGGCCAGGGCACGCGCATGCGTTCCGGCCTGCCCAAGGTGCTGCAGCCGCTGGGTGGCCGTCCGATGCTCGCGCACGTGCTTGATACCGTCTCGCGCCTGGAAGACACCCGCGTTTACGTCGTGCACGGTCATGGTGGTGAACGCGTGCAGGCCGCCTTCCAGGAGCGTCAGCTCCAATGGGTGCACCAGGCCGAGCAGCTCGGCACCGGTCACGCGGTGATGCAGGCCATGGGCCGCATCGCCGATGACGATCTCGTGCTGGTGCTCTACGGCGACGTACCGCTGATGCGCCTGCCCACCCTCACCGGCCTGCTCGACGCCGCCCGTCCCGGCGCGCTGGCGCTGCTCACCGCCAGGGTCGATGATCCTGCGGGTTACGGCCGCATCGTCCGCGGCGAAGGCGGCAGCATCCAGCGCATCGTCGAACACAAGGACGCCAGCGAGCGCGAACGCGCCATCACCGAGATCAACACCGGCCTGCTCGCCTGCCCCGCGCGCAAGCTGCGCGAATGGCTGGCGCGCCTGGACAACGACAACGCCCAGGGCGAGTACTACCTCACCGACATCATCGGCATGGCGGCGGGCGAAGGCTATCCGGTCGAGGGCATCATCGTGGAAGACATCAGCGAAATTCATGGCATCAACGATCGCCGCCAGCTGGCCGAGGCGGAGCGCATCCTGCGCGAGCGCATCGCCGATCAGCTGCTCGCCGCCGGCGTGACGCTCGCCGATCCCTCGCGCATCGACGTGCGCGGCGAGCTTCGCTGCGGCAGGGACGTGTTCCTGGACGTGAACGTGGTCTTTGAAGGCGAGGTCGAACTCGGCGACGATGTCGTCATCGGTCCCAATTGCGTGATCCGCAACGCGCGCATCGGCAGCGGCACGCGCATCGATGCCTTCTCGCACATCGACTCCGCGGACATCGGCCGCGACGCGCGCATCGGGCCGTACGCCCGCCTGCGGCCGGGCGCGGAACTCGCCGATGAAGTGCATGTTGGAAACTTCGTGGAAGTGAAGAAAAGCCGCATCGGTCGCGGCTCCAAGGCCAACCATCTCAGCTACATTGGCGATGCCGAGGTCGGCGCCGGCGTGAACATCGGTGCCGGGACCATCACCTGCAACTACGACGGCGCCAACAAGCATCGCACCGTGATCGAGGATGGCGCCTTCATCGGCTCGAACTCGGCGCTGGTGGCGCCCGTCATCATCGGCCGCAACGCCACCGTCGGCGCCGGTTCGACGATCTCGAAGAACGCACCTGCCGGGGCGCTCACGGTCTCGCGTGCACGGCAGACGACCATCGAAGGCTGGCAGCGGCCGCAGAAGCAGAAAAAGGACTGATACATGTGCGGAATTGTTGGAGCAAGCGCGCAGCGCGACGTCGTACCCATCCTCGTTGAAGGGCTGCGCCGCCTCGAATACCGCGGTTACGACTCCGCGGGCCTGGCAATCGTCGATACGCGAGCCGCATTGAATCGCGCCCGCGTGATGGGCCGCGTGCAGGGCCTTGCCGACGAGATCGAAAGGAATCCGCTTGCCGGCCAGATCGGCATCGCACACACGCGTTGGGCGACCCACGGCGCACCCAGCGAGCGCAACGCGCATCCGCACTTCTCCGGCGACAAGGTCGCGCTGGTGCACAACGGCATCATCGAGAACTACGAGGAACTGCGCGCGGAGCTGAAGGACAAGGGTTACGAATTCAGCTCCGATACCGACACCGAGGTCGTCGCGCATCTGATCGCCGACGCGCTCGATGCGCACGACAGCCTGTTCTCCGCCGTGCGCGCGGTGGTGAAGCGGCTGCAGGGTGCTTACGCGCTGGTGGTGATCTCGCCCAGGGACCCGGACCTGGTCGTCGCCGCCCGCGCCGGCTGCCCTGTGGTGATCGGCCAGGGCATCGGCGAGAACTTCGTCGCCTCCGACATCCAGGCGCTGCTGCCGGTCACACGCCGCTTCCAGTTCCTGGAGGAAGGGGATGTGGCCGAGATCCGCCGCGAGAGCGTGCGCATCGTGGACGCGGACGGCCGGGACGTCGAGCGCCCGGTGCGTGAAAGCGAGCTCTCCGCGGATGCTGTCGAGCGCGGCGAATACCGCCATTACATGCTCAAGGAAATCTTCGAGCAGCCGCGTGCGATCGCCGAGACGCTGGAAGAGCGCCTCACCGATCGCCACGTGCTGGAGCAGGCCTTTGGCGTGGCCGCCGCCGATGTCTTCAGGGACATCGAACAGGTGCACATCGTCGCCTGCGGCACGAGTTATCACGCCGGCATGGTGGCGCGCTATTTCATCGAGCAGTACGCGCAGCGGCCCTGCACGGTGGAAGTGGCGAGCGAATACCGCTATCGCTCGCCGGTGGTGGCACCGAACACCCTGTTCGTATGCATCTCGCAGTCCGGCGAAACCGCCGACACGCTGGCGGCATTGCGCCTTGCGAAGACGCTGGGCTATCGCTCGACGCTGGCCATCTGCAACGTGCCTGAGTCCTCGCTGGTGAGAGAGGCGGAGCTCGTGCTGATGACGCGCGCGGGTCCGGAAATCGGCGTCGCCTCCACCAAGGCGTTCACCACGCAGCTGGTCGCGCTGATCCTGCTTACCGTGGTGCTGGCGAAACACAACGGCATGGAAGCGGAGCGCGAGGCGAACATCGTGCGCGGACTGAAGGGCATCGCGCGCCACGTCGAGGACTGCCTCAAGCTCGATGATCGTATTGCGACGCTTGCCGAAGCCTTCGTCGACAAGAACCACGCGCTCTTTCTCGGCCGCGGCGTGCACTATCCCGTGGCGCTGGAAGGCGCGCTCAAGCTCAAGGAAATTTCCTACATCCACGCCGAGGCCTATCCCTCGGGCGAGCTGAAGCACGGCCCGCTGGCGCTGGTGGACGAGGATATGCCGGTGATCGCCGTGGCGCCCAAGGACGACCTGCTGGACAAGCTCAAGGCCAACCTGCAGGAAGTACGCGCTCGCGGCGGCAGGCTGTACGTGTTCGCCGATCCGGAATCCGGCATTCGCGCCGAGGACGGCATCGAGGTCATCGAGATGCCGAGTCGCACCGGGCCGCTTACCGAACCGATCGCCTACACCATTCCGCTGCAGCTATTGGCCTATCACGTCGCGGTGCTGAAGGGCACGGACGTCGACAAGCCACGCAACCTGGCGAAATCCGTCACCGTGGAATGAATCAACGCGGGCAGGGACGCCCGCTTGACCCTGCATTCTTCCCCAAGTTCAATGTCCGTGAAGCAACACGACCTGGGGGAAGCCGTGAAGCTCCTTCGCCTGCCTTTCATTCTGTTCTGCCTGATCGCCTTTGCCACTGCCGCCGCGGAACCGCCACCGCATGTGAAGAGCCAGGACGACCTGGCGGCGCATCTCGCGGCGCTGGAACAGTCACCCCTTCGCTACTTCTCCGAGCCCGGCAGGAAGCACTTCCTCTCCAGGCTCATGCACTTCGAGGACGGATTCGCTTATCCCTCATCGTTGCTGTTCGAGCTGTCGCCGGCGCAGCAGGCGCAAGTGCATGCGCTGTTCGGCCGCGACGAGGATGCCCGTTCGCTCGCGGGAAAAACGGGCGTCAACCTCGCCGAAACCGCCTCGCCGGAAATCGTGGAGGCGTACTGGCGCTTCGTTCGCGAATTGGATGACTTCGTGAACGCCACGGAGAACCATCGTGAAAGCCGTTTCCGCGCGGCGGT
>JAJUFS010000135.1 GCA_029263725.1 Gammaproteobacteria bacterium | reverse complement strand
GGGAAGCCGGCTTCGGCGCAATCACCACGACGATCGAACCGGCCGGCGAGTTCTACTTCGCCGAGACGTATCACCAGCAATATCTCGCGCGCAATCCCGGCGGCTATTGCGGCATTGCCGGAACGGGCGTTGCCTGCCCTGCAGGACTCGGCGTTGCGGGGCGGTGAAATCACGCAGGTGTGTGAGCCTGCTGTGTCGACTGCGAGCGGCTTCTACCATGCGATTGTCCATTCGCAGCAGCCCAGGAGCAGGAACATGCGATACATCATCTGTGGAACGCTGGCGCTTGTTGCCGCGCCGCTCGCCTTTGCCCAGGACGAAATCGACTACCAGTACGTCGATCTTGCCTATGTCGACAACGAGCTTGGCAACATCGATTACGACGGCATCGGCCTGCGCGGCTCGATGCCGCTCAACCAGGACATCTATGTTGCCGCGGAGCTGGCCGTCACCAGCGGCGACGTGCCGCTCGTCGGCGACATCGACCGCTCCGATCTCGCGCTCGGCATCGGCTATCACTTCCCCATCTATCGCAACACCGACTTCGTCGCGCAGGTCGATTACCTGAACATCGATCTCGACGAGCTGGGCGATGATGACGGCGTGCGCCTGCAGGCAGGGGTGCGCTCGAAGGTGGCGCCTGAGCTCGAACTGCGCGGCGCGCTTCAGTACGTGGACGTGACCGACAGCGATGTCGGCATCAACCTCGGCGCGCAGTATCACTTCGGATCGCAGTGGGCCGCCTTCGTGGAGCTCAACGAAGGCGACGAGATGAGCGGCTACATGATCGGCGCGCGCTACGGGTTCTGACTATTCCGCGAGTCCTGACGGCAGCCGCGGCGAACCGAGCAGTTCCGCGAACACGTCCCAGCGCTCTTCAGGGGTGCGCGCGTTGCGCTCGACGTAACCGCGCACCAGGTCGCGGCCAAGGTTGTAGTTGATGACGTAGCTGCGGTAGGCGTCGAAGAAGCGCACGCGCTGCGCGGCGCGCTCGCGCGAATAAAGCGCGAAGTGCATCAGCCAGTCGATGGTTTCCTCGCGGTTCATCTCGCCGTCGAGATACCTGCGCGCCGCCTCGTTGCCGGCATAATCGAGTTCCTGCAGCTTCTCGCGCAGCGCCGCGTAGCGCGCGAACTCGTCGGTGGCGATGCCGGCGAGCGGCGCCAGCACGTCGCGCTCGAAGTCATACAGTTCCGCGCCGGGGAAGGCGAGCGCGACGCCGTAGTTGGCGCTGCCCTCGGCGATCAGCGACTGCGGGCTGTACAGCGCGTACACCGTGAACTCCTGCCAGCCGCGCTTCTTCACCAGTTCGCTTTCCAGCAGGGCGTTGTAGACATGATGGCCCGGGTAGCCCTCGTGGCAGCCGAGATGCACGGCGCGCTCCAGGTGGATGGGCAGCTCGGTGTTCATCTGGATGAGCGATTGCGCATCGCCCTGGTACCAGTTGTAACCGCTCCACGGCTTGTCGGTGACGTACTCGATGCGGAAGCGCTCGTTCGCCGGCAGCGGCACGTGCAGCAGCGTGCGCGTGCGGCATTCCTGGATGGCCCGCTCGAACACCTGCGCCAGGCGATCCCCGGGAATCACGAATCGGTTGCGGAAGGCTTCGATGCGGTCCGGCAGCGCGCCTGCGCCCGGCACCAGGGCGTCGATCTCGGCAAGGATTTCCTCGAAGTAGGCTTCGTCGAAGTGGGGCGGCACGGCGTCATACAGGGCCTCTGCTTCCTCGTCGAAGGAAAGCGTCCTGCCCTGCTTGATCTCCACGAAGGCGATCAGCGCGTCCAGCTGGCGCTGCAGGTAGCGATGGCGCAGCCCGGCCATCTCGTCGGCCACGGGCTCGATTGCCAGCAGCGCCTCGCGCGCATCCTGCGCGCGCTCGAGTATTTCCTGCGCGTCCCAGGCAGCTTCGCGCACCTGTTCGCGCCATTCCGGCGGGCCGTAGTAGGCATCGACGTAATTCGCGTCGAGCTCGCCCGTCGCCAGCACCAGCCGCACGTAGTCGCGCGCGATGTCATCCATGCTGCGCGTGCCGCCGCTGCAGGCGGCGAGCAGGCTGGCGGAAAGCGTCAGTGCGAGCGCGAAGATCCTGTTCATGCATCCATCCCGGCGAAGAAGAGGGCGGCCAGCTTACTGAAACGGCGGCGCCGGTGGAACCGCGTATCTCAGCGCGCCGCCTGTCTCAGGTGGGCAAGCAGGGTGTGATCGGGGTAGCCGTCGGCCGGCAGGCCGGCCACGTTCTGGAAAGCCTGCGCGGCGGCACGTGTCTTGAAGCCGACCACGCCGTCTGGTTCGCCGCTGTCGTAGCCAAGCCTGTTGAGCAGGCTCTGGATCTCGCTGACTTCCGCGGTGGTGAGCAGCCGCACGTGCTCGGGCTGGGTGGCGGTGAGCCGGCCCATGCCGGCGATGCGATCGGCAAGATGACCGACCGCAAGCGCGTAACTGATCGAGCGGTTCCACTTCATGATGACGTGGAAGTTGTCGTAGACGAGGAAGGCCGGGCCCTTGTGTCCCTGCGGCAGCAGCAGCGAGCCCTGGATTTCCGAGTGCGGCAGCGGCCGGCCGAAGGCGTCGCGCAATCCCAGTGCGCGCCATTCGCTGACGGTCTTCTTCGTGTCGAGACCGGCGAGCGTCCAGTCGAACTTGAACGGCACCAGCACCTCGCGGCCCCAGCGCTGTTCGCGGTTCCAGCCGATCGCGCGCAGGTAGTTCGCGGCCGAGGCGAAGGCATCGGGCAGGCTGTTGAACACATCCGCCTTGCCGTCGCCGTCGTAATCGACCGCGTGCTGCAGGTAGGTCGAGGGCAGGAACTGCGTGTGCCCCATCGCGCCCGCCCAGGAACCGCGCGCGCGGGTGATGTCCATGGCGCCGCCTTCGTGGATCAGCAGCGCGTTGACGAATTCGCGCGTGAACATCTCGCTGCGGCGCTGATCGCAGGCAAGCGTTGCCAGCGCATCCAGCACCGGCACGGAACCGAAGTAGCTGCCGTAGTTCGTTTCCATGCCCCAGAAGGCGAGCAGGTACTCGGGGCGCACGCCGTATTCCTGGTAAATGCCGTGCAGCAGGCGGTAATGCTTCGCGTAGTACTCGCGGCCGCGATCGACACGCACGGGCGTTACCCGGCCCTCGAGATAATTCCAGAAGGTCTGCACGAATTCCGCCTGGCGGCGATCGGCCTTGATGACGCGCTCCAGCGGGCGGATGTTCGGCAGGGTGGCTTCCAGCGTCTGCGCGGAAATGCCACGGTCCACCGCCGCCGCCTGCAGCTGCGAAACGCAGGCGCCGAAATCATCTGCCGCCGCTGCAGTGCGCAGCGACAGCGGCAGCAGTGCAGCAAGCAGGACAAGGAGCATTATGTCGTGTCGTCTCATGCGACTCAGCATAGAACAAAAGGTGACATAAGACAGCAGGGTGAAAACCTTCACAGGATTGCTGCAGACGCTACACTCGGCAGGACGCCATTTCCGAGGACAGGGTCATGAAAAAGCTCTACGCGATGCTGGCATTGCTGCTCGCCGTTGCACCTGCGAGTGCCGATCCGATCGATGACGCGGTTGCCGCCGCAAGCCGTACGGAGGCGAACGTGGCGCGTGACCGTTATCGCCATCCCGCCGAGACGCTGCGCTTCTTCCAGGTGGAACCGGACATGACGGTGGTCGAGATCTGGCCGGGCGGGGGCTGGTACACGGAAATCCTCGCGCCCTTGCTGGCGGAGAAGGGCAAGCTTTTCGTCGCGCTGTATTCCGATACTGCCGAAGGCCTGCCGGCCTACCAGCCGCGCCTCAACAAGGCGATGCGCGATCGTTTCAAGGCAGACCCGGCGGTCTACGGCAAGGTCGAGATCACCCACCTGCACCTGCCTGACGAAACGCAGGTCGCACCCGAGGGCAGCGCCGACCGCGTGCTCACCTTCCGCAACGTGCACAACTGGCTGGCGGACGACCAGGCCGAGGACGCGTTCCGCGCCTTCTTCAAGGCATTGAAGCCGGGCGGTTTGCTCGGCGTGGTCGAGCATCGCGCCAAACCCGGCACGGATCTCGAGACCATGAAGAACAGCGGTTACGTCACTGAAGAAAAGGTGAAGGAACTGGCGAAGCAGGCGGGATTCGAGTTCGTCGCGGCGAGCGAGATCAACGCCAATCCGAAGGACGATGCGAACCATCCGCGTGGCGTGTGGACGCTGCCGCCGACGCTCGCGCTCGGCGAGCAGGATCGCGAACGCTATCTTGCGATCGGCGAATCGGATCGCATGACGCTGCTGTTCCGCAAGCCCGAGTGAATGTCACGCAACGAGAAAAGCCCGTCGAACGCCGGGCTTTCCTGTGTGCGCGTGGTTCGTGTTTCGCGAACAATAGAACCCAGCATAGCTCGCCTTTCGATCGCGCGGTAGCTTTTGGAAACCGTTCGAACGCGCCAATATCAAAGTCACAAGAGGCAACGTTGATGGTGTGCCATGGGCGTACTGACGGTTTCCAACCTCGAGGACTACTTCCGCGAT
Organism: Gammaproteobacteria bacterium; assembly: GCA_029263725.1. Classification (GTDB taxonomy): domain Bacteria; phylum Pseudomonadota; class Gammaproteobacteria; order Natronospirales; family JAJUFS01; genus JAJUFS01. The sequence goes on along the minus strand of JAJUFS010000135.1, from coordinate 78 downwards.
TCGCTGCGCCGTGTCACTCGCGCCCGCGCCGTGGCAGCGCGTGAAGCGACGCAGCATTACCTCGTCAACCTGCTGGCG
>JAJUFS010000178.1 GCA_029263725.1 Gammaproteobacteria bacterium | reverse complement strand
ATCGTCCCGTGGTGCACTTCGGTTACCGGATGCGCGATGACGATGCGGAAGTCGACGCCGCGCTGCGCTGGCTGGTGCGCGGTGAGCGGCGCTACCTGCTGCTGCCGGACGAGGCGCTGAACGATTGCTTCCTGGCGGACACGCTGCATCGCCTGGATTTCGTCCATCGCCGCAACTGGTGGCTGGCGGACGTGAACACCGTCACGCCTGCCTGCCGGGAGCGGGCGCAGACTGCGCCGGAACCCGACTTCGTGATCGCGGGGAAGAAACGCTGATGGAAACCGTGCTCGTCACCGGTCATGCCGGCTTCATCGGCGCAGCCGTCGCGCAACGCCTGCTGCAGGCGGGGTATCGCGTCGTCGGCGTGGACAACTTCAACGACTACTACGATCCAGCGTTGAAGCGGGCGCGCGTGGCGAGCCTCGCAGAGTTTCCGGGATTCAGCGAGAACCGCATCGACATCGCCGACGCCGCCGCGCTGCGGCGCGTGTTCATCGAGACTCGTCCCGATCGCGTCATCCATCTTGCCGCGCAGGCAGGGGTGCGCCACTCATTGAAGCAGCCGGAAGCGTATGTCACTTCCAACCTGGTCGGGTTCGCGAACCTGCTGGAATGCTGCCGGCACAATCCGGTGAAGCATCTCATCTACGCATCGAGCAGTTCGGTGTACGGCAATTCGAAAGTGCCGTTCGCCGTGGATGATCGCGTCGATGAGCCGGTGAGCCTGTATGCCGCGACCAAGCGCGCCAATGAACTGCTCGCCTGCAGCTACAGTCATCTGTACGGCATTGCCGCGACCGGCTTCCGCTTCTTCACGGTGTACGGTCCGTGGGGACGGCCGGACATGGCCTATTACGAGTTCACCCGCCGCATGCTCGCCGGCGAGACCATCGAGCTTTTCAACCACGGCAACTGCCGCCGTGATTTCACCTTCATCGATGACGTCGCCGAAGGATTGATGCTGGCGCTGGATGAGACGCCAGCGGACCGCAAGGTGCCGCACGCGCTCTACAACCTGGGCAACGACAATCCCGTGGCGCTCACGGAGTTCGTCGCGACACTGGAGCGGCTGCTCGGCGTGAAGGCGAAAACGAGGCTCGCACCGCCGCAGCCCGGTGACGTGGAGGCGACCTGGGCGGACATCGAGGCGACCACGAAGCGCTTCGGCTGGCGGCCGCGTACTTCGCTGTCACAGGGGCTGGAGCGCTTCGCCGCCTGGTACCGCGATTACCATCAGCTGCGGTATCCCGCGTCCGCCTGAAGGCGGAGAGGGCTCTCCCTCTCCGCGATTCACTTACTTCTTCTTCCAGCCTGCCAGGGCATCGGCGAAGGGATTGTTCGCGGCGGGCGCCTCGCGCGGCGCGCGCTGTTTCCGGGCGCGCTCGTTCCCGGACGGCTTCGGCATGGAAAGATCGGCGGAAGCGGCGTCATCGGAACGCATGCTGAGCGCAATGCGCTTGCGCTTGATGTCAACGTCCACGACGCGCACTGAGACGATGTCGCCGGTCTTTACCACTTCATGCGGATCCTTCACGAAGCGATCGGCCAGCTGCGAGATGTGCACGAGGCCATCCTGGTGAACGCCGATGTCCACGAAGGCGCCGAAGTTGGCGACATTGGTCACCACGCCCTGCAGGCGCATGCCGGGCTTGAGGTCGGCGATTTCGTTCACGCCTTCCTTGAACTCCGCGGTCCTGAACTCGGGGCGCGGATCGCGGCCGGGCTTTTCCAGTTCCGCGAGAATGTCCTTCACCGTCGGTTCGCCGAAGCGCTCGTCGGTGAAATCGTTCGCCGACAGGCCGCGTAGGAAGGCGGTGTCGCCGATGAGTTCGCGAATCTCCTTGCCGCAGGCGGAAATGATCTTCTCCACCACCGGGTAGGCTTCCGGATGCACGGCGGACGCATCCAGCGGGTTGTCGCCGTGCATGATGCGCAGGAAGCCGGCGCACTGCTCGAAGGCCTTCTCGCCGAGGCGCGGCACCTTGAGCAGCTGCCTGCGGTTGCGGAACGCACCGTTCTGGTTGCGGAACTCGACGATGTTTTCCGCCAGCCCCGGACCGAGACCCGAGACGCGCGCGAGCAGCGGCGCGGAGGCGGTGTTGACGTCCACGCCCACGGCGTTCACGCAGTCCTCGACGACCGCATCCAGCGCGCGCGCCAGCTGCACCTGCGAAACGTCGTGCTGGTACTGGCCGACGCCGATGGACTTCGGTTCGATCTTCACCAGCTCCGCGAGCGGATCCTGCAGGCGGCGGGCGATGGAAATCGCGCCGCGCAGCGAGACGTCGATGTCCGGGAATTCCTTCGTGGCAATTTCGGAGGCCGAGTAAACGGAGGCGCCGGCTTCCGAGATCACGATCTTGCTGGCCTTGATGCCGTAGCCTTTCAGCAGTTCGCCGGCGAGCCTGTCGGTCTCGCGCGAGTAGGTGCCGTTGCCGATCGCGATCAGTTCCACCTTGTGCTTCTGGCAGAGCGCGGCCAGCGTCGCCAGCGCACCCTGCACGTCATTGCGCGGCTGGAAGGGGTAGACGGTGGCGGTGTCGAGCAGCTTGCCGGTGGCATCCACCACCGCGACCTTCACGCCGGTGCGCACGCCGGGATCGAGCCCCATGGTGACGCGCGGGCCGGCGGGCGCGGCGAGCAGCAGGTCCTTGAGGTTGCGCGCGAACACCTTGATGGCTTCTTCCTCGGCGATTTCGCGCAGCCGCTTCTT
>JAJUFS010000189.1 GCA_029263725.1 Gammaproteobacteria bacterium | reverse complement strand
CGCCGCCTGGCGCTCAGCGTGGTCGCGTACGGCCAGGGCGAGCGCCTGCTGCTGGTGCGCGACATCACCCGCCTCCATCGCCTCGAGCAGATGCGCCGCGAGTTCGTCGCCAATGCCTCGCACGAGCTGCGCTCGCCGTTGACGGTGATAAGCGGCTATCTCGAGATGCTCGCCCAGGATGCGCGGATCATGAACGAGTGGCGCGAGCCGGTGACCGCCATGCGCCGCCAGGCCGAGCGCATGGAAACCATCGTCGCGGACCTCCTGGAACTGTCGCGGCTGGAAACCGCGAACGACGATGTGGTCGAGGAAGACATCGACGTCGCGGCGATGCTTGCGCGCATCCGCGACGAGGCGCTGGCGCCCGGCGAGGGCCCGCAGGACATCACGCTGCGCATCGATACGCCGGCGCGCCTGCGCGGCGTTCCCGCCGAGATCTACAGCGCGCTTTCCAACCTGGTCATCAATGCCATGCGCTACACGCCGGAGAACGGCGCGGTCACGGTACGCTGGTTCCTGCAGCAGGACCGTCCGGCGGTGAGCGTGCAGGACACCGGCATCGGCATTCCCGCCGAGCACATCCCGCGGCTCACCGAGCGTTTCTATCGCGTCGACAACGCGCGCACGCGCGAGCGCGGCGGCACGGGACTCGGTCTTGCCATCGTCAAGCACGTGCTGCAGCGGCACGGCGCGCAGCTTCATGTCGAAAGCACGGTGGGCGAGGGCAGCACCTTCACCTGCGTTTTCCCCGCAGGGCGCGCCGTAACAAAACCGTCATGAAAGCGTCAGGGAACCGTCACCACGCAGGCCGATAGTGGCGGCGTCACCTGGTGACATTTCGTTCCTGATTCCAAGGAGAACCCGATGAAGTTCAGAAACGCCTTGCTTGGCAGTCTCGCCGCCCTCGCGATGACGGGCGCTGCCGCCGCGCCGGAAGTCGACCCCAAGCTGCCCGACTACGTGAAGGCGAGCGGTGTGGCCGGCAACCTCACCAGCATCGGCTCGGACACGCTGAACAACCTGATGGCGCTGTGGACCGAGGAGTTCAAGCGCCTGTATCCCAACGTCAACATCCAGGTCCAGGGCATGGGCTCGTCGACCGCGCCGCCGGCACTGACCGAAGGCACCGCCAACCTCGGTCCGATGAGCCGCGACATGAAGGACAAGGAAATCGAGGCCTTCGAGAAGAAGTTCGGCTACAAGCCGCTGGCCATCCCCGTGGCCATCGACGCACTCGCCGTGTTCGTGAACAAGGACAACCCGATCCGGGGCCTGAGCATTCCGCAGGTGGACGCGATCTTCTCCTCCACCCGCAAGTGCGGCCACCCGCAGGACATCCGCCGCTGGGGTGATCTCGGCATGACCGGCGCCTGGGCGAACCGCGACATCCAGCTGTACGGCCGCAACTCGGTCTCCGGTACCTACGGCTACTTCAAGGAAAAGGCGCTGTGCAAGGGCGACTTCCGCCCGGGCGTGAACGAGCAGCCGGGTTCGGCTTCGGTGGTGCAGTCGGTCGGCACCTCGGTGAATGCCATGGGCTACTCCGGCATCGGTTACGTCACTTCCAGCGTGCGCCCCGTGGCGCTGGCGAAGAAGGAAGGCGGCGAGTACGTGGAGGCGACTGCCGAGAACGCCATCAACGGCAGCTATCCGCTGGCGCGCTTCCTCTACATCTACATCAACAAGGCGCCGAACGAGCCGCTGGATCCGCTGGTACGCGAGTTCATCCGCATGGTGCTGTCGAAGCAGGGCCAGCAGGTGACCGCAAAGGACGGTTACTTCCCGCTGCCCGCCGCGGTGGCCGAAAAGTATCGCGCCATGATCGAGTGACTGGCGTCGGCTGCCAGGTGAAGCCCCGCTCCGCGGGGCTTTTTCTGTCCCGGCCGCAAAGTTTTTCCGTCACCGGCCGATAACCGGCATTGAAACCGCGGTCGGCCGATTGCAAGACAGCAAGGAGCTGTCAAACTGCAATGCGGACGTCACAAAAATGTCAATTTGCCCGCCTAGGATGCTCGCCAACGGACCGGGGCTTCCAGGTCCGTCCCGATCAAAACGATGGAGCTGAAAAACATGACGATCAACCCCCTCCGGGCATGCACTTTCGCCGCACT
>JAJUFS010000060.1 GCA_029263725.1 Gammaproteobacteria bacterium | reverse complement strand
TCCCAGAACAGGGAAAGCACTTTAGGCTCTGCCATGGCGGCGGTCCTTCGCAGAAGTGGATTGGAGTCGTGTCCCTTCCAAATCTATCCGAAGGAGCGCCGCTTTCTATATCGCACGGCCCCCGCTAATCCGTGAAGAACCTTTTTTTTTGGGAGAAGGAAGAAGGGAGCGAGTTTCGCTGGGGTTCGCGTGCGCTCACCGCAACCTGCGCCGCTTCGGTTTCTTTTTTGCGAGACGTAAGACGTGAGACGTAAGACGTGAGACGTGAGACGTGAGACGTGAGACGTAAGTCGACGGCTTGTTCAGCAACAAGGCTCCGGCTACGACAACCGTCTTACGTCTCACGAATCAAACGCCTTCGGCGGCCGCAACGCGGGAGGTACGCGCGCTTTCCAGCCACGCCACCGCGAGATAAGAAGCCATGGCGGCGATGATGGAAACGATGTACGGGGCCGGCCACAGTTCCAGCAGCTCGCCTGCCGCCCACAGGCCCGCGCCAACGAGCATCGCGGCGTACGCTGCAAGCGGGCCTCCGATGCGACTGAACAGGCCCACTGCGCCGACCACGAAAATCCCCGCGGAGCCGAAGGCGGAAGCCGTCTGCACCAGCTCATAGATCGAACCGCCATGGATCGCGAACAGCCAGGCGAGCACGCCGAAGGCGAACACCGCGGCACGCGCGGAAAGCAGCTTGCCGCGCTCGCTGATGCCCTGGCGAAGCGGCACGACGATGTTGTGCGAGAGAATCGCGCCGGCGGCGAGCAGGGCCGAATCCACGGTGGAGAGAATCGCGGAGATCAGCGCACCGGCGAAGATCACGAACAGCACGTCACCGAAGCGCGATTGCGCCAGCGCCGGTATGAGCTGCTCGGGATCCTCCAGCCCCGGCACGAGCCACGGACCGCCAAGCCCGATCAGCGCCGGAATGAGCCCCACCAGCAGGAACATGCCGCCGCCGACGAAACAGGCGCGCTGCGCGACTTCCGCGCTTCTTGCTGCCAGCAGCCGCGAGATCAGTTCCACGGCGAGCAGCGATCCGAACACGGGAATCGCCCAGTCCTCGGCGACCACGTACCAGGGAATCTCGCCACCGCCGGTCATCGACAGGCGCGCGGCATCATTGGCGGCAAGCGCGGCCGGCAGCGAACCGTCGAGAAGCAGCGCGCCGCCCAGCAGCAGCAGGCCGAGGATCAGCACGCCGCCCTGGATGAGATCGGTCCAGGCATCCGCCAGCAGCCCGCCGAGCACGGTGTAGAAGATCACGAACACCGCGGCGAGCGTGATCGCCGTTTCCACATCGATGCCGGACGCGAGGCTGACGATCTGCCCGAAGGCGCGCACCTGCGCGGCGGCCCAGATGATGGACGGCGGGATGATCAGGATGGCCGCGAGCCGCTCGACGCCGGGCGAGTAGCGTTCGCGGAAGAAGTCGCCGAAGGTGGTGTACTTGCGCAGCCACAGCTTGCGCGCGAAGAAGGCGCCGAGAATCAGGATGCACAGCGCGTAGCCGAACGGATCGCCCGACCCGCCCGCAAGCCCGTTCTCGTAGATGAGCCCCGCGGAACCGATGACGGTCTCGGCGCCGAACCAGGTGGCGAAGATCGAGAAGCTCGCAAGACCTATCCCCAGCCTGCGACCGGCGACCAGGTAATCGGCCTCGGTACGGATGAAGCGTGACACGGCGAAGGCGATCGCCACCTGCGCCGCGAGGTAGGCAAGCAGTCCCCAGAGAATGAAGTTCAACGCCCCGTCCTCGTGCAGGAAAAAACGGGGCGAACTTTAAAGCTTCACGCCCGTCCCTGCATCATTCTTCCGCCACTTCACACGGCCCGCGACGCATGGGCACCGGACTCAAGGGCGGTAGCGGGCGAGACGCGGGGTTATCGACGAGACCGAGCGAATCCAGCTGGCCGATGTAAGGGCTGTCGCGCAGGGCTGCGGCACCGCGATCCGTGATCAGGTTGCCGCGCAGATCGAGGACCTGCAGCCTGTCCGCGCGCGCTGCCGCGAGCTTTGTGGCGCCGTCGTCACCGATCCCGTGCAGGGTCAGCGCCAGGCAGCGCAGGCGAGCCAGCATCCCCGACGCGGCGAGAATTTCCATGCCCTCGTCGCCGGCAACATCCGCAGGGTCTTCAGACAGGTCGGCAATGCCGTGCAGCTCCAGCACTTCAAGCCGCGGCAACGGCAAGCCGGCCAGGAACCGCAGTTCCCGCGGACCGAACGCGCCTTCCAGGCGCAAATGCCGGAGAGCATCCAGTGCGCCGGCACGCTGCAAGGCCGCGAGACAGGGCAGCCGGCAGTGCGACAGGGACAGATCAAGAAAAACCAGCCGCGGTGCCGTGCCTTGCGCAGTCGATTCCTGTCCGTCACCGCCTTCAAAACGGTTTCGGGTCAACGACAGGCGTTGCAGCCGCGGCCACCAGGCGCAATCGGAAAGCATGGAAAGCGACTTCATGCCGAGTCCGGCAGCATCCAGGTAAAGGTCATGCAAGGCCGGCAAAGGTGCACGGCAGAGCAGCGCAAGGCCCTCGTCGCCTGGCGGGTTCCCGACAACGCGAAGACGGACAATGCAGCGAGCCTCCGGCGACCCGGCAAGCGCAAGCACGGCATTCGCCTTGCCCGAGGCCGGGATTTCGAGCGTTTGCTCGACGGTATGGCAGGCGCTGCCGGGCGATGGCCTGGCACAGGCCGGCAGAATCCCGGCCAGGAGGATGGCGAGAACCGGCGCGAGGACGCGCCGAAAGATCAGTCGCAACGGGAATGCGTGCATCCGGCGGCCCTCCCTGGCCTGATGAATTAGGGATGAACCGGCCTCATCGTGACGCCGCCATCGGCTCCCGGCCCCAGGCGGCGAGCAGGCGACGCGGCTTCAGCAGCCAGCTGGCGAAGACGAGCAACGCTGCGCTGATGCCCCAGGCCGCCGGTGAATGAAACTCGTCGAGATGGATCGCGGCATGCGCAAGCACCGCCACCAGCAGCAGCGCGCCGGCAAGCCGCCGCAGGATGTCATGTACCGCGATGCGCGGCAGCGCCATGGCCAGCACCATCGCGCCGGTCAGCGCGATCCAGAACACCGCGACATGCACGCCGACGCTGTTCACGCCCGCCACCACCAGTGCCAGCACCAGCGACATCGCGAACGGCGTGCCCCACAGCGTGCCTTTCCAGGCCCGTTCCAGCGCCGCGGCGGGGCGGCCGCGCTGGCGGCGCTTCAACAGCCAGATGTTGATGCCGCTCGCCACCACCACGGTGGACAGTATGCCGAACACGCCGTAGGCAAGCTTCACCAGCAGGCCGCCGAAGGAACCGAAATGCAACGTGTACAGCGAGGCCGCGACCTGCTGGCCCAGCGCACCGTCGGCAAGCCCGGTGCTGCCGGTGATGTTGCCTTCCTGGTCGAAGTGATAGTTGTCGCCGTACACCAGGCGGCGCGGATGCTGCGCGAGGATTTCCGCGCCCTGCCCCACCGTCGCTGGATCATGGAAGCTGACGTACCAGGGCACGAGATCGGGATGCTGGGCCTTGAAGTTCGCAAGCGCGGTGGAGATGTCCGCGAGCGGCGCGGGACGCTCGTCCTCCGCGCCTTCCTCGCCGAACACCGGCGCGAAGAAGGCTTCGAAATCGCCCTCGGAGTAGCGCGGCGCCAGCGTCACCGCCACCAGCGACGCAAGACCAAGCGCCGCGCCGGTGAACGCCACGACGAGATGGAACGGCATGGCCCATACGCCAAGGCGGTTGTGCGTGTCGGTTTCGCGCAGCCGGGCGTTGCCCTTGAAGCGCAGCTTGAAGGCATCACGGAACAGCTTCGGATGCGCCAGCACGCCGGAGAACACCAGCGCCGTCATCAGCACGCCGAGAATGCCGACCAGGGTAAGGCCCAGCACGCCCGGCAGCGTGAGGTAGTAATGCAGCTGCGTGAGGAAGGTCGTCCACGGCGTATCGACTCGCGCGATGCGCTCGCCGGCCGCGTTCGCGTACCAGGACGTCTCATCCGCGGTGATGCTCATGCGCGGCATGTCCTGCACCGGCAGCATGATGTAGAAGTGATGCGGCGGCTCGTCGAGGCCGGCGAGCGTCTCCTGCGCCATGTTCTCGACGCTCTGCGGCGAGACCTGCAGGAACTCCGGTACACCGGGCTGTTCCCAGCGGGCGAATTCCTCGTGAAAGACCATCACCGTGCCGCTCAGGCACAGCACGTAAAGCAGCACGCTCGCGGCAAGGCCGACCACCGTGTGACTGTTGAGCATGTTGGCGACGAAGCGCGGCGGCAGTCGTGACCACATCAGGCAAATCCTCCGAGCAGCCAGGCGCTGCCGAGTCCGGCAACCACGAGGCCAAGCGCATGCAATGAACGCGTCCGCAGACGCAGGTCACAGGTCATCCAGGTGGCGAGCAACGCCCAGGCGAGCGGTACCGCGATGAGCGTCGCCGCCAGGCGATTGGCGGCGGCGTGTTCGCCGCTCATGTCCCAGGCCGCGTACAGGATGAAGGCAAGCAGCAGGGACAGCGCGAACGACAACGGGCCGGCGAGCACGAACACCCAGGCACGCCGCAGGAACAGCCGCCAGCCGCCGTTGCCATTGCCATTGCCGTTGTCCCGCCCTTCCCGTTCGAGGCGTCCGCTGCCATTGCGCGCAGGCCTGTGCAGGAAGCCTTCACGCAGCACGATGGCGGCGCCCGCGAGCATCATCACGATGAACGCAAACGCGGTTCCCTTGTCCGCGCCCGCGCCCGCTGCCCAGGGCGCAAGCGCGGCTGCAAGCAGGACCCAGGCGCCGCTTACCAGCTTCCGCCGCCTGGTGAGCTCACCTGCCCGCCGCGCCATCCACGCAGCGCGCAGCAGCAGCACGCCAGCCACGGTGAGGATGGCGCCGACCAGGATCATGCCTGCGTTCATGTCGCGCTCCTCAGTCGAACCGGTAGGCGACGGTACCGACCACCGTGCGGCGCTCGCCCCAGAAGCAGTCACCGCGCGCGAGGCAGGTGGCAAGGTATTCCTTGTCGGCGGCGTTGCGCACGTTCAGGCGGAAATCCCAGTTCGGCAGTTCATAGCCGATCATGAAATCCACCAGCGTGTAGGACGGCGTGCGGATGTCATCGAAGCCGTCAAAGCTCTCGCCCACGTAGCGCACGCCAAGACCACTCTTGAAGCCCGACCAGTAGCTCTGCGGACGCCAGCTCAGCCAGGCGGAGGCCTGCAGCTCGGGCACGGAGGCGAAGCGGAAGCCGTCGGCGTTCTCGGTGTCGAGCTTGCTGGCATTCGCTTCCAGCATGAAGTCGCCCATCTTCTTCACGGCCTCGACCTCGATGCCGCGGATGTTCGCCTCGCCTTCCTGCTGCGAGACCGTACCGGGCATGGAGGACGGGTTCGGCAGGTTGGACTGCTCGATCTCGAACACCGCCACCGTCAGCATGCTGCCGTTCATCGCCGGCTGGTACTTCACGCCCGCCTCGATCTGCCTGCCTTCCTGCGGCTTGAGCGGACGCTGCGTGATGGTGTCAATGCCGGGTACCGGCTGGAAGGATTCGGCATAGCTGACATACGGCGCGAATCCGCTGTCGAACAGGTACAGCGCGCCGACGCTGCCGGAGATGGCGTCGTCATCCTGCCTGTAGGTGCCGGTGTCCGTGCGCACGTCGTCGTAGCGCAGGCCGGCGGTGAAGCGCCAGTTGTTCCAGCTGATCTGGTCGTTGATGTACACGCCGCGGTCGATGGTGTTGGAGGCCGGCGCATCGACGAAGAACGCGGCGATCTCCTCGGCCGTCGGGATGTTGCCGTAGACCGGGTTGAACAGGTTGATCCAGTAGCGGTCGTCATGCGCGACGCCTGCCGGATCCCACCCGAGCGCGAAGGCATAGGCGCTGTCGGTCTCGGTGGTCACGTCCTGGTACTGCGCGCCGATCATCAGCTCGTGCTTGACGCTGCCGGTGAAAAACTCGGCGCGGAAGCGCACGTCGCTGGCGAGCTGCTCGGAGCTGCCGTCCGCCACGTAGAAGGTCCGCGGCACCATGCCATCGCGGTAAAGCGTGCCGTCCTCGTTGCGGATCCAGCGGTCGCCGCCGATGAAAGCGGGCCACGCCTGGTTGTAGTCGGATTCGCCCTTGGTCCAGCGCGCGGTGGCTTCCATGGACCAGGTCTCGTTGAACATGTGATCGGCAAGCAGCGTGAGCGACTGCGTTTCCGTGTCGTAGCGGTTGAAGCCCGGCTCGCCGTAGTAGGCGTCGATATCCAGGAACTCGCCGTTCGGCGCCGCCACCAGCGTGCCGACCACGGGCACGAACTGCTCGCCGGTGTCGGAATCCGTGTTCTGCACGTTGGCGAGCACGGTGATGTTGGTCGCCGAGCTCGGGCTCCAGGTGAGCGACGGCGCGAACACCCAGGCGTCGTTGTGGACGTGATCCACCTGCGTGTCGGCGTCACGGTAGACGGCGGTGACGCGATAGAGCAGCGACCCGGATTCGTTTACCGCGCCGCCGAAATCCGTCGCGGCCTGCAGGTGATTGAAGTTGCCCATCTCGAACACCACTTCCGGACGCAGGTCGGCGCGCGGCCGCTTGGTGACGACGTTGACGATGCCGCCCGGCGAACCCTGGCCGTAGAGCACCGAGGCGGGGCCCTTCAGGATCTCGACCTGCTCCAGCGTGTAGATGTGCGAGCGGGTGTTGTTGTAGTAGCCGAACAGCGCCTGCAACGAGTCGCGGTACTCCGGCACGTCCAGGCCGCGCACGAACAACCAGTCGCCGCGGGTCGCGAAACCGTAGCTCTCGCCGGTGACGCCGGCGGTGTAGACGTAGGCATCTGCAAGTTCCAGCGCGCCCTTGTCGCGCAGGGAGGCTTCCGTTTCCACGCTCACCGAGCGCGCCGTTTCCATGATGGGAGTCTCGGACTTCAACGCCGAGTAACGCGTCATCTCGCCGGCGACCACCACGCGGTCCAGTTGCGCAGCCCCGTCGTCGGGAGCCATGCCTTCTTCCGCCGCCTGCACCGACATCGTGCACAAAACCAGTCCGAGCGCGACCCTCACGGATGGCCATTCCCTGCTGCTCACGGTGAAAACCCTCATATCGTTGGAAACGGCGCAATCATAAATGCGAATCATTCTCGTTAGCAATAGGAGCTTGTGCTTTTTTTGAAGGGAAGCTCAACGAACGATGGCGAGCCCGATGCGCAGCTGGGTGCCGTCGTGCCGGTCGTAGTCGACGAAGGTCTCGCCGTAGCCGTGGAAGAGCTGCACGTACACGAAGCCGCCGGTGCGCGGAAAGATGGGATTTCTTACCGGGTAGGAAAAATCCAGCTGCAGGCTGCCCTGTCCCGCCTCGCCGTAGCGCAGTGTCGCGCCCGTGACCCAGCCGTCCTCCTGGCCGTAGCGGAGGTACCAGTCCACGTAGCCCCAGTAGTCGGTCACGTCCTTGTTGTGCTCCGAGCGCGAGAAATCCAGCCTGAGCTTGGGGCCGAACAGCAGGTAGCGCTCGTCGAATCGCTTCACCCAGCCCGGGTGGATCATCAGGTAGTCGATGCCGCGCGACTCGGTGCCATCCTTGCCATTGGAAAGGTGCTCGTAGCCGATGCGCAGCACGTCCACTCCGCCGGTGTCGTAATCCTGCACCTGCTGCCAGTACAGGCTGGGGCGGTAGTGCGTGTCCTTGAAGGGCAAGGAATCCGCGCGCAGATCCCAGAACGCTGTCTGCGTGTAGCCGAAGTGCATCTTGCCCAGCCACGGCCAGCGCTGCACCAGCGTGCTTTCCTCGCTCAGGATGCGGTACTGCAGACTGAGCTGGATGCGGGCCGTGACATCATCGGTGCCGCCCACCACGAAATACATCGGCTCGTTGGAAGACAGCGGCAGCTCCGAGGCCTCGGCATAGTCGCTGCCCGTCGGCAGCCTCAGCGGGTTGACCGGCCCCCGCTCCCGCGTGCGCGGCTGGGCGGCCTCCTCCGTCGCCTGCACGCCGCTGGCAAAGGCCAAAGCAAGCGCCGCGGCAAGCTGAAGGGCTGCCTGAATGCCGCGACTTGTGCGCCGATGCGGGAAGGGAAACCTGAGTGCATGCATGCCCGCATTATCGACGCACCCGCCGCAATGCAAGATGCGGGAATGCATTGATAAGGAAAGAGCGGCGGGCAGCTATCCCATCCGCGTCCTGGCCAGGCGCGCGTGACGCGTCACTCCTCCATGGCGGCGGCGCGATGAAAGGTCGCCGTGCCCTGCATGCCGCCAACGCTCCAGAAACCCGTGAGCATGCGGCCGTCCGTCGACACCATCAGCCGGTAGACGACGGGATCGCCCTCCTCCTGGTGGGCGTAGTGCTTCTGGAAGGACAGCAGGTCATCGCTCAGCTTGCCTTCCAGCAGGTACGAAGGCAGGCCGGGGATGATCTCGTCGCCGAACGTCTGGCGCTCGATCATGAGCCCCGCGATTTTTTCATCGAGCTGCTCGAGCACCATCGCGGCCTCGACCTGCTGGCCGGGGCCGTAGGCGTAATAACCGACCCACAGGCCACGCAGGTCGGCGGCGTGGCCGGCGAACGGCAACAGGAACAGGCAAACGGCAAGAAATCGATGCATGGAACTCCCCCCAAAGAATCGCAACGTGACGACTATCGATCTTTCGCAGCAACGCCGCAACCCGCAGGGTTAACCGCGGACGCGACAGTGCGACGCCAGCGTTCGCAGAACAAAAAGGCAAGGCCCCGCCGAAGCGACAGGTGGAGCGGAGGAGGATCGAACTCCCGGCCTTCCCCCGCATTGACGATGGCGAATGCGACGCCAGCGTCGCGTTCGCGGAAACAAAATGCCCCGCCGAAGCGAGGCCTTCAAGGATTTGGTGGTGCTGAGGCGACGCCACGCGGCCTATCAAGGATACGGCCACTTTCATTTGCCGATTTTTGACGCGAATGGGCGGTAGTTCGCCTTGACAAGCCCAAATTCCGCTTGCCACCAGGAGGGATCAGCGCCTTCATCGTGACCATTCCAAAGGAGATGACGATGACCGAACAGTTCCTTTCCGAGATCGAATTGGCCGCCCGCTGGGCGATGAGCAGCAAGACACTGGCCAGGTGGCGCACCATCCGACGCGGCCCGCCCTTCGTCAAGCTGAGCAAGACGGTGCGTTACGCGATGACCGATGTCCTCGAGTTCGAGCGCGACGGCCTGCGCGAGCCCCTTCCAAAGCCAGTACCAGAAGTGACTGTGCCGCAGGAAAACGGGCCACAGATGACCGTCCGCGACCTCGTAGCAAGCCTGCAACTTGGTGACGGCGATGCGGGGGGCTTGGCAAGGGAGTCGCACACCTCACCCTGATTTACCGCCTTGCTCTGGTTAGATGGCGGCAAGGAATGGGTGAGATTGGGTGTCGAAACGGCTTCTGATTGCGGACGCCGGTTCAATCCCCAAACACGAAATCGAACTCGACTCCCGAGTCGTAGCTACGCTCGTGTTGTTGTAGTTCAAGTTGTGGCGCATAATGTCATCAGTTTGATGACGTTAACCGCCTAGCAATGGACAGACACAAAACCAATCGCAGTCTTTCGGTCGTCCGCCTTGGATGAGGAGCCTTCGGTGACTCAGCCCCAGCGCGTCGAGACCTTGAGCCATGCCCAGCGCGAGCGGCTGGCCTACATCGACTTCCGGCTCTACTTTTTTGGTGAGATCGGTCGCCCAGACCTGATCGATCGCTTCGGCGTGGCTCCGGCAGGGGCGACGCGCGATCTGGCGCTGTACCGGGAAATCGCGCCGCAGAACATCACCTTTGACGGTCGAAACAAGATCTACCGCATCGGGCAGGCGTTCTCCCCGCTGTTCGAGCACGCTCCACAGCGCGTGCTGTCGGCGCTGGCGCAGGGCTTCGGCGATGGCGTGAATGGCCCCTCTGCAAAACCCCTGCAGCCGCTGCTGCCGTGCGAGTCGCCCACCGCTCTGAGCAACCCCAGGATGGATGTGTTGGCCCCGGTTTGCCGGGCGATCCACGCCAAGCGTCCCCTCGCCATCCGCTACCACTCAATGAGCAGCGGCGAATCGGAACGGGTCATCGTGCCCTTCGCGCTGGTGGACACCGGCCTGCGCTGGCACGTCCGGGCCTTTGATCGCAAGAGCGGGGAGTTTCGGGATTTTGTCGTCACCCGCATCGAAGCACCAACGCTGCTCGACGAAGAGCCGCAGGCCTTCGAACGGCCAGACAACGATATCCAGTGGACGCGCATCGTTGAGCTGGATTTGGTCCCGCATCCGCGCCTCGCACGCCCGGAAATCATCAAGATGGACTACGGGATGGAAGGGGGCTCGATCCGGATGCGCGTGCGCGCAGCGGTGGCGGGCTACATGCTGCTGCGCTGGAGTGTGGACTGCTCGCCCGACCACCGCCTCAAGGAAGAACAGTACCGCCTATGGCTCAGCGATCCGCTGGCGCTGTATGGCGTTGAGAACGCAAAGCTCGCGCCGGGCTATCAAGCCCCCGCAGCAAAGACACTACGCAAAGGATAAGAACACGATGGCACAGAACGACACCAGCAAGAACGGCAACGGGGGCAACC
>JAJUFS010000034.1 GCA_029263725.1 Gammaproteobacteria bacterium | reverse complement strand
ACAACTGCCTGAACCAGCATTGGTTCCGGGATATGGCTGACGCGAGATCAACGATCAAGCAATGGAGAGAACATTACAACGAGATCCGACCGCACAGTTCACTTGGCTATGTTCCGCCTGCCGTGTTCGCACGACAAGCGGTGTGATAACTTTGATTTCCCACATTACGTGTGGACCAAAGTCAGGGGGAAGGTCAGCGCATTCCTGAAGATGTACGCTCTGGCAAGAGCGGCAGAGATTTTCTCTCGCGAGGTCTCGGCGTTCTTTGGCGGCCAGTTGGGTGCGGCAGAGGACAGGCTCACGGAACTTGAAGACAGATGGCAGGGAAGAAGCTGAATCATCAACGGTTATACCGCCGTTCAGTCTTCCGCTGATTCGCCTGACCTTTTGCCGCGCTCGCGTTCCAGCAGCCGTGCCTTGCGCTCAAGGCCCCAGCGATAGCCGGCGAGGCGTCCGTCAGAACCAAGCACGCGATGGCATGGGATCACGAGTGCGACGGGGTTGCGTCCACAGGCGGAGGCGACCGCGCGCACCGAGTTCGGGCTGTCGAGTTCCTTTGCTACCTGCGTATATGACACCGTCTTGCCGAGCGGGATGCGGCGAAGCGCCTGCCATACGCTGGCCTGGAAGGCAGTGCCTTGCACGTCAAGGGGCAGGTCGAGCGCTTCCTTCGGGAGCAGCACGAACTCGCGCACTTGCTCGAACCAGCCATGCAGCCGTTCTTCATCGTTGTGCAGCCGGGCCTTCGGAAAGGCTGCGCGCATTTCTTCGAGCAACGCACCGGGTTCGTTGCCGAATGCCAGCCAGCAGATGCCTTTATCGGTGGCGGCCATGAGCATCCAGCCGAGATCGGAAAGCCCCATCCACCAGCCGATGTCTATGGTCTTGCGCAGTTTCGCTGGACTGGCGCCGAGCGCACGCGCCGCGGCGTTGTAGGCGGTGGTCACCGACTCAAACCCAGCGTCATAGATCGCATCCAGCGTGTTCTTTCCGCCTCTTGCGAGGCGATGCAGGCGCAATGCCTCGGCATACGCGCGCGGCGTGATGCCAAGCCGGCGCGTGAACTGACGGTGCAGTTCCGAGGCGCTAACGTTGATGCCGGCGGCAATACCCGCGAGCGAGCTTGCGCCATCGCCGGCCTCGATCTCGCGGCATGCCGCGAGCAGCGTGCGCGGCCAGTAGATTCGTTGCTTACGGGAGCTCATTGGCGGAATGCGGGTCGATGGAATACGTATGCACGGTTGCAAGAAAGCCGGGCTGCGCGCGTACG
The DNA here is from genome assembly GCA_029263725.1 of Gammaproteobacteria bacterium. Taxonomy (GTDB): domain Bacteria; phylum Pseudomonadota; class Gammaproteobacteria; order Natronospirales; family JAJUFS01; genus JAJUFS01. The sequence goes on along the minus strand of JAJUFS010000034.1, from coordinate 14,691 downwards.
CGCTCGATCCAGCGCATCACCGCCGGGAAGTCCTCAAGCCGTAGGCCTGCCTCGTCCGCGAATGCCGTGTATGCGAACACTGCCATGTCGGCAATGGTATACCGGCCGGCAGCGAGGAAGTCGTGCTCGCTCAGCCAGTGGTTGAGGATGCGCAGCGTCTTCATGCCGATGGCGCGCTTCTGCGCAATTATCTGTTCGCTGCGGTTGCGAATCTTGCCCGTCATGGTCCAGTGGCGCAGGGACGCGATGCCGTTCTGGATGTAGTCCTCCTCGAAGAACATCCAGCGGGCCACCTGCGCCCGTTCCCAGGAATCTTCCGGCAGGTAGGGCGTGCCCTCGGCGAGATAGATCAGGATGGCATTGGATTCCGCCAGCGTGCGGCCATCGTCCAGTTCCAGCACAGGCACCGCGCCCACCGGGTTCCTCGCCAGGAACTCCGGTTGCTGGCCTTCGCCTTCGAAGATGCTCACCGGCACGGTGTCGTACTCGATGCTGAGATGGTTCAGCAGCAGGCGCACTTTCCAGGCGTTCTGCGAGGGGAGGTAATCGTAGAGCTTCATTCGCGGAGGTCCTCGTTTGCCAGGGTGGGCGAATGATCACCGCGCCTGGCAGAGGATTCTTCCCGTTTTTTGCGCTGGCCTGTCGCGGTCGGGCCCCGTACTTCAGAAGAGCAGTACGGCGGCGTTAGGCCACCGCTCTCTGCTCCACCAGTTCTTCGATGACCCGTCGCGCTTTCGTCAGCGCCTGCTCGCGCACCGTTTCGTTGATGTTCAGCCCTTCGGCGTGCACGAAGACGATGTCGCTCATTCCCATGAAGGACAGGATCTGTCGCAGGTAGGCGGTCTGCGAGTGCGTTTCGCCGTACTGTCCGCCGCGGGCGATGAACACGCGCACGCGCTTGCCCTTGACCAGGCCTTCCGGTCCGTTCTCGGTGTAACGGAAGGTGATGCCGGCGCGGGCGACGTGGTCGAACCAGTTCTGCAGGCCGGTGGGGATGTTGAAGTTGTACATCGGCACGGCCAGCACGATCTCGTCGGCGGAGGTGAGTTCGTCGATGAGCATGGCGGAGTAGTCGGCGATGGCCTGCTGTTCCGGAGTGCGCTCCGGGGCGATGAAGGCCTGGAAGCGCTCGGCGGTGAGCTGCGGCACCGGGTCGGCGGCGAGATCGCGGATGATGACGCGGCCGTTGGGGTGCGCCTTTCTCCAGCCGTCCACGTATTCGGCAGCGAGCTGCGAGGAGCGGCCGTTGTGGCCGAACAGGCTGGCCTGGATGACGAGCAGGGTCTGCATGGGATACCTCCGGGTTCGAATTCTGGGTATCCGTATTAAATGTTTGGCAAATCAGATAAAAAAGCGCAAATATTGGCGTTTATTTATCGAGTGAGTCGATATGAATGAAAGCAACGCGCCCCGCATCACGCTGGAGCAGTGGCGGGCGCTGGTGGCGGTGGTGGAGGCGGGCGGGTACGCGCAGGCCGCCGAGCTGCTGCACAAGAGCCAGTCGTCGGTGACCTACGCGGTGCAGAAGCTGGAAGAACAGCTCGCCGTGAAGGCCTTCGAGATCCAGGGCCGCAAGGCGGTGCTCACGCCCACGGGCGAGATGCTCTATCGCCGCGCGCGCCTGTTGCTGGAGGAAGCGGGGGGAATTGAACGGGCGGCGCGCAAGCTATCCGCCGGCTGGGAGGCGGAGATCGCGCTCGCCGTGGAAGTGCTGTTCCCGACCTGGCTGATCCTCGAGATCCTCGACACCTTCGGCGCGGAGAGTCCGCTGACGCGCATCGAGCTGCATGAAACGGTGATGGCCGGCGGCACCGAGGCGCTGCAGGAGGGCCGCGTGGATATTGCCATCACGCCGCACGTGCCGCCGGGTTACATTGCCGAGCCGCTGCTGCCGGTGCGCTTCGTGCCGGTGGCGCATCCGCGGCATCCGCTGCACCAGCTCGGTCGCGAGCTCACCACGCGCGACCTTCGCAAGCACCGTCACCTGGTGGTGCGCGATACCGGTTCGCAGCGGCAGAAGGACTCGCCGATGTTGAACTCCGAAATCCGCTGGACGGTCTCCAACATGGCCACCTCCATCGGCGCCGTTTGCCGCGGTTACGGCTTCGCCTGGCTTCCGGAGGACAAGATCCACGCGGAGCTCGCCGAAGGCACGCTCAAGGTGTTGCCGCTGCGCGGCGACGCATCACGCACACTTCAGGTGTATCTCGCCTTCTCCGACATCGATGCCGCGGGGCCTGGCGTGAGGCGGCTGGCGGAGATCATTCGCGAGCGGGTGAGTTCGCGTTGTGCCGAGGGCGTGCACTGACGTTTGACAATTTCTGGCCGCCTCGCAGTTTTCGGACGGCTCGCTACACTCGGTGACATCGAACCATCCCGAGACAAGATGCTCTCCGACGGCCGTGCCGAGATTGTCGTAACGAAGCCGCTGGCCGGCAGGCCGCGGCTTTTTGATCTTTTGAAGCAGGAAACCCTGCAGGCGCACGAGCGCATCGAGGCGCAGCCACGCCTTGCCGCGCTCGTCTCGCCCGGGCTTGATCGCGATGAATACCTGCGCACGCTGGACTGCCTGCATGCATTCTTTTCCGCGATCGAGCCTGTCATCGAAGCAAGCCTTCGCAACCACCGGGAGCATTTCGAACATTACCGCTGGCGGCGGCGTTCGCTGCCGTTGCGTGAGGACATGATCGCCCTGGGCGGCTTGCCCGCCATCTGCGCGCGTTCCGCGTTGCCCTCAATGCAGACGCTCGGCCAGTTGGGCGCGCTTTATGTACTGGAAGGCGCGACGCTCGGCGGACGCGTCATCGCGGATAACTTGCGCGTGCAGCTTGGTCTCAGCGAGAAGTTCGGCGCGCGCTACTTCCACCTTTACCTTCACGGTGGCTGGGCGGCGCTGCGCAAGGACGCCGCAATCATCCAGGCTTGCTGCGACCCGCGGGAGGCGGCGACCGCCGCGAATGCCATGTTCACATCGCTGCAATCCTTCCTTGATGACCGCGATCGGGAGGGGTTCCGTGGGTAGCGGGCCATACGACGAGGAGCTGCTGAAACGCGCCCTCAATGAGTGCGCGCAGGAGCCTGTGCATGCGCCTGGCGCCATCCAGGCGCATGGCGTTCTGGTTGCCGTGGACGAGGACCTGAAGCGCGTGCTGCAGGTGAGCGCCAACGTCGCCGAGTTGCTTGAGGTCGACGTTGAGGAAGCGCTTGAAATGCGGCCCGTGGAGCTGCTTGGCCAGAGTCTTCTGCGCCGGGCAAGGAAGGAGATCGCCAGGGAAGGGCGTGCGAAGGGGTTTGCAACCGCACCCATCCTGCGTGGTGGGCGGCGAGCCTTTCACGTGACGGCGTATCGCAGCGACGGCGCCCTGGTGCTCGAAATCGAGCGTGACGTGCGCGAGGGCGTGAAGCGAATGCTTGCCTCGCTGAGCGAGATGGTCATGCAGCTCTCGGCCGCGAAGGACATCGACACGCTGCTGGACATGCTGGTACGCCACGCACGGGCATTGTCAGGCAACGATCGCGCGGTTGCCTATCGCTTCGTCGAGGAATGGCATGGTGTGGTGGTGGCAGAGGACCGCGCGCCTCACGTCGGCAGCTTTCTCGGTCAGCATTTCCCTGCGGGAGAGATTCCGGAACAGGTGCGTGCGCTGTACCTGCGCAACCCGGTGCGCTTCATCCAGGACGTCTCGCAGCCATCCGTACCGCTGGTGCCGGCGTTGAATCCGCTGACCAACAAGCCGCTGGACATGGGCGATGGCGTGTTGCGCGCCGTCTCGCCGGTGCACGTCCAGTACCTGAAGAACATGGGCAACCTGTCCTCGCATTCGATTGCGATTCGTTCCGGGAACGTGCTCTGGGGCCTGCTCAGCATGCATGCGGTGAGGCCGAATCCCTTGCCCGCACATCTGCGCAACGGTCTGCTCGTGCTGACGCAGGTTGCCACGCAGCGCCTGTTCCTGCTCGAAAAGGAAAAGGATGAGCAGTTCATGCAGGCCGTCACCGAAACGCGCAGCCGCCTGACCCGCTCGCAACGGCGCCTGCCCGAACCCGCCGAGCTGCTGGAACAGCAAGGCACGGACTGGATGGCGTTATATCGCGCGTGCGGTATCGCGCTCGTGTACCACGATACGATGGCGAGCATCGATCTCGTGCCGTCGCGAAAGTACATCAGCGCCATCCTTGAGCTGCTTCGGGAACGCGCGAGCGACGGCGGCGTGTGGGCGACTGAGCATCTCGAAGGCGAGGGCGACCTGCCGGAAGGCAGGCACGGCTGTTGCGGCCTGCTCGCCGTGTCGCTGATGCGCGGCGTGTACGATGAGGGCTGGCTGCTGATCTTCCGTGCCGAGGAGCCCGTGGTCCGGGCATGGGCCGGGCAGCCGAAGCACCGTCTCAAGCATGAAGGCGACAAGGTCATACTCACGCCGCGCAAGTCCTTCGACGCGTGGGTTGATGAAGTGCGCGGCCATTCCGCGCCGTGGCGCGAGATCGAGATCCGCAAGGCGCGCGACCTTGCCGAGGACCTCGGCATCCTGGTCGCGGCGCTGGAGATCAGCCATCTGCGTGACGAAGCCGAACGCACCAGCCGCGAGCTGAGCCGCGTCAACCAGCGCCTCGGCCATATCGCACACACCGATGCGCTCACCGAGGTCTGGAACCGCCGCGGCATCGAGGACGCCATCGAAACGCAACTCGCGCTGGCGGAACGCGAAGGCCGGCCGTTCGCGGTGTTCCTGTTCGACATCGATCACTTCAAGCGCATCAACGATACGCTGGGCCATCCCAAGGGTGATGAGGTGTTGCGGCGGCTTGCGCAGGTGGTCGGCCATGAACTGCGCCGCGGCGACAGCATCGGCCGCTGGGGCGGCGAGGAATTCGTGTTCGTGGCCTCGGGCACGGAGCTGGAACCCGCCATGGCGCTGGCCGAGCGCTTGCGTCAACGCGTCGAGCAGCAAGATTTCGGCGTGGACGGCAAGGTCACGGTCAGCGTGGGTGTCGCGGCGTGGCGGCCGGGCGACAGCATCGACACCCTGGTCGAGCGCGCGGATGAAGCCGTCTATGAAGCCAAGCGCAGCGGCCGAAACCGCGTGTGCAGGGAATCGCCGCCGCCGCCCAGATCGCGTGAACGCTCCCCGCACGCCGACCAGCGACGGCGGCACTAGTCATTCCCGGTCCCCCTTGGTGCTGGCGGTTTGCCTTGCCAGTGCTAGACTGGTTTCATCCTTGGGGGGAGTGTCAACGTGAACAACAACAGCTTCGCCGGCCGCGTCATTCTTGCGGTCTTCATCGTTGCCGTATTCCTGGTTGCCGCGTTTCCGATGCCTCGCCTGGTGGCGATGATCCTGCCTGGTCTTGCCGGCTACCTGCGCTGGTCGGTGGTCTCGCTGCTCGAAGTGAGCGTCTGCGTGCTCGGCGTGATGGCCATCGCCAGAACGGGCATGGCTGGCGCGCTGCGCGAGCTCAGGCTGCTGCGTCCGGTGCATGTCGCGGCGCTGTTCGCGCTCATTGCCACGCTGCCGATGCCCATCACGTTCGCCATGAGCGGACCGGTATCCGACAGCATCGATCCGATGCGCCTGCTGTTCTTCTCAGGCTTCGCGCCGCTGCTGGAAGAAATCGTGTTCCGCGGCTTCGCCTTCTGGATGCTGTATCGCTGGGCGCGCCTGCCGTTCTGGCCGGCTGCGCTGTTACCGGCGGTGGCGTTCGGTCTCGCGCACCTCTACCAGGCTTCCGCACCCATGGAGGCGCTGGGCATCTTCGCGATCACCGCCATCGGCAGCGTGTGGTTCAGCTGGCTGCTGATGCGTTGGGACAACCTCTGGGTGCCGGCGTTCATGCACATGGCCATGAATGCCTGGTGGGCGGTGTTCGCGGTGGATACGACCGCGTTGGGCGGCTGGCTGCCGACGATCGCACGCGGCGTGGTGATCCTGCTGTCCATCGTGATGACGGTATATCGCCCGCCGTTGCTCACGCCGGCGCGCAGCGCGGGCTGAGCCAGGCGAAACCGGCCGCCTAGGAGGTTTATCGGAGTCACGCGGCCAGCCGTGTCGGTTAAGGTCACCAAGGGCAACCAGGGGCGGGCGCATGGCTGAACGCTTACACGTGGACGCGAGCAACCTCGCGCTGTTCACCGACCTTTACGAGCTGAGCATGCTGCAGGCCTACCAGGCCTCCGGCATGTCCGGCACCGCGACCTTCAGTCTTTATTTCCGCAAGCTGCCCCCGGTGCGGCGCTTCATGCTCGCCTGCGGGCAGCAGCATGCCGCGCATCTTGCCGCATCCCTGCGCTTCGAACGCTCCGCCCTGGATCAATTGGCAACGCTGCCGGGTTTTCGCGATGACTTCCTGCGCTGGCTGGAGGATTTTCGCTTCAGCGGCGACATCGTCGCCATGCCAGAAGGCACGCCGGTCTTTGCCAACGAGCCGCTGCTGGAAGTGACCGCGCCGATCGCGGAAGCGCAGTTGCTGGAAAGCCTGCTGATGAACCTGGTACATCTCGAGACCGTGCTTGCTTCCAAGGCGGTGCGCGTGGTGCTCGCCGCGGGCCGTAGGCCGGTGATGGATTTCGGCATGCGGCGCATGCATGGCACCGATGCGGCGCTTCACGGTGTGCGCGCCTTCCAGGTGGCGGGGCTGGATGGCAGCAGCAACGTACTCGCCGCGCTCATGTTCAATGTGCCCGCACAGGGCACGATGGCGCACAGCTTCATCCAGGCGCATGGCGATGAAACCCAGGCCTTCCGCGAATACGCCGCGCTTTATCCCGGTACCACCTTGCTGGTCGATACCTGGGACACCATCGATGCCGTGGAGAAGATCATCGCGCTCCACCGGGAGATGGGCGATGAATTCAACATCGGCGCGATACGCATCGATTCCGGCGACTTCGCGGCGCTTGCGCGCGAGGCACGCATGCGTCTTGATGCTGCCGGACTGAAGCAGGTGAAGATCGTCGCGAGCGGCGGGCTGGATGAATACCAGATCGCGCGTCTCGTCGAGGAAGGCGCGCCCATCGATGCCTTTGGCGTGGGAACGGCGATGGGCACGTCCGCGGATGCTCCTTACCTTGATCTCGTCTACAAGCTCACGCTTTACGACGGCGAGCCGCGCATCAAGGACTCGCCCGGCAAGCCCGTATTGCCGGGGGCGAAACAGGTGTACCGCTACCGCGATGACGAAGGCCACATCCTGCGTGACGAAATCACCTTGCGTGACGAGATGCGCGAAGCCAAGCCCCTGCTCGTGCCCATCGTACGGCAAGGCGAGGCATTGGCCGCCGCCACGCTGGACCCCAGGCTTGCGGCCTTGTACGCGCGCGGCGAGATCGAACGCCTGCCCGCCAGCGTGCGATCGCTGGAAGAAGGTGACGCGGGCTTCTCCGTGCAGGTGAGCGAGGCCTTGAAGCGCCTTCACGCCGAGGCGCTGGCGCGCGCGCATTGATTCGTGAAATCCCCTCGCCGGCCGCGCGGCGCCCCCTTTGGAAAGAGGGTGAAAAAAACGCCCTCCCTTTTTCAAAGGAGGGCGGGGAGGGATTTCCTAATTCCCCTTCTCCCTTTGGGAGAGGGAGCAGCGAGAGGGTTCAGCTCGCCAGTGCGTACGATGGGAAGGCCAGCTTCGCGGCGGCGTGCTGTGCGCCCATGGCCTCGGCGTAATCGAGTGCACTCTGACCTGCGCGATCCCGGAGGTCGGGCTGCGCGCCGTGATCGATCAGCAGATCCATCACGGCCACGCGATCGAACATCGCGGCGAACATCAGCGCCGTCTTGCCGTCAGCGCAACGCCCATCGACCGGCGCACCGTGTTCCAGCAGCAGGCGCACGATCTCGACATCGCCCTTGAAGGCCGCGCCGGCGAGCGGCGTCTGTCCCTGGTCGTTCGTGAGCGCGGGATCGGCACCATGCTCGAGCAAGGCTCGCGCGGCATCCACGTGGCCGTGGTAGCTCGCCAGCATCAGCAGGCTGTCGCCCTTCGCATTCATGAGGTTGGCGGGCAGGCCAAGCGCGAGCATGTGCCTTAGCGAGTCCGCGTCGCCTTCGCGCGCGAGCTGGAAGGTCCGCTGCGCGAGCTCGAAGGTTTCCATGTCGATATGCACGTCGTTGTTCTTCATGCCTGCCTCCTCAGGCCGCTTCCGGCAGTTTCACGCCGAGCGCCTTCGCCACGCCCGCACCGTAGGCGGGATCAGCCTTGGTGAAATGCACGAGCTGCCTGTCGATGATTTCCTGCGGGATTCCGGCCATGCTGCGCGCGATGTTCGCGAACAGGCGCTCGCGTTCCTCGTCGTTCAGCAGCCGGAACAGCGCGCCAGGCTGGCTGTAGTAATCGTCATCCTCGCGATGGTCGTAGTGGTCCGCGAACGCGCCCGCTTCCAGGCGTGGTTCCAGTGCATACGCACTTTGCCGGTAATCGCCGAAACGGTTCGGCTGGTAGTTCACGCGGCCGCCGCCGTTGCCGTCGACGCGCATCGCGCCGTCACGGTGATAGTTGTTCTGCACGCTGGCGCGCGGTGCATTCACCGGGATCTGGTGATGATTGATGCCGAGGCGATAACGTTGCGTGTCGCCGTAGGAGAACAGCCGTCCCTGCAGCATGCGGTCGGGCGAAAAGCCGATGCCGGGCACCACGTTCGCGGGCGTGAACGCGGCCTGCTCCACTTCCGCGAAGTAGTTCTCCGGGTTGCGGTTGAGTTCGAGCTCGCCGATCTCGATCAGCGGATAATCCGCGTGCGGCCACACCTTGGTGAGGTCGAAGGGATTGATGTGATAACTCTTCGCCTCGGCCTCCGGCATGACCTGCACGCATACCCGCCAGCGCGGGAAACTGCCGGCCTCGATGTTCTCGAACAGGTCACGCTGTGCGCTCTCGCGGTCGTTGCCGACCAGCGCCGCGGCTTCCTCGTCCGTGTAGAAGCTGATGCCTTGCCGGGACTTGAAATGGAACTTCACCCAGAAGCGTGCGCCGTCGGCATTGATGAATGAATAGGTATGCGAGCCGAAGCCGTGCATCTCGCGGTAATTGCGGGGCAGGCCGCGGTCGCTCATTAGGATGGTCACCTGGTGCAGCGACTCCGGGCTCTGCGACCAGAAGTCCCAGGCAGCCGCGTTGTTGCGCAGGTTGGTGCGCGGATCGCGCTTCTGCGTGTGGATGAAGTCGGGGAACTTCAGCGGATCGCGCACGAAGAACACCGGCGTGTTGTTGCCGACGAGGTCCCAGTTGCCTTCCTCGGTGTAGAACTTGATCGCGAAACCGCGCACGTCGCGCTCGGCATCGGCCGCGCCGCGCTCGCCGGCGACCGTCGAGAAGCGCAGGAACAGCGGCGTCTCGGTGCCGGGCGTGAACACCCGGGCCTTGGTGTAGCGGGAAATGTCCTTCGTGGGCCGGAACACGCCGTAGGCGCCGGAGCCCTTGGCGTGCACGACGCGCTCGGGGATGCGCTCGCGGTCGAAGTGGGCGAGCTTCTCGATCAGCCACACGTCCTGCAGCAGCACCGGGCCGCGAGACCCTGCGGTCAGCGAATTCTGGTTGTCGGCCACCGGGGCGCCGGCGGCGCTGGTGAGGGTCTTGTTGCGGTCGGTCATGGCGCTTTCCTCATCTTCTCTGTCTATCGCGGTCTTGATCGCGATTTACTCGATGTATGAAGGTTAGCGCCCGGAAGCTCTTAAAGGAAATTGATAGTTTTTCCTTCTGTCATAGCAGGAAGCTATCGATGACAGGCCTCATGGACGGTGCTGGTGAGCACGTTGCAGATGGCCTCCTCGGCCGCGATGCACGGACAGACGCTCTGCATCACGGTCTTGCGTGCGCAACGTTCCGGCGGGTGCGAGTCCAGTTCCGCGCACCGCGCCAGCTGCCGTTCCAGTCGTTCCAGGTTGATCGCCTGGGCATAGCCTTCGTTCATGGCGAGCCCTCCTCTGTGTCGCCCCCAGTATGCTCTCAAATGAGAATCATTATCAACTCCGAGCATATGTCGAGTCCCGGAAATCCCCCCGCCGCTTCGCTGCGACCCCCTTTGGGAAAGGGGGTGAAGAGCGCGCCGAAGAGTGGGTTGGAAAGGGGCGAAGAGCGTGCGAAGGGAGGGGAAAACTCCTGCTCCCCTCTCCCCTCGCGGGAGAGGGGTTGGGGGAGAGGGCTGCAAGCTCATGAAGTGGTCCGGGAAACCGCTTCCGCCGGAACCTGTGCTTGCTTCGCTGCCGGCTTCAGGCCAAACAGCGGCCGCAGCCAGCTCACCCTTCGCACCACGAACTCGTGCAACAGCAGGCAGCCTGCGATCGTCGCCGTGATGACCAGCAGCGGTTCCAGCACCGGGCCGAGGCGCCACTGCGCCAGCCAGAACCCGGCGATCACGGTGATCGTCTGGTGAAGGATGTACCAGGGATAAACCGCTTCGGTGGCGTAGGGCAGCCAGCGGAACGGACGGTTGAGCAAATGGTGCCCCCATGCCAGCACCAGGCACAGCCAGACCCACGCATTCAGGAATGCGAAGAAGTCATACGCGGCGCGATGCCAGCCAGGTGCGCTCGAGAGTATCCTGATCAGCAGCAGGTGCGCCGAAAAGCTCGCGATGCCCGTCAGCAGCAATGCCCAGCGCATGCCCCGCAGTCTTTCCCACATGGCCTTGTCCGTACCCAGCCAGTAACCGAACAGGAACACGGTGAAGTAGCGCGCGTGGTTCTCCCAGTCCGTGAGGAGGTCGTGCGTGCTCGGGTAGTCCATGAACCACGCGCTCAACGTCAGCGGTACTGACGGCAGCAGCACCAGCCACACGCCGCGCAGCGAGCGAAAGCGTTGCGCGAGCCACAGCCCGGCCCTTGAGCGCAGCAGCGGCAGGGCCGCCGCAAGAACCAGGCTGTAGGCCAGCAGGTAGGGCAGGTACCAGAGATGGTTCCAGGTGATGCCGACATGCGAGCCATCGAAGGCGCCTTCCGGCCAGGGCTGGAAGGTGAAGTACGCGACCAGGAATTCCACATAGTTGCCCGCGAATGAGCCGTTCGACACCGCCTGCAGGTACGCCTGCGGCGGCACCACCACTGCCATGCCGAACAGCAACGGCAGCAGCAGCCGCTTCACGCGCGAGTGCACGAACTCGCCCGTGGTCGTTTTTGCCAGCAGGAAGTTCACTGCCAATCCGGAAATCAGGAACAGCAGCGGCATGCGCCAGCGATTCACCAGCAGCATGGGGTACTGCAGCCATTCGGAAAGGTAGGCGGACTTGATGTGCCAGCCCCAGTCCGCCACGTAGAACATGCCCACGTGGTAGAGAATGAGCAGCGCAAAGGCGAGTACGCGCAGCGCGTCGATGTCGTGGCGGCGAGTGGAATTCATCCCGGTCTCCTTGTTCTGGTGTCGCCACTTTCCGCGTCACGCGCGGCCTTTCACAGCCAAAAGGGATGGCAAGCGGCGCGGGAGGGACAAGCGGCGGCAGCGAGGGACGAACGAAATCGCTAGAATCCGCCGTTCGGGGAGGGAGCATGGATCCACAACGTTATCTCGCGCACCGGCGCCGCTACGAGATCGCCTTCTGGCTGCTGTTCTTCGTGATGAACATCACCGCCAACAGCATTACCCAGAACATGGAGCTGGCGCGCGTCGACTCGCCGCTCGCCGGCTGGAAACCGTGGATCTGGGAAACGACCAGCGCGCTGCTCTGGCTCGGCATCATTCCGGTGATGCTCGTCTTCGATCGCCATTTTCCCATTGGCCGCGCCCATTCCCGCTGGAACTGGCTCTGGCACCTGCTGTTCACCCTGCCGGTTTCGATCATGCACGTGGCCGGCATGGTGGCGCTGCGCAAGCTGGCGTACTGGCGGGTGGGAGAGTATTACGACTTCGGGCCGTGGGGCAGTGAATTTCTCTACGAATACCTGAAGGACATTCGCATCTACGCGGGCTTCCTCGCGATCGTCTATCTGTATCGGCTCGTGCTGCGCCGCTGGCAGGGCGAGGCGGAATTCCTCACTGAAGGCCACGAGGCGGAATCCGCCGAGCCGGTCGTTGACCGCTTCCTTGTCCGGAAGCTCGGCCGCGAGTTCCTGGTCAAGGTGGAAGACATCGACTGGGTCGAATCCGCCGCCAACTACGTCACCCTGCATGTCGGCGAGCGGCTCTACCCGCTGCGCGAGACCATGAGCGGCATCGAGCAGAAGCTGAAATCACAAGGCTTCGCGCGCGTGCACCGCAGCGCCATCATCAATCTCGACCGCGTCAGGGAAATCGAACCGTTCGACACCGGCGATGCCCGCGCCCATCTCGTCACCGGCGCGGCGGTGCCCGTAAGCCGTCGCTACCGGCAGGAGCTCAAGGAACGGCTACGCTGATTCGCGAGATCGTGCAGGTTCTCCCGGATTTCGCCGCGCTCAATCCGGGCTCGCCTTTCCCCCTGGAGAGGGGGATGGCGAGCGGCATAAGAAAAAAGAGAAAGGGGGATGGACATGAAGAGAACCGATCCGCGTGCCGCGATCCTCGTGCTTGCGGTGATTGTCCTCATCGGCGGCGCCGTATTCCTGCGCCTCTGGGCGAACCACCAGCGCCTGCAGGTGCCGGCCCTCAACGCATTGACGGTCTCTCCGCAGGGGAGCGTGCATGTCGTGGTCGGCAACGTGCTGTTCATCGAATCACCCGACGGCGAGATGCTTCAACGAATCGATCTGGCCGACTGGGGAGTGGAGGCATTCCACGGTGACCTTACGGTGCTGGCGGATGGTTCCATCGTGCTCGCGCAAGGCCGCCTCGCCGGGCTGAGTGCCCGCGAAACGCTTCGCATCCTTACGCGCAGCAACAATCTCGACGATCCCGTCGAGCATCTCATGCGCTGCCATCCGGGCAGCGGCGAATGCAGCGTGCTTGCAGGCGTGCAGCTGGGTCGGGCCTTCGCCATCGATGCCGGTCATGACGGCCAGGCGATGTTCGTGAGCGAGCCCGCCAGGCATCGGCTGCTCAAGCTTTCACAGCACGGCGAGGTGCTGGCCGAAAGCCGCGGTAAATGGCGCTTCCCCAACGACATTCGGGTGACGGGAGAGGGCAGCCTCGCGTTCGCGGACACGAACCACTGCCGTCATGTCGAGGTTTCCGCGGCGACGGAAGCGTTCGGCGACATCCTTGCAATCACTCCCGCCGGCGCATGGCCCGGCATGGAGCGCACTGCGGGCTTGCCCTCGGCCGCGCTGCGGGATGCCGCCGGTGCGCTCTGGATGCTGGTCGCCGACAGCAACATGGCCAACGCACTCCTGTACCGGATCCCGCAACACGGAGCCGTGGAGCTGGTCGAGCTGCCGGCCAATGCCGATCCGGTCGAGCTGGCAGAGGCCGGCGACACGGTGCTGGTGGCCGATGTGCGCAACTTCCGCATTCATCGTTTCAGCTCCGACGGCGCACGCCTGCAGGATTTCGGTTCGGTTGCACTCACGCAGGAACTTGCCGTCCACCGCGCCCGGCACGACATGTACGCGCGCATCTTCGATTACAGCCTGCTCGCCGTTTTCCTGGTCGGTGTCCCGGCGCTGCTGTCAGGACTCACCCTGCAGCGGCGCGCGCAGCGTGAGCAAGCCGGCGGTGACATTGACCTTGCCGCAGCCGGCGAGATTGCCGCGTACCAGCCTGAAGTCAGGGCGGGCCAGCATGCCTGGGCGACGGGCGAATTCATCTTTTCGCGCAAATGGACCGCACTCAGCACCCGGGCGGAGCCGTTCTTCCTGCTTGGCATGACATTGATATTTGCCGTTGCGATCGCGATCGCCTGGTCGCTGGCGCCGAACCTGACATTCACGCACCTGCTCAATGACTGGAAGTTCCTGGCGCTTTTCACCGTGCTGGTGCTTCTGCTGATGGGCGGCTGGATGTCGAAGTTCGAACGGCTTGTCATCGACCGCGACGGCATCCGCTGCACCTCCGCACTGCCATCGCCGTTCTCGCGCTTCCTCCAGCCGGGCTGGTCCGTGAAGTGGGCTGAGATCGAAGGCGTGCATCTCGTTCCCGGCAGGCATCCCGCGATGCCGATGGCATGGCGATACGTGATCACGCATCGCGGCGACAGGAAACGGATGCTCAACCCGCTGCTCTGGCGGCCCGAGGGCGAACCCGAAGTCGGCATCGAGCTTCGCTGGACCGCACGCATCACACCCGAGCACGTCCGTACGTCAATTCAGAAGACCGCGCTGTATCGCGTACTGGCAGCACGTATGCAGGAAAGGGCGGTGGCCTGAGGTGGACGCGAGGTGCGTGCCGGAGAGCGACCGCAGATAATTCCGCCTGAATGCGCTGATTGACACGGCAAGCTTCGCGAGCTTCTGCAGGGCATGAAAACAGGAAAGCCGCGCAGTGCGCGGCTTTCTTCGTTGCTCTCTTCGTTCGATGCTACAGCTCGTACATGCCGGAGGCTTCGGGCTGGAACAGCATTTCCTCGATGCGGTAGCGGCGTACGCCGGAGGGCGTGGAGACCTCGATGGTGTTGCCGACGCGGGACCCCAGGAGTGCGGCGCCAAGCGGTGCGAGCACGGAGATGCGGCCTTCGTCGGCGTCCGCCTTGAGCGGGAAGACGAGGGTGCATTCCATTTCGCGCCTGGCGTCGAGGTCCAGCAGGCGCACCTTGCTGTTCATGGTGACCACGTACGGCGGCACGCCCGGCGGCGGCACCTCGATGCAATCGTTGATCTTCTTCAGCAGCATGCCCAGGTGATCCGGCAGCGCGTGCGCGGACGGATT
>JAJUFS010000030.1 GCA_029263725.1 Gammaproteobacteria bacterium | reverse complement strand
GCGCATGCGCCAGCGTCTGCGCGAGCGTCGTCTTGCCCACGCCCGGCACGTCCTCGATCAGCAGGTGTCCGCGTGCCAGGATGCAGGCGAAGCACAGGCGCACCGCGCGCTCCTTGCCGAGCAGGATGCCGTTTACCGTGCCCATCGCGCGGGCCAGCTGCGGCTGCGTGCGGGTGCGGGTATTCGCGACAGTGCCGGAATTCAACTCCATGCAGGCTCCTTTTCCGGGTTTGGCCGTGGGCGAAAGGATCGGGCTATTGTGCACCAACGCGCCGTGGGGGGGACAGGACGGTTTCTCACCCTGTTGCGCTTGCTCTGCACGAGAGGAGCGCGGCCTGGGAGTGGACAGGATAAACGGGATTGACAGGATTTCTGTGTCGACACCCGGATTTCGCTTCGCTCAATCCGGGCAACGACCATTACGGAAGAATCCGCTAAATCCTTCTGAATCCTGTTGATCCTGTCCCTTAAAAAGAGTCCATTCCAAAAGAAAAAGCCGCGATTTCCCGCGGCTTTTTTTCATCCCTGGTTCGAACGTTTTCTTACAACGCGGCGATGCGCTCGCGCTGCGTTTCGAGTTCCTTCAAGGTCGTTTCCATCTGCGCGACGCGCTGCCGTTCCTGGGCGACGACTTCTTCCGGCGCGTTCTTCACGAAGTTGTCGTTGGCGAGCTTGCGCCTGCAGCCTTCGAGGTTCTTCGCGACCTTCTCGATTTCCTTCGTGAGGCGCTTGAGCTCGGCGTCCTTGTCGATGAGGCCCGCCATCGGCAGGTGAATGCGCATGCCGCCTGGCATGAGCGCCACCGCGCTCGGCGGCGGGTCGCCGTCGAGGACGGTGATGTCTCCGAGGCGCGCAAGGAACTTCACCAGCGGCGCCTGGCGTTCGAGGATCTGCCGGTCCTCGGCAGAAGCGTTTTCCAGCATGACGGGCACGGGTTTCGACGGCGAGAGGTTCATCTCGCCGCGAATGCGGCGTACGCCGAGGATGAATTCCATCGCCCAGTGCATCTGCTTCTCGGCGGTCTCGTCCGCCGGGTAGTCGGCCGCCTTCGGCCACGGCTGCAGCATGATGGTCTCGCCATCGACGCCGGCCAGGGGCGCGACACGCTGCCAGATTTCCTCGCTGATGAACGGCATGAACGGATGGATGGCGCGCAGCAGCGCTTCCAGCACCGTGACCAGCGTGTTGCGCGTGCCGCGCTTCTGCGCGTCCGTCGCGCTTTCCGATTGCAGCACCGGCTTGGAAAGCTCCAGGTACCAGTCGCAGAACTCGCCCCAGGTGAACTCGTGGATGGCGTTGGCGGCGAGGTCAAAGCGATACACCGCGAGCTGGCGGTCGATTTCGGCGAGCATTCGGCCGAGCCGCGAACGGATCCAGCGATCCGCGGCGCTGAATTCCATGTCGCCGCCGTTCGCGCCGCAATCCTGGCCCTCGGTGTTCATCAGCACGTAGCGCGCGGCGTTCCATATCTTGTTGCAGAAGTTGCGATAGCCTTCCAGGCGGCCGAGGTCGAAGTTGATGTCGCGGCTGGGCGAGGCCAGCGCGGCGAGCGTGAAGCGCAGCGCGTCGGTGCCATGCGCCTTGATGCCTTCCGGGAAGCTCTTGCGCGTGTTCTTCTCGATCCTGTCCTTGAGATGCGGCTGCATCATGCCGGAGGTGCGCTTGGCCACCAGCGCATCGAGATCGATGCCGTCGATGAGATCGATGGGATCGATGATGTTGCCCTTGGACTTGGACATCTTCTGGCCGTGCTCGTCGCGGATCAGGCCGGTGATGTAGATCTCCCTGAACGGCACGACGGGCTTGCCGGCATCGTCCTGGATGAAGTGCATGGTCATCATGATCATGCGCGCCACCCAGAAGAAGATGATGTCGAAGCCGGTCACGAGCACGTTGCTCGGCAGGAAGGCCTTGATGTCGGTCGTCCTGTCCGGCCAGCCGAGGGTCGCGAACGGCCACAGCGCGGAGGAGAACCAGGTGTCGAGCACGTCCTCATCCTGGGTAAGGTTGACGTCACGGCCGAGGCCGTACTTGTCGCGAACGTGTTCCTCGCTCTGGCCGACATACACGTTGCCTGCATTGTCGTACCAGGCGGGAATGCGATGGCCCCACCACAGCTGCCGCGAGATGCACCAGTCCTGCAGGTTGTGCATCCACTGGAAGTAGGTTTTCGACCAGTTCTCCGGCACGAAGCGGATCTCGCCGGACTCCACCGCCTTGATGGCCTTGCCGCCGAGGTCCAGCGCCGGGTCCTCGTGGCGCATCTTCATGTACCACTGGTCGGTGAGGTAGGGCTCGACCACGGCATTGGAGCGGTCGCCGCGCGGCACCATCAGCCTGTGATCGTCGATGCGCACCAGCGCGCCTTCGGCCTCGAGGTCCTTCAGCACCGCCTCGCGCGCCTCGAAGCGATCAAGGCCGCGGTACTTCTCCGGCACGTTGTCGTTGAGCTTCGCATCGGGCGTGAAGATGTTGATCATCGGCAGCTTGTGACGCAGGCCGATCTCGTAGTCGTTGAAGTCGTGCGCGGGCGTTATCTTCACGCAGCCCGAGCCGAACTCGGGATCGACGTAGTCATCGGCGATCACCGGAATCTCGCGGCCGGTGAGCGGCAGGCGCAGGGTCTTGCCGATCAGCGCCTTGTAACGTTCGTCCTCGGGATGCACCGCGACCGCGGTATCGCCGAGCATGGTCTCGGGACGCGTGGTCGCGACCACCACATGCCCTGTGCCATCCGCGAGCGGATACTTCAGGTGCCAGAGCTTGCCGGCTTCTTCCTCGGAGATGACTTCGAGATCGGACAGCGCGGTGCGCAGCACCGGGTCCCAGTTCACCAGCCGCTTGCCGCGGTAGATGAGGCCCTGGTCGTAGAGACGCTCGAACACTTCCATGACCGCGCGCGACATGCCGGGGTCCATGGTGAAGGCCTCGCGCGACCAGTCGGTGGAATCGCCGAGGCGGCGCATCTGCCGGGTGATGGTGCCGCCGGAGTATTCCTTCCACTCCCAGACCTTGTTGACGAACTCCTCGCGGCCGAGATCGTGGCGCGTCCTGCCTTCGGCGTTCAGCTGCCGCTCGACCACCATCTGCGTGGCGATGCCGGCGTGATCGGTGCCGGGCTGCCACAGCGTGCGCTTGCCCTGCATGCGGTGGTAGCGGATCAGCGCATCCATCAGTGTGTGCTGGAAGGCATGACCCATGTGCAGCGTGCCCGTGACATTGGGCGGCGGGATCAGGATGCAGTAGCTCGGCGCGTTCTCGCCCTGCGGCGCGAAATAGCCGCGCTTCTCCCAGAAGCTGTACCAGCGTTGCTCGATCTCGTGGGGTTCGTAGGTCTTGTCCATGGATGCCTGTCATTCAGCGGCAGTCGTGGCCGCGGTGTCGGGTGGTTCAATCAATGCCGTTCGAACGCGCGGGCGAGAATCTCCGGCAGCTTCTCCTCGAGCAGCGCCTCGCCTTGCCGGCGCAGGGTCTCGCGGAATTCCGCTTCCAGCGTCACGGTCAGTTCCTCGAGCGCGGGACGCAGCTCCATCAGCACGCGCTCGCGCAACGCGTCGAGATCGGCAGGGGAGGCGAACAGGTCGAGATTGGGCGGCGGCGCGGGCTTCACGGCCGGTGCGGTTTCGACAATATCTTCCAGTTCCGGGATGTCGTCGTGCGCGCCTTCGCGGGGATCGTTCATCGTTGCGTCAGAGTTTGTGCGTGCGGAGAGAGTAACCGCGATCCCGGTAGAAACGGAACCGCTCGCGGCCGGCGTCGCGCACCGCGGGTTCCTCGGAAACGATTTCCGCCACCCGCTCGAAGCGGCTGAAGAACGCCGGCACTTCAGCCGCCAGGTTGATGAGCAGGTAACTGCTCGCGGGCGGCTCCGCGCCCGCGCCGATCAGCACCGGCGCGGACTCGCCGTTGCCGGCGAGTGCATGCGGCACGAAGCTGATGTCGCGAAAGCTCCAGAGGAGTTCATCCAGCTGCCGCGCCACGGACGCGTCCGGCGTGTTCACGAACACCTCGTGGCCCAGCGACCAGGCCTTCTCCGCCAGGCGGCAGGCCAGCACCTCGCGCTTTCCTGGCGCGCTTCCGGGCAGAACGTAGAAGTCGATTTCTGTCATCTGGAAAACCGTGAGAGGTGAGACGCAAGACGCAAGACGATGGCTGCGTTCACCGTCGTCTTGCGTCTCACGTTTTACGTCTCACGCCTTGTTCAACAGATACTGGAACAGCAGCGGCACCGGGCGGCCGGTGGCGCCCTTGTTGGCGCCGGCGGTCCAGGCGGTGCCGGCGACGTCGAGGTGCGCCCAGCGGAATTTCTTCGTGAAGCGTGCCAGGAAGCAGGCGGCGGTAATGGTGCCGGCCTCGCGGCCGCCGACGTTGGCCACGTCGGCGAACGGCGACTTCAGCTGTTCCTGGTAGTCGTCCCACAGCGGCAGCGGCCAGACGCGATCACCGGAGATGTCGGCGGCGCGGCGCAGGTCATCGATGAGCGCGTCGTCATTGCCGAGCAGGCCGGTGGCGTGCGCGCCCAGCGCGATCACGCAGGCGCCGGTGAGGGTGGCGATGTCGATGACCGTTTCCGGCTTGTAGCGCTCGGCGTAGGTGAGCGCATCGCAGAGGATGAGGCGGCCCTCGGCGTCGGTGTTGAGGATCTCGATGGTCTGTCCGGACATGGAGGTGACGATGTCGCCCGGCTTGTTGGCCGCGCCGTCGGGCAGGTTCTCGGAAGCCGGCACGATGCCGATCACGTTCAGCTTCGCGCCGTATTCGCACAGCGCCTTCATGGTGCCGAACACGCTGGCGCCGCCGCACATGTCGAACTTCATCTCGTCCATGGCCGGCGCCGGCTTGAGCGAAATGCCGCCGGCGTCGAAGGTAAGTCCCTTGCCGACCAGCACGTGCGGCTTCTGCGTGGCCTTGCCGCCCTTGTATTCGAAGATGATCAGCCTGGCCGGCTGGCGGCTGCCGCGGGAGACGGACAGCAGGGCGCCCATGCCCAGCTCTTCCATCTTCTTCTCGTCCAGCACCGTGACCTTGAGATTCTCGTAGGTCTTGCCCATGGCCTTGGCCTGCTCGGCGAGGTAGGTCGGCGTGCAGATGTTGCCCGGCAGGTTGCCGAGATCGCGGGTCAGCGTCATGCCGGCGGCCAGCGCCTCACCGGCCTTGATGGCGTTGCGGAGCGCGGCGGAGCTGTCGGTCGCATGCAGGGCGACGCGCGCGGGTGCCCTGGCGTCTTCTTCCTTCTTGCTCTTGCAGGCGTCGAAGCGATAGAAGGCGTTGGCGAAGGCGGTGACGATGTCCTGCGCGGCGCGCGCCTCGTCATCACCGAGAATGCCATTGAGCGCGAGCACGACGTTCTTCGCACCGCAGGCCTGCAGCTTCGCGGCGGCGGCGCGGAAGGGCTTTTCGAGACGGAAGTTGCGCAGCTCCTCGCGCTTGCCCAGGCCCACCAGCAGCACGCGCCTGGCGGCGATCTCCGGCGCGCGCAGCAGCAGCTGGGTTTCGCCGCTCTTGCCGCTGAAGCCGTCCTCGCGCATCGCCTCCAGTACCTTGCCACCGCTGGCCGTGTTCAAGGTCTCGGCAGCTCGGGTGAGTTCGCGGTTCTGGAATACGCCGACAACAAGGCAGTCGGCGGCGAGGGCGGTGAGGTCGCCGGTCTTCACGGAGAATTGCATGCTGGACTCCCGGTTGAATGTTCAAGGCAGACTGCGCGCCGAACGCGGCTTGGTTATCATGGCGCGACTGCCCGGGTGAGTTTGTTGGGCCAAAAACGCGCATATTCTACCTCAAAGCGGGTATTCGACGGGATTTCCCTTGCGACGCCACAGGAACGGAATCGACCGGCAATGACCATAATCAGCCGCTATCTCGCCCGCGAGGCGCTGTCTTCGTGGCTCGGCGTGACGCTGGTGTTGCTGCTGATCATCTGCAGCCATCGCTTCGCGCGCATCCTCGGCGAGGCGGCGGCCGGGAAGCTGCCGGGCGGGGTGGTGTTCGAGCTGCTCATGTATACCAGCGTCGGCTTCCTCACCGTGCTCATTCCGGTCGGCTTCTTCCTGGGCCTGCTGATGACCTTCGGGCGGCTGTACCGCGACAGCGAGATGGCGGCGCTCAATGCCTGTGGGGTCGGCCCGAAGGACCTGTATCGCCCGGTGATGGCGCTGGCCGTGCTGGTCGCAGTGCTGGTGGGCTGGGTGACGCTCACGGCGGCGCCCTGGGCTGCCGACCAGGCGCTGCAGGTACGGCGCACGGCAGAGAAGGAAGCGGAGCTTGGCATGTTCGAATCCGGCCGCTTCAAGAGTGCGCGCGGCGGCCAGGCGGTCTTCTATGCCGAGCGCGTCGACGAACAGGGCCGTCTGCATGGCCTGTTCCTCAGCCAGCGCGGCGAGGACGAGCAGGCGCTGGTGCGGGCGAAGCGCGGCGTGCAGCGCGTGAATCCCGAGACCGGGCAACGGCTGCTGGTGCTGGAAGAGGGCGTGCGTTATGACGGCAAGCCCGGCCGCGCCGATTTCCGCGTCCTGCACTTTGTCGAGCACGGCGTCGAGATCACGCCTTCGGCGCCGGACCTGACCACCACCAAGCGCGAGGTCGTGCCCACGGCCGCGCTCGCCGGCTCCGAGGATCCCCTGGATGTCGCCGAATTGCAGTGGCGGCTGTCGGCGCCGCTGATGGCGCTGGTGCTGGCGGTGATCGCCGTGCCGCTGTCGCGCACCCGTCCGCGCGAGGGCCGCTATGGGCGCGTGGTGCTGGGCGTGCTGTTGTATGTCGCCTATTCCAACCTGCTGGGCGTGGCGCGGCTGGCGCTGGAGCGCGAGCAGATTCCCGCGGTCATCGGCCTGTGGCCGGTGCACATCCTCTTCCTCCTCGGCGGGCTTGCGCTGCTCGCCCACAACAACGGCTGGCGCCATACCTTCGGCCTGCAGGGAGCGCGGGCATGACCGGCATCATCGACCGCTACCTCGCGCGCCACGTCATCGTCGCCACCGCGCTGGTCGCCTTGCTGCTGGTGGCGCTCAGCGCCTTCCTGCAGCTGCTGGGGCAGCTGGATGCGCTCGACGACAGCTACCGCCTGCCGCAGGCGCTGCATTACGTGCTGCTCAGCACCCCGCAGCAGTTCTATGAACTCCTGCCGATGTCGGCATTGCTCGGCGCGCTGATCGGTCTCGGCCAGCTGTCGTCCGGCCATGAACTCATGGTGATGCGCGCTTCCGGGCTTTCGGTGCTGCGCATCGCGCGCGGGGCGATCGCCGGCGGCGTGATCATCGCGCTCGCCGCGGTCGCGGTAGGCGAACTGGTCGCGCCGTCCAGCGAGCAGGCGGCGCGCGAGCTGCGCAACCAGGCACGCTTCCAGCGCGTCAGCTGGCTGGGACCCAGCGGGGTGTGGGCGCGGGACGGCAATCGTTTCGTCAACGTGCGGCAGATGATCAGCCAGGACCGGCTGCGCAATGTCGATGTCTACGAGTTCGGCCCGGATGGGGAGCTCGTCGCGATGATGTACGCGCGCGAGGCGCAGGTGGACGAGAGCGGCTGGAGCCTGCGCGACATCCGCACCACGCGCTTCGACGGCGAGCGCATCCGTCGGCAGAAAACCGAACAGGCCGAATGGAGCACGCTGCTCAGCCCCTCGCTGCTGCGCCTGTTCGTGATCGATCCGGACACGCTGTCGCTGCGCGGGCTGGTCGATTACATGCAGTACCTGGAACGCAACGGCCTGGATACGGCGCGCTACCGCCAGGCGATGTGGACCAAGATCATCATGCCGTTCAGCGTGCTGACGATGATCCTGCTGGCACTGCCGTTCGTGTTCGGGCCGATGCGTGACGTGGGACAGGGGCAGCGCGCCATGGTCGGCGTGCTGGTGGGCGTGACGTTCTACGTGCTGAACATGACGCTCGCGCAGAGCGGGCTGGTGTTCGGGCTCAATCCCCTGCTTTCCGCGCTGCTGCCGACCCTGCTGTTCGCGGTCGGCAGCGTCTGGGCGCTGTCGCGCGTCAGGTGATCATTCCTTCGGCACGCGCACCATGCGCGTGCCGCTCAGGCGGTCGTGCAGGGCAAGGCCGTCGCGGTCGAACAGCATCCACAGCCAGGCGATTCCCGCCAGCGCGATGGCGAAGGTGCCGGTCACGGCGCGCAGCAGCGCCTCGCGCCAGCTCACCTGGCCGCCATCGGCGGCGACCACCTTCAGCCGCCAGGCGAGCGCGCCCAGCGTCTGGCCGGTCTTGCGCCACAGCCCGCCGAGGTACAGGAAGCTGACTCCGAAGATGTACAGGTCGAAGGGGATATTCCATGGCAGCGGCGGATCGATCGCACCGCCCGTGAACGGCATGAGCGCCAATGTTGCCATGATCCAGATCGCGACCAGGATCAGGGCGTCATAGACGGCGGCCATCAGGCGAATGATGAGAAGGCGCAGTCGCTGCATGGTCGGGAATCGGGGAGAGGTGAATTTGGCGCTCCCTACGGGACTCGAACCCGTGTTTCAGCCTTGAGAGGGCCGCGTCCTGGACCGCTAGACGAAGGGAGCGTCGGGATTGTGCCGCCGCGTTCGCGGGCGGCGAGGCGGGTGCTATTATACGTACCTTTGGCCCGCGCCGGAAGATGGCGCTTCAACGCAGACAGCAAGAATTCACGGTGCCAGCACATTCCTTCCAGTCCGACCCCACCATCATCCCGCGTCCCGAGCACAACATCTCGCGATCGCTGATCTCATCGGCAGCGCTCAAGGTGCTTTACCGGCTGCACGAGGAAGGCTTCCAGGCCTATCTCGTCGGCGGCGGCGTGCGCGACCTGCTGCTGGGACGGCAGCCGAAGGATTTCGACGTGGCCACCGATGCCACGCCGGAGGAGGTGCACGCGCTCTTCCGCAACAGCCGGGTCATCGGCCGGCGTTTCCGGCTCGTGCATGTCCGCTTCGGGCAGGAGATCATCGAGGTCTCGACCTTCCGCGCCATGGCCGGTGAAGACGACCATCCCGGCCACTACGTCGACGAGTCCGGCCGCATCCTGCGCGACAACGTCTTCGGCAGCATGCAGGAAGACGCCTTCCGCCGCGATTTCACCGTCAACGCGCTCTACTACAACATCGCCGACTTCTCGGTGGTGGATTACGTCGGCGGCGTCGCCGACCTGCGCGCAGGACTGCTGCGCCTGATCGGTGATCCCGAGAAGCGTTTCCGCGAGGACCCGGTGCGCATGCTGCGCGCGGCGCGCTTTTCCGCCAAGCTCGGCTTCCGCATCGAGGAGCACACCGCGGCGGCGATTCCCAGGCTGGCGCCGCTGATGGCCGACATTCCGCCGGCGCGGCTGTTCGAGGAAGTGCTGAAGCTGTTCCTCGCCGGCCATGCCGTGCAGACCTTCGAGGAACTGCTGCGCCACGACCTGTTCCGCCAGCTGTTTCCGATGACGGAAGAGGCGCTCGCGCAGGAGAGAAACGATTTCCCGCTGAACTTCGTCGCCAGGGCGCTGGAGAACACCGACAAGCGCATCCGCGAGGGCCGGCCGGTGACGCCGTTCTTCCTGTTCGCGGTCCTGCTGTGGGAACCGGTCCGGCAGCGCATGGCGAAGTTCGAGAGCCAGGGCGCCCCACCCGCCGAGGCCTTGCGGCTGGCCGCGGACGAAGTCTGCGCCCGTCAGCTGGACAAGGTGGCGCTGCCGCGGCGCTTTTCCGCGCCAATGCGCGAGATCTGGCAGCTGCAGCCGCGCTTCGAGCACCGCACCGCCAAGCGCGCCTACCGCCTCATGGCGCATCCGCGCTTCCGTGCCGCCTATGACTTCCTGGTGCTGCGCGCCGGCAGCGGCGAGGCCGATCCCGAGCTTGCGGACTTCTGGACGAAGATGCAGGAAGGCGACGCCACCACCCAGCAGGCGCTGTTGTCCACCGCTCCCGCCGAGAAGAAGCGGCGGCGCGGCGGCCGCCGGCGGCGCAAGGGAGGCAACGCCTCGACATGAACGACGCGGCGCTTGTTTATGTGGGCCTGGGCAGCAACCTCGACGATCCCCGCCGCCAGCTGCTCGACGCCATGGATGAGCTGGATCGTCTGCCCGGCACGCGGCTGCGGCGCCGTTCCTCGCTGTACCGTTCCGCGCCCATGGGGCCGCAGGACCAGCCGGATTTCATCAACGCCGTGGCGGAAATCGAAACCGGATTGCAGCCCGAGCCCCTGCTGGACGCCTTGCAGGGCATCGAGGCCGCGCACGGCCGCGTCCGCGAGCGCCGCTGGGGGCCGCGAACGCTGGATCTCGACATACTTATATATAAGAACGAGCAGATACGGACCGAACGGCTGGTGGTGCCGCACCCGGGCCTGCCGCGGCGGGCCTTCGTTCTGTATCCTCTGGCCGAGCTTGCGCCCGGGCTGACGGTGCCGGGCCAGGGGCGGGTCAGCGACCTGCTGGCGAAGCTCGATGACACCGCCGAACGGCTGGAAGAAGACGCAGGGGCGAGAGCGAGATGACGGACAGGCGTTCGCGCTACGTGGTTGTCGAAGGGCCGATCGGCGTGGGCAAGACCTCGCTCGCGCGGCGGCTGGCGGAGCACTATGGCTCCGACCTCGTGCTGGAGCAGGCCGAGGAGAATCCCTTTCTCGAGCGTTTCTACCGCGATCCGCGGCGCTTCGCGCTGCCGACGCAGCTCTTTTTCCTGTTCCAGCGCGTGCGCCAGCTGCAGGACATGCGCCAGGACGACCTGTTCGCGCCGGTGCGTGTCGCCGATTTCCTGATCGAGAAGGACGCGCTGTTCGCGGAGCTGACGCTGGACGCCGACGAGCTCGCGCTGTACCGCCAGACCTATGAACACCTGGCCCGGGATCTCGCCGGCAACGTGCCGCAGCCGGATCTCGTGATCTACCTGCAGGCGCCGGTGGACGTGCTCGTCGCGCGGGTGCGCAAGCGCGGCATTCCCCACGAGCAGCTGATCGAACCCGCCTACCTGGAGCGGCTGGCGGATTCCTACGCGCGCTTCTTCCATCATTACCACGCCTCGCCGCTGCTCATCGTCAACGCCAAGGACATCAATCCGATCGAGCGCGAGGCGGATTTCCGGCAGTTGCTGCGGGCGGTGGAGAACACCCGCAGCGGTCGCCATTACTTCAATCCGGTGCCCGATTTCGCCTGACACCGGCAGGAGAAACCTCATGTACACCACGCCGCAGAAACGCAGCGACGACAAGCCCGTCACCCTGGCAACGCTGGCGAAGATGAAGGCCGCGGGCGAGAAGATCGCCTCGGTCACCGCCTACGACGCCACCTTCGGCGCGCTTGCCGACAACGCCGGCATGGATTTCGTGCTGGTGGGCGACAGCCTGGGGAACGTGGTCCAGGGCCGCTCCAGCACCGTGCCGGTGACCATGGACGACATGGTCTATCACGCCCAGGCGACCGCCCGCGGCATCCGCCGCGCGCTGTTCATGGTGGACATGCCGTTCGCTACCTATGCCACGCCGGAGATGGCGCTGGCGAATGCCGCGCGCCTGATGCAGGAAGGCGGGGCGCAGGTGGTCAAGCTGGAAGGCAATCTCAACCAGCGCGCCGTGGTGGAGTATCTTGCCGGCAATGGCGTGCCGGTGTGCGCGCATCTCGGCCTGCGGCCGCAGTCGGTCAACAAGCTCGGCGGCTATCGCGTGCAGGGCCGGGACGAGGCCGCCGCCCGGCAGATGCTCGAGGACGCCGTCGCGCTCACCGAGGCGGGCGCCGACATCATCCTGCTGGAACTGGTGCCGAGCGCGCTGGCCGAGGAAATCACCCGCGCCGTGCCGGTGCCGGTGATCGGCATCGGCGCGGGCCCGGCGACCGACGGCCAGATCCTGGTCTGCTACGACATGCTGGACCTCACCCCCGGCCGCAAGCCGAAGTTCGTCAAGAACTACATGCAGGGCGCTGCCTCGCCGCTGGAGGCGATGAAGAACTACGTCGCCGAAGTGCGCGACGGCCGCTATCCCGCCCCGGAACACTGCTTCGACTGAGAATCCCATGCTCACCATTCGCACCATCGACGAACTGCGCCGGGCCGTCGCCGGCTGGCGTGCGGCCGGCGAGGCCGTCGCCTTCGTGCCTACCATGGGCAACCTGCATTCCGGTCATCTCGCGCTGGTGGCGCGCGCCCGCGAGGAAGCGCCGCGCGTGGTGGTCAGCGTGTTCGTCAACCCGACGCAGTTCGGGCCGAACGAGGATTTCGCCCGTTATCCGCGTACCGAGGCGGAGGATGCCGAGAAGCTGGAAGCCGCTGGCGCCGATGTCCTGTTCCTGCCGTCGGTGGAAGAGATGTATCCGGGCGGAGCGGAAGCGACGACCTTCGTGGAAGTGCCGGGCATCTCCGACATTCTCTGCGGTGAGTTCCGCCCGGGGCATTTCCGCGGCGTCGCCACGGTGGTGGCGCGGCTGTTCAACATCGTGCAGCCGGATGTGGCGGTGTTCGGCGAGAAGGATTACCAGCAGCTGCTGGTGATCCGGCGCATGGTGCGTGATCTTGCCTTTCCGGTGCGTGTCATTGGCGCGCCCACGGTGCGCGAGGATGACGGGCTCGCGAAAAGCTCGCGTAACCAGTACCTCGCGCCCGAGGAGCGTGAACTTGCGACCCGCATCCACGCCACGCTGCAGGCCGCCGCCGAAGGCCTGCGCGCCGGCCGTGACATCGCCGCACTGGAGCGCGAGGGCGCGGAGTCGCTGGAGCGCGCCGGCTTCCGGCCGGATTACTTCGCGATCCGCCGCGCCGAGGACCTGGACGAACCTGCTCCCGGCGACCGGGAACTTGTGGTGCTGGTCGCGGCACGGCTAGGCGGCACGCGTCTCATCGACAACCTGCGCGTCACGCTCTGAGCGAAAACCCGTATGGAACTGCGGCAAAACCGCAGCGATCCTGCCGTAACGCAGCCGAGGTGATGCGGTCGTTGCGGTGCGGGTTGAGCGCAGTGAAATGCCTCCCGTAAAATACCGGGTCTTCCCGCCCGGTCATCGGAATCCTCCGGACGGCCCCAGCAACGAACCAAGGTATGGCAATGCACGTTACCCTGCTGAAATGCAAACTCCATCGTGCCTGCGTGACGCACGCCGAACTCGATTACGAGGGTTCCTGCGCGATCGACATGGATCTGCTCGATGCGGCCGGTATCCACGAGTATGAACAGATCCAGATCTACAACGTGACCAATGGCGAGCGGTTCACGACCTATGCCATCAATGCCGAACGCGGTTCGAAGATCATTTCCGTGAACGGCGCGGCCGCCCACAAGGCGCGCCCGGGCGACCGCATCATCATCTGCGCCTACGGTTCGATGCCGGAAACCGAAGTCGTCGCCCACAAGCCGCGACTGATCTATCTCGACGAGCACAACAACATCACCGGCTCGCGCAACGCGATTCCGGTGCAAGCCGCCTGACATGATTGACAGCCGCCCGGTTCACGCCGGGCGGCTTGCTTTCGCAAAAAGGGGATTGCGATGGCTCTTACCGCTAGCGGGGAATGGCGGAAGCTGCTTGAACTGAAGAATCACCGGGAAACCTTCCATCTTGCCGACCTGCCTGCGCGCGAGCTTTGCGCCGAGGCGGCTGGCATCCTGCTCGACCTTTCCCGCCAGCGTCTCGATGACGAAGTCCTCGCGGCACTGATCCGCCTGCTGGAAGCCCGCGGTTTCCACGAGGCGCGCGCCGCCTTGTGGCGGGGCGATGCCGTGAACCATACCGAGGGCCGCGCCGCGCTCCACATGCTCCTGCGCGCCGATCAGGGCGATGCGGTCGGCACCATGGACGCGCGCGAGTTCGCCTTCCGCGAGCGCGAGCGCATGCGCGCCGTCGCGGAAGAAATTCGCTCCGCGCGTCGCTTCGAGCACGTCGTGCACGTCGGCATCGGCGGCTCGCATCTCGGTCCCGCGCTGGCGGTCGACGTGCTCGAGCACGCCATGCCCGATACTTCCGGGCCGGAAGTCCACTCCGCCAGCAACACGGATCCCGCCGCGCTGATGCGGCTCATGCGCCGCCTGCCACGCGAGCGCACGCTGCTGGTGCTGGTCTCGAAGTCCTTCACCACGCGCGAGACCAGCCTGATCGGCGATGCCCTGCTCGATTGGCTGAGTGCCGGCCGCGAGCGCGCCGCGGTGCTGCGTGAACAGGTCATTGCGGTATCCGCCAACACCGAGGCAATGAACGCGGCGGGGATTCCCGCCGGACGGCAGTTGCTCATGTCCGACTGGGCGGGCGGGCGGTTTTCGTTGTGGTCGCCGGTCGGCATCAGCGTCGCGCTGCGCTTCGGCTGGGAGGCCTTCGCGCAACTGCTGGAAGGCGCGCGTGCCATGGACCGGCATTTCCTGGAAGCGCCGCTTGACGCAAACCTGCCGGTGCTGCTCGCGCTCGCCGGCATCTGGAACATCAATTTCCTCGATGCCCGCAGCCATGCGGTATTGCCTTACGCGGAAGCGCTCGCGCAGTTGCCGGCTTATCTTCAGCAGCTGGAGATGGAGTCGAACGGCAAGTCCGTGGATCGCGACGGCAGGGCGGTGGATTACCGCACCGCGCCGGTGATCTGGGGTGGCGTGGGCATGAACGGCCAGCACGCCTTCTTCCAGCAGCTGCACCAGGGCACCGATCTCACCTCCATGGATTTCATCGTTGCCGCGGACCGCGGCAGCGAGTTGCCGCAGCTCGGCGATTGCCTCGCCGCCAACGTGCTCGCGCAGGCGGAAGCGTTGATGCGGGGCCGTGACGAGACGCGCGCCCGCAGCGAGGACGGCGACGATCCGCTGCGCGCCTGGCGGCTGTTTCCCGGCAACCGGCCGAGCAGCATGATCGTGCCGGCGCGGCTGGATGCCTTCCATCTCGGCGCGCTGCTGGCAATGTACGAGCACAAGGTGTTCACGCAGAGCGTGGTCTGGAACGTCAATCCCTTCGACCAGTTCGGCGTGGAACTCGGCAAGAGCATCGCGAAGCGCATCGAGCCGCTGCTGCAGGGCGCGGCAACGGATGGCGTGGATGCCATAACGCAACGGCTGATTGCGAGGCTGAAGCGCTGAATCAGCGGCCGTGCTTCTCAAGAGCCCAGGCGACGTGCTCGCGCACGATCGTGGAAGGATGATCGCGGCGTGATTCCAGCGCGGCGATGACGGCAGCGGAGGTCTTCGCGTTGCCGAGCGCGACGGCGATGTTGCGCAGCCAGCGTTCATGACCGATGCGCCGGATGGCGCTGCCTTCCGTCTTCCTGAGAAATTCCTCCTCGCTCCACGCGAACAGGTCGACCAGCTCGGCGTCGTCGAGGCTCTCGCGCGGCGAGAAGTCGTCCTCGGCGCTGAACTGCGCGAACTTGTTCCAGGGGCAGAACAGCTGGCAGTCGTCGCAGCCGTAGATGCGGTTGCCGATGGCCTCGCGGAACTCGAGCGGGATCGGGCCGGCATTCTCGATGGTGAGATAGGAAATGCAGCGTCGCGCATCGAGCCGGTAGGGCGCGATGATGGCCTGCGTGGGACAGACCTCCATGCAGCGGCTGCACGAGCCGCAATGGGAGATTTCCGGTTCGTCGGCGGGCAGGTCGAGATCGGTGTACAGCTCGCCGAGGAAGAACCACGAGCCCGCATCGCGATTGATGAGATTGGTGTGCTTGCCGATCCAGCCGAGCCCGGCGTTCTCCGCCAGCGGCTTTTCCATCACCGGCGCGCTGTCGACGAAGGCGCGGTAGCCGAAGGCGCCCACTGCCCGGGCGATGCGATCCGCGAGCTTCTGCAGGCGGTTGCGCATCAGCTTGTGATAGTCGCGGCCGAGCGCGTAGCGCGACACGTAGGCCCTGGAATCGTGATCGAGCAGGGCGCGGGCGCGTTCCTGGTCGTCGCGGAAATAATCCATCCGCACCGAGATTACCGTGACCGTACCGGGCTGCAGTTCCGCGGGCCGGGTGCGCCTGGTGCCGTGACGCTGCATCCATTCCATCTCGCCATGCATGCCCGCGGCCAGCCACGCGTCGAGACGCGCTTCCGCTACATCCAGCGGACGGCGGCTGAAGCCTGCCTGCTGGAAGCCGAGCTCGCGCGCCCAGCCGCGAATCTCCTCGGCAAGCAGGCTGGCGTCGAATGCTGGTTGTGCCTCAGCGCGTTGCGGCATGGCTTCCACTTATAATGCGGCGATGTTTCCCGAAACCGCATTGTATCGTGGCGCGGATGTGCGCGAGCTGGACCGTCGCGCCATGGCCGCCGAGGGCGTGGACGCCTGGGCGCTGATGCAGCGCGCGGCATCGGCCCTGTACGACAACCTGCGGCGCTTTCATCCGAGCGCGCGGCGCGTGCTGGTGCTCTGCGGCGGCGGCAACAACGGCGGCGACGGCTATGCGCTGGCGAGCATCGCGCGTGAGGCGGGGCTGGAGGTGACCGTCTGCGCGCTGCGCGACAGGGACCGGTTGAGCGGGGCTGCCAGGCAGGCGGCGGAAACCTGGGGCGGGCCGGCAAGCCGCTTTTCCGACGACCTGCTCACCAATGCGGATGTCGTGATCGACGCCTTGCTCGGCACCGGTCTCGACCGGCCGGTGACGGACGAATACGCACAGGTCATCACGGCGCTGAACGGCAGCGGCCTGCCGGTCATCGCCGCCGACATTCCTTCCGGTCTTGATGCCGATACCGGCGCGGTCATGGGCGTGGCGGTGCGCGCCTCGCTCACGGTCACCTTCATCGGCCTGAAGGCCGGCTTGTTCACCGGTCGCGGCCCGGCGCTGGCGGGAAAGGTGATCTTCGCGCCGCTCGCCGTGCCTGCCGGCATCCACGAGGGGATCGCGCCCGTCGGGCGTCTTCTGCAGCCGTCCGATCTCGCCGCCTGGCTGCCGCCGCGCGAACGGGATGCGCACAAGGGCGACTTCGGCCATGCCTGGCTGCTAGGCGGCGGCGAAGGCATGCCGGGCGCGTTGAGACTGGCTGGCGAGGCGGCGCTGCGCGCGGGCGCGGGGCGGGTGTCGGCGCTGTGCTGGCCGGGCAACGTGACCGCCGTGGCGGCAGGCCGGCCGGAGATGATGTGCCGCGGGCTTGTGGACGCGGAGGCCTTGCCTGAATACCTCGCGCATGCCGATGTGCTCGCGGTCGGGCCCGGGCTGGGGCAGGACGAATGGGCGGGGCGTACCTGGCAGCGGCTGGGCGAGAGCCGGCACGAGCTGCCGCTGGTGATCGACGCCGACGGTCTCAACTGGCTGGCAAAGGCGCCTTTCAGGCTTGGTCCCGCGGACGTGCTCACCCCGCATCCTGGCGAGGCGGCGCGGTTGCTCGGCGTTACCGTCGCGGAAGTCGAGCGTGATCGCCTTGAGTCCGCGCGTGCACTTGCCGGGCGCTTCAATGCGGTGGCCGTGCTCAAGGGTGCGGGCAGCATCATTGCCGCGCCGGACGGGCGGCTCGCGGTCTGCGACCGCGGCAACCCGGGCATGGCAGGCGGCGGCATGGGCGATGCGCTGACCGGCGTCATCGCCGCCTTTCGCGCCCAAGGGCTGGCGGCTTTCGAGGCTGCGTGCGCGGGTGTGCTGGCGCATGCGCTTGCCGGCGACCGCGCCGCGCGCCAGGGCGAGCGCGGCCTGCTGGCCGGCGATCTCATCAACGAGCTGCGCGCGGTGGTCAACCCGGGGAGGGGAACATGAGCGGAACGGAACGTGTCTACCACACCGCCGATGAGGAAGCGCTGCTCGCCTTGGGCCGCCATCTCGGCGAGCACGCCGAAGCCGCGCGGCTGGTGGTGCATCTTTACGGCGACCTCGGCGCAGGCAAGACCACGCTGGTGCGCGGCTTCCTCGCCGGCGCGGGTTACCGCGGCCGGGTCAAGAGCCCCACCT
>JAJUFS010000013.1 GCA_029263725.1 Gammaproteobacteria bacterium | reverse complement strand
TGCCAGGACCGTTGCGACCGCCTGCGAGACCGGGGCCGTCCCCGCCGCATGCGGCCAGCATGAACGTGAGCAGCACCGCCGCCCAGCCGATTTTCTTGTGCATGTTCATCTCAAACACTCCTGGCCCCTGCCATTCACGCCGATCAATAGGCCGTCAGGCCTTCCTTGAGAATCTTCGGCGTAACGAAAATGAGTAATTCGCGCTTGTTTGCCGTCACCGCCGTGGAGCGGAACAGCACGCCCAGTCCCGGGATGTCGCCCAGCAGCGGCACCTTGCGCGTCGTATCCGTCTGTTCGGTCTGATAGATGCCGCCCAGCACGACGGTGTCACCGTTGTTCACCAGTACCTGGGTGGCGACTTCACGCGTATCGATGCTGGGCACCAGACCGCCGGTGGCGCTGGGCACGTTCTCGCCCATGCTGTCGTTCTTCACCTGCAGGTCCATGATGATGCGGTCATCCGGGGTGATCTGCGGGGTGACGCGCAGCTCGAGCACGGCTTCCTTCCACTGCGTGGTGGTCGCACCGCTGGCCGAGCCTTCCTGGTAGGGAATCTCGACACCCTGATGAATCAGCGCTTCCTTCTGGTCCGCCGTCACCACGCGCGGCGAGGAAACCAGCTCGCCGCGGCCTTCCGCCTGCAGGGCGGAAAGCTCAAGGTCGACGAGGTAGGAACTGCCGAGCACGGCGAGACCGATGGACCCGGCCGGCTGCTGCACGGGCATGTTCACGTTGTACCGGTTGTCGTTGAACTCCAGCGGGTCGCCCTGCGAGATGTTTTCGACCAGCCCGAGGTTCTGTGCGGAACGGCCGGAGACGAGACCCCAGGTGTCGGGATCGTTCGGGCGGATGTCGTAGTTGGTGTAGCCGAGGCGCACGCCCAGCTCGCGGTTGAAGTCATCGTTGGCGATGACGATGCGCGACTCGATCAGCACCTGGCGGACCGGCACGTCCAGCGCCTGCACGATGCGGCGAATGTCCGCAAGACGGCTGGACGTATCCTGGACCAGCAGCGTGTTGGTGCGCGCGTCGACGGTCACTGAACCGCGGTCGGAAATGAGCGCGCTGCCTTCGGCACCCTTGATCAAGGCGGCAAGGTCCGCGGCCTTCGCGTAGTTGACCTGGATGAACTCGGAGCGCAACGGCTCCAGCTGCTGAACCTGCTGCTGGGCCTCCAGTTCGACGCGCTCCATCTCGGCGATTTCCGCCGCCGGCGCCACCAGCATGACGTTGCCGTTCTGGCGCATGGCCAGGCCCTTGGTCCGCAGCACGATGTCCACGGCCTGGTCCCAGGGAACGTTCTGCAGGCGCAGGGTGACGTTGCCCTGGGCGGAATCGCTGACCACGACGTTCAGGCCGGTCATCTCGGCGATGATGGAGAAAAACGCCCGAACCTCCAGGTCCTGGAAGTTCAACGTCAGGCGCTCGCCGGTGTATTCGCGCTCACGGCGTTCGCCCGCCGGCGCTTCCTTCTCGATGGCCTTCACTTCGAGCGTGAAGCTGTTGCCTGTCTGGTAGGCAATCTGCTCGTAATCGCCCTGGGCACGCACCACGAGTCGGGCGTTCGCGCCACGGCGCATGGCGTCGATGGTGCTCACCGGCGTGGCGAAATCGGCCACGTCGTAACGCTGCACCAGGGATTCGGGGAGTTCGACGTCCTTGAATTCGAGAATGATCCGCTCGCCTTCCTGGTTCATGTCCACGGTGGTCTTCGGATCGCTCAGCTGCACGACGACCCGGCCTTCGCCGGCTTCACCGCGCCGGAAGTCGACCTTGTTGATCGCGCGCGGCGCGCGCGTCGGCGCCGGCTTCGCAGACCCGGTGCCGGAGACGGTCGTAGCGGCAGGGGCTTCGGCGCGGGAAGCGGCTGGCGTGGCGTTACCCGCAACGGCGAAATCGCCGCTGCTGCCAAGCCGCACGAACACGTCCTTGCCGCGCGACTCGATCGTGTAATCGACCATGTTGGAGAGATTCACCACCAGGCGCACCTTGCCGCGCGACTCCGCGCTCATGACGTTGCGCACCGGGCCGATCCCGATCTCCGTACGACGCTCCGCAAGATCCAGCCGGGTACCCGGCAGGTCGATGGCGATGCGCGGCGGGTTGTCGGTGCTGAACGTCTCGGGCTTCGGCGCCGTGTCGCTCATCCGCAGACGGAGTTGCACCTGGTTGCCGGGAAGCGCCGCGACCTCGATGCCCTCGAGCGCGTTGGCCGCATCCTGCGCCGCGGTCGGGCCGGCGGCCAGGAACGCAAACGCGATCATGGGCAGGAAGCCCAGAAGCGCACGCCGGTGTTGATCATTGATTTTCATTTTTGATGTCTCCCCAGCAATCACTCACCCAGGCTGACCGCGGCCTGGCGCTCCATCCAACCGCCCAGCCCGTCCGGGATGATTTCGGTAACGGCGATCGTCGTATCGCTGATGCTGACGATCCTTCCGTGGTTCTGCCCCAGATAGTTGCCGGGACGCACGCGATGCACCGCGCCGTCCGCGTCGACCACCACGGCGTAAGTCCGGCCACCCGCCTCGATCGTGCCGACCATCTTCAGTGCATCCAGCGGGAAGCTTTCGAGGTATTCGCGGTTGCGATTGAAGTCCGGCTGGATGCCGGAGCCGTTCTGCGCCTGGACCACCGGCCCGGCGTCCGGCTGCGATTCGGGCACGAACGGTGAACGCAAGTTCTGTGCCTGGTAGGTGTACGTCTCGTAAGGCTGCACCTGCGGCAGCGGCTCGATCGGCCCTGGCCGCTTCGCCTTCTCCGCGGCGACGAAAC
Source organism: Gammaproteobacteria bacterium (assembly GCA_029263725.1). Taxonomy (GTDB): domain Bacteria; phylum Pseudomonadota; class Gammaproteobacteria; order Natronospirales; family JAJUFS01; genus JAJUFS01. The sequence goes on along the minus strand of JAJUFS010000013.1, from coordinate 27,087 downwards.
GCTCGAGGTCGGATATGTCGCTGCTGCACGCCGAAAGCGCCATGACCATGATGGCCAGCGCGCCGATTTGCATGCGCCGTGAAGCCATCATCAGCGTCTCCTCCGTTGCTGCTGCTGCGCCCGGGCCTGTTCCGCTTCCTCGTTCTCGTCGAGATAACGGTAGGTCTTCGCCACCACTTCCATGGTCAGCGTGCGGCCGTCCTGCGCCTGCTGGGGCCGGGTGATCTTGATGTCGTGCAGCGTGACGATGCGCGGCAGGGCGGCCACCGAGCTCGCGAACTCGCCGAACTGGTGATAGCTGCCGGTGAGCCGGATCTGGATGGGCACCTCGGCGTAGAACTCGCGCATCTGCTCGCCCTGCGGGGCGAACAGCTCCTGCTGCAGGCCTGCTGCAAGGCCGGCCTGGGAAATGTCGGTGAGCAGGGTGTCGATCTCGGCACGGCCAGGCAGCTGGCGCAGCATGGCGCCGAAGGACTGGCGCATTTCCTCGAGCTGGGTGCGGTAGGCGTCGAGGTTCGCGGCGCGCGCCTGCTTGCTGGCGAACTCGCGGCGCAGGGTCTGCTCTTCTTGCTGCTTGGTGTCGAGCGCCTTCAGCTGGTCGGTGATCAGGAACTTGTAGCCACCGAACAGCACGGCGGCGAACACCACCAGGAGCGTCGCGATCTTGCCGGGCAGCGGCCAGCTGCCCATGTTGTTGAGATCGATGTCCTGGAGGTCGAGATTCTTGAGCTGATTCAGGTCCACGGACTATTCCTCCACCGCCTCGCCGGGCGCTTCCTGCTTGGCCTGCAGGCTGAACGCACTGCGGCGCACCCTGCCCTCCGTGCGGGTTTCGATGGGACCGAGCCGCGGATCCTTCAGCCAGTCCGAGGCGTCGATGTTGCGCATGTAGGCGGCGACCCGCGCGCTGGATTCGGCGATTCCCTTGATTTCCAGCGTCTCGCCGGTCTGCGTGACCGATTCCAGGTACACGCCATTCGGCACCGTCTTCACGAGTTCGTCGAACAGGTGGACGATCTGCGGCCGGCTCTTCTGCAGCTGCTCGATGACCTGCATGCGCGCGATCAGACGCTGCTTGGTGCTCTGCAGGTCCTTGATCTCCTCGATCTTGCGGTCGACGATGCTGATCTCGCTGCGCAGGTAGGTGTTGCGCGCTTCCTGGTGACGGACCAGCTGCTGGGCGTGCAGGTTGGCGATGAACACCACCGCGGCGGCCAGTGCCGCCGTCAGGCCAAGGATGACGAGAAACTGCTGCTGGCGTTCCCGCCGGAGCTCTTCGCGCCAGGGAAGTAGGTTGATGCGTGGCATGTCAGTCGAAGCTCCTCATGGCGAGGCCGCAGGCAATGACCAGCGACACGGCGTCGTTCTCCACCAGTTGCGCCTTGGCCTTGGAAGACAGCTTCATCTGGCCGAGCGGGTCGCCCAGCACCGCGGGGGTGCCGACGCGCTCCTCGATATACTCGACGGCGCCGGGAATCGCGGCGCAGCCACCGCAGACAATGAGCTGGTCCAGTTCGGTGAACTCGCTCTGCGAGGACAGGAAGAACTGGATGGAACGGTTGACCTGCTGGGCCATGTCCTCGAGGAAGGGATCGAGGATCTCGGGCTTGTAGTTGGAGGGCAGGCCGCCTTCACGCTTCGCCTTGCCGGCTTCCTCGAAGGACAGGCCGTAGTGCCGCATGATTTCCTCGGTCAGCTGCTTGCCGCCGAAGAGCTGGTCGCGGGTGTAGATGATCCTGTGGTCGCGCAGCACGCTGAAGGTGGTGGTCGTGGCGCCGAAATCCACCACGCCGATGGTCTTGTCCATGCCTTCGTCCGGCATCTGGTAGGTCATCAGCCGGCAGGCGTTCTCCAGGGCATAGGCCTCGATGTCCACAACCTTGGCGTTCAGCCCGGCAATGTCCAGCACCGCCTGGCGCGCCTCGACGTTCTCGCGGCGGGTCGCCGCCAGCAGCACGTCCACCATCTCGGGGTCGTTGGGCGAGGGGCCAACGATCTCGTAATCGAAGCTGACTTCTTCAAGAGGGAAGGGAATGTACTGGTCCGCCTGCAGCTCGATCTGCTCGCCGAGCTCCTGGTCGGACAGTGCGGCGGGCATGGGAATCAGCTTGGTAATGACGGAAGCGCCGCCAATGGCCACGGCGGCGTCCTTGACGCGGGAGCCGGCGCGCTTGACCGCTTTGCGAACCGCGTCGCCGACCGCCTCGATGTCCTGTATTACCTTGTCCACGACCGCATTGGGCGGCATGGGCTCGGCCGCGTAGGTCTCTACGCGGTACCCGTCCCCGGAACGGCTGATCTCGATCAGCTTCACCGAGGACGTGGAGATGTCCACCCCCAGTTTGGGCTTCGCCTTCGGCTTGAACAGCACGGCATTTTTCCTTGTTGTGTCGGCAAGTTGGGGCGCATTCATCGCCCAGAGCCTTAAGTAGCGGTTTCACTATATATCACTTATTGGGTAAATCAAATGCTGGGGTCGCTGGACTGAGAACGCGGTCGTATAATGCTTCTCCCTCCGATTTCCCCTAATCCGACCCCCGGAAACTCATGGCCCGTTCGCGAAAAATCCGTCTCCTTATATATTCCTTCCTGGCCATGCTCGCCCTGGGCGTGCTCGGGCTCGGCACCATCCTCGGCGCCTATCTCTACTACGCGCCCAGCCTTCCGGACGTGGAAACCCTGCGGGACGTTCAGCTGCAGGTGCCGCTGCGGGTCTACACCCGCGATGGCCGGCTGATTGCGGAATACGGTGAGCAGCGCCGGGTGCCGCTGCGGCTGGAGGAAATTCCCGAGCACCTCAGGAACGCCATCATCGCGGCCGAGGACGACCGCTTCTACCAGCATCCGGGCATCGACGTGTTCGGCATGGCGCGCGCGGCGATCAACAACCTGAAGGCAGGCCGGATCGTGGGCGGGGGTTCGACCATCACCCAGCAGGTGGCGAAGAACTTCTTCCTCACCTTCGACCAGGTCTGGTCGCGCAAGATTCGCGAGATATTCCTGTCGCTGAAGATCGAGCGTGAGCTCACCAAGGACCAGATCCTCGAGCTGTATCTCAACAAGATCTTCCTCGGCAACCGCGCCTACGGCGTGGGCGCGGCGGCGGAAATCTACTACGGCAAGCCCCTGTCCGAACTCACCCTGGCGCAGCAGGCCATGATCGCGACCCTGCCCAAGGCGCCGTCCCGCTACAACCCGCTGGTGAACCCGGAGCGCGCCCTGGAGCGACGCGCCTATGTGCTCGGTCGCATGCTGGAGCTCGGCTACATCACCCGCGAGGAATACGAGGAAGCCAACGCCGCGCCGATCACGGCGAAATACCACGGCTCGGTGAGCGAGGTTTCCGCACCCTACGTCGGCGAGATGGTGCGCGCCGAGGTGGTGCAGCGCTTCGGCGAGGCGGCTGCCTACAACGCCGGCTACAAGGTCATCACCACCCTCGACAGCCGCCTGCAGACGGCGGCCAACACGTCCATCCAGTCCGCGCTGCAGGAATACGACCGCCGCTACGGCTACCGCGGCCCAATCCGCCGGCTGGACGCCACCGAGCTGCAGCAATTGCTGGACGGTGACGAAGCAGGCTTCGAATCGGCGGTTCGCGAACTGTTCGCCGCCATTCCCGCGCCCGGCATGTTGCAGCCGGCCGTGGTACTGCGCGCCGACGAGGCCGGGGCGGAAATCCACGCCCGCGATGCCGGGCCGTTGAGCCTGACGCTGGATGCCGTGAGCTGGGCCGCGCCCGCCGGTTCCGGCCGCGCCACCGGGCCCGCGCCGAAGACGGTCAGCGACGTGCTCGCTCCCGGCGACGTGATCTACATCCATCCGGACGCCGAGATCGGCTGGCGCCTGGCGCAGATCCCCGACGTACAGGGTGCGCTGGTGTCGCTGGACCCGCAGGACGGCGCCATCGTGTCGCTGGTCGGCGGCTACGACTACTTCCTGAGCAAGTTCAATCGCGCAACCCAGGCGCGCCGCCAGGCCGGCTCCTCGTTCAAGCCCTTCATCTACTCGGCGGCGCTGGCCAACGGCTTCACGCCGGCCAGCATCGTCAACGACGCGCCGGTGGTGTTCGCGGACGACAAGCTCGAGGACGTCTGGCGGCCGGAGAACGACTCGGGGCGCTTCTACGGGCCGACGCGGCTGCGCGAGGGCCTGGTGCGCTCCCGCAACCTGGTGTCCATCCGCGTCCTGCAGGGCATCGGCATCGGCCGCGCGATCCGTTACATCAGCGAGACCTTTGGCCTGGATCGCGACCGCCTGCCGCGCGACCTGTCGCTGTCGCTGGGCAGCGGTTCGTTCACGCCGCTGGAAATGGCCAGCGCCTACGCGGTGATCGCCAACGGCGGCTACCGCATCGAGCCGTATTTCATTGATGAGATCATCGCCCCGAACGGCGAGATCGTTTACAAGGCCGACCCGCTGATCGTCTGCCCGGACTGCCTGCTGGCCGAGCAGGAGGAAGCGCCCGCGGAAGCCGAGCCGACCCCGGTCGCGCTGCAGGACGGCGGCGCGGAAGTGTTGCCGCTGGCGGAAGAGGCGGAGCCTGCGCCCGCGCCGCGGCTGGCCCCGCGCACCCAGTCGGCGCAGGTCAACTACCTGATTTCCGACATGATGCGCGACGTGGTCCAGCGCGGCACCGGCGTGCGCGCCATGGCCATCGGCCGCAACGATCTCGCCGGCAAGACCGGGACCACCAACGAGTACCGTGACGCCTGGTTCTCGGGCTTCAACCCGCGCATCGTCACCACCGTGTGGGTGGGCTTCGACGATTTCTCCACCCTCGGCTCGGGCGAGTACGGCGGCCGCGCCGCGCTGCCGGCCTGGATCGACTTCATGCGCGCGGCGCTCGCGGACGTGCCGGAGACCTTCCCGGAGCGCCCGCCGGGCCTGGTCACCGTGCGCATCGACCCGGAGAGCGGCCTGCTTGCGGACACTGGCAATCCGCGGGCAATCTTCGAGACGTTCATCGAGGGCACCTTACCCGCGCGCGAGGTTGAGGTGCGCCGCGACGATACCGACGACGACAGCGACCGGGCGGACGAAGGTCTCTTCTGACGCCCGCTCCAAGAGGTGCACAGATGGCGCGGCAGCGGGGACGTAACGACGACATGCGGCGGGCCCTCGCCCAGGAAGCTGCCCGCCTCATGGCCGAACACGGCATTCGCGACTTCCGGCTGGCGAAGCGCAAGGCGGCGGAACGCTACGGCGTCTCCGAGCGCGCCGGCTTCTTCCCCACCAACCAGGAAATCGATGCGGCCATCGGCGAGTATCGCCGCATCTTCCAGGCCGACACCCATCCCGGCGAGCTGCGGCGCCTGCGCGAGGCGGCGCGGCAGGCGATGCTGCTGTTCCGCGACTTCCAGCCCCGGCTGGTCGGTTCGGTGCTGCGCGGCGATGCCGGCCGGCACTCGGACGTGCAACTGCATCTTTTCGCCGACACGCCGGAACGCGTTGTCATGCACCTGCTCGACCGCAACATTCCCTTCGAATCCACCGAGCGGCGTTTTCGCAGCACCAGCGGCGAATACCAGTACGCGCCTGCCTATCGCTTCGTCGCCGGCGACATCGCCATCGAGGCCTGCGTGTTCGGTCCGGCGGACATCCGGCAGTCGCCGGCCTCGCCCGTGGACGGGCGGCCGATGAAGCGCGCCAATCTCGCCGAAGTGGAAGCCTTGCTGGAAAGCGGAATGCAATGAACGGGGAGGCGGCGGACGCCGCCTCCCGCGAGGACATCAGTGCTCGCGCAGCGCGCGCCGCAGTATCTTGCCGACGTTGGTCTTCGGCAGCTCGTCGCGGAACTCGACCTGCTTGGGCACCTTGTAGCCCGTCAGGTGCTTGCGGCAGTGCTCGATCACGTCGCGCTCGGTAAGGTTCGGATCCTTCTTCACCACGAACACCTTGACGACCTCGCCCGAGCTCTCGTCGGGCACGCCCAGCGCCGCCACCTCCAGCACGCCCGGATGCATGGCGACCACTTCCTCGATCTCGTTCGGATACACGTTGAAACCGGAGACCAGGATCATGTCCTTCTTGCGGTCGACGATGTAGACATAGCCCTGCTCGTCCATTCGTGCCATGTCGCCGGTGCGCAGCCAGCCGTCGTCGGACAGCACCTTGGCGGTCTCGTCGGGGCGGTTCCAGTAGCCCTTCATTACCTGCGGGCCCTTGATGCACAGCTCGCCGACCTCGCCCAGCGGCACCTCGTTGCCCTCGTCGTCGATGATCTTCTCATCGGTGGACGGGATCGGCAGGCCGATGGAGCCGTTGAACTCGCCGACGCCGATCAGGTTGGCATTCGTCACCGGCGAGGCTTCCGTCAGGCCATAGCCCTGCGTCATCACCTTGCCGGTGATCTGCTGCCAGCGCTCCGCCACCGGGCGCTGCACGGCCATGCCGCCGGCGAGCGCGAACTTCAGGTTGCTGAAGTCGATGTCGGCGAAGCCCGGGGTGTTCATCAGCCCGTTGAACAGGGTGTTCACGCCGGTAATGGCCGAGAAGCGCGAGCCCTGCAGCTCCTTGACGAAGGCCTTCATGTCGCGCGGGTTGGTGATGAGGATGTTTTCGCCGCCGAGGTTCATGAACAGCATGCAGTTCACGGTGAGCGAGAAGATGTGATACAGCGGCAGCGCGCAGATGGCGCGCTCGCGGCCTTCCGCGAACATGTCGCCCGCCCAGGCCTTGAGCTGCAGGAAGTTGGCGATCATGTTGCCGTGGGTAAGGATGGCGCCCTTGGCCACGCCGGTGGTGCCGCCGGTGTATTGCAGGAAGGCGCAGTCGTCCTGCTGCAGCGGCACGTCGTCCAGCGTCTGCCACTTGCCCTCGTTGATCGCCCGCCGCATGGACACCGCGCCCGGGATGTTCCAGGCCGGAACCATCTTCTTCACGTGCTTGACGACGAGATTGACGATGGCCGATTTCGGGAACGGCTGCATGTCGCCGATGCGGGTGGTGATGACGGTCCTGACGGTGGTCCGCTCGATCACCCTCTCCAAGGTGGCCGCGAAGTTCTCGACGATGACGATGGCCGAGGCGCCGGAATCCTTGAGCTGGTGCTCCAGCTCGCGGGCGGTGTAGAGCGGGTTGACGTTCACCACCACGAGCCCCGCGCGCAGGATGCCCGCCAGTGCGACCGGGTACTGCAGCAGGTTGGGCATCATTATGGCCACGCGGTCGCCCTTCTTCAGACCCACCACCTTCTGCAGGTAGGCGGCGAAGTAGCGGCTCTGCTGATCCACCTCGGCGTAGGTCAGCACCGTGCCCATGTTGGAGAAGGCCGGGAGGTCCCGGTAGCGGCTGAAGCTCGCCTCGAACATCTCCTTCAGGGACGAATAGACCGTCGCGTCGATCTCGGCGGGCACGCCGGGGGGATAACTCTTCAGCCAGACCTTCTCCACCGTTTGCTCCTTTTTCTGGGCTTTTTTCAGGCGATGGCATGTAAAACCGCCGTTTGCGTAACGGTATAGCACCGCGTCATTGCAGGCGGCAAGGCGGGGTGGCGGTTTTTCGCCGAAAAACAACAAGCTGCGTACGCCGCCTGACGTGAGGCAGTTCGCAATAGCGCGCTATCGACAGGCCCTACGATTGACTTTTGGGAAGTTTGTACCTATTTTTGGAACACCCGAGTGGTCAGGAGGGGGTGTCATGACGCGCCCTAAAACCTCGTTTCTGCAGGACGTACGCCTGGTCACCCTGGACCTCGACGACACCCTCTGGCCCGTGCGCTCGGTGATCGACCGTGCCGAAAGCCGGCTGCATGCCTGGCTGGAGGAGCATTGCCCGGCCACCGCGAAGCAGTATCCGCCCGCGTCCCTGCGCGCCCTGCGCCTGGAAGTGGAACGCATGAACCCGGAGTTGCGGGGAGATTTCGTGTCGCTGCGCAAGGCCGCCATCCGTCTGGCGCTGCGCCGCGCCGGCGATCCGGAGAGCCATGCGGAAGCTGCCTTCGCCGCCTTCTGGGCCGCCCGCCACGAGATCGAGTGCTTCGAGGACGTGATTCCCGCGCTCGAGCGCCTGAAGAGCAGGTTCATCGTCGCCGCCGTCACCAACGGCGATTCCGACATCCAGCGCGCCGGTCTCGGCAAGTACTTCGACTTCACGCTGTCGGCGCTGCAGGCCGGGGCGAGCAAGCCATCCCGGGAGATCTTCCGCCAGGCCTGCGCGCGTGCGGGGGTCAAGCCGGAGCAGGCGCTGCACGGTGGTGACGATATCGACAGCGACGTGCGCGGCGCGCTCGGCGTCGGCATGCATGCCGCCTGGATCAATCGCGACCGCTGGTCGCTCAGGATTCTTTCCCCGCCGGCGATTACCGTGCCGGACCTCACCCATCTCGCCGACCGCCTGCTCGGCTGATTCAGGAAGCGGTTTCCGCAACCTCCAGCAGGCGCTCCAGCACCGGCCAGAGACTCTCCAGCATCAGCGGCTGCGCTTCCGCGGTCGGATGGATGCCGTCCGCCTGCATCATGCCGGGCTTCGTCGCCACGTCCTCGAGAATGAACGGCAGGAAGGGAACCTGTTCCGCGTCCGCCAGGTCAACAAATACCTGGTGAAAGCGCCGCGTGTATTCCTCGCCGTAGTTCGGCGGCAGGTGCATGCCGAGCAGCATGACCTCGGCACCCGCCTCGCGCGACAGCCGGATGAGTTCGCCGAGGTTGGCGCGCATCACGTCCAGCGGAAAGCCGCGCAGTCCGTCGTTGCCGCCAAGCTCGATGATCACCAGCGAAGGCCGGTGCAGCGCCAGCGCGCGCGGCAGGCGTGCCAGCGCACCGCGCGTGGTCTCGCCGCTCACGCTCGCGTTGATGACCTGATGCGGATAGCCTTCGCGTTCCAGCCGGCGCTCCAGCAGATTGACCCAGCCTTCGCCGGGACGCAGCCCGTAGCCGGCGGACAGCGAGTCGCCGACGACAAGAATCACTTCCCCCGAATCCTCGGCAAGCGCCGCCGCGGGAAGAAGAAACAACAGGAACGAAAGGAAGAAAGCCCGCATGAGTCGATCCGACAATGTTCTGCTCCTCGTGGAGAACCTGGGCAAGCAGGTGGCGAGCCCGGAAGGTGAGTTGACCATTCTGGAGGGCGTGAGTTTCCAGGTCGAGCCCGGCGAAACCATCGCCATCGTTGGCGCTTCCGGCTCGGGCAAGTCGACGCTGCTCGGCCTGCTCGCCGGTCTCGACGTCCCGACCGAGGGCAAGGTGGCCATCGCCGGCCGCGATCTCAATGCACTCGACGAGGACGGCCGCGCGAAGCTGCGCGCCGAGCTGGTCGGCTTCGTGTTCCAGTCCTTCCACCTGCTGCCCGCGCTGACCGCGCTGGAAAACGTCATGCTGCCGCTGGAGCTGGCCGGTGTCGCCGATCCGCGTGCACGGGCCCGCGCCGTGCTCGAAGGCGTCGGCCTCGGCGAGCGCATCGCGCATTACCCCAACCAGCTTTCCGGCGGCGAGCAGCAGCGCGTCGCCATCGCCCGCGCCTTCGCCACCGAGCCGAAGATACTGTTCGCCGACGAACCGACCGGCTCGCTGGATACGCGCACCGGCGAGAAGATCACGGAGCTCCTGTTCGATCTCAACGCCCGCCACGGCACCACGCTGATTCTCGTCACCCATGACGAGCGCCTCGCCGGCCGTTGCGATCGCCGCCTGAGCCTGAGCGCGGGACGCATGGAGCTTGCTGCATGAAGCGCCTCAATCCGCTCGTGCTCGCCGTCCGCCAGCTGCGGCGCGAATGGCGCTCCGGCGAACTGGCCGTGCTGATCGCGGCCTTGATCGTCGCCGTCGGCGCGCTGTCCTCCATCGGCTTTGCCACCGACCGCGTCCGCCAGGGCGTGGAACGCCGCGCCGCCGAATCGCTGGCCGGCGATCTCGTCATCCGCTCGCGCAACGAGATTCCGCGCGAGTTTGATGCGCGCGCCGAAGCGGCGGGACTCGCCACGGCGCGCGTCGTCGATTTCCCCAGCGTCGTGACCACCGCGGAACGCGGCCAGCTCGCCGAGGTGCGCGCGGTGAACGACGGCTACCCGCTGCGCGGCCGGCTGGAAGTGGCAACACAGGCCTATGGCGAAGCGACGCCCACCGATGAACTGCCGGGCCCCGGCGAAGTCTGGGCGGAACCGCGGCTTGTGGGTGCGCTGGGCATCGATGTGGGCGACGAGGTCAGCCTCGGCGGCAAGCGCTTCCGGCTGGCGCGGGTGATCAACTTCGCCCCGGACCAGGGCTTCTCCTTCGTCGAGATCGCGCCCATGCTGCTGGTTCGCCACTCGGAGCTGCTGGACACCAGCCTGCTCGGCCCCATGAGCCGGCTTTCGCACCGTTTGCTGATCGCCGGCGAACGCAGTGCCGTCGATCGCTTCCGCGCGGACATCGAGGATGAACTCGGTCCCGGCCAGCGCCTGCTCGACATCCGTGATGCCCGACCGGAGCTTGCCAGCGCGGTGATGCGCGCCGACCGCTTCCTGAATCTCGCCGCGCTGGTCGCGGTGGTGCTGGCGGGTGTCGCCATCGCCATGGCGGCGCGCCGCTATGCCTCCCGCGAAAGCGATACGGTGGCGATCCTCAAATGCCTGGGCGCGAGCCGCGCCGAGATTCTCTCCGGCTATCTCGCCCAGCTTGCCCTCATCGCCCTGACTGCCGGCGCGGCCGGCATCGTTGTCGGCTACGCCGCACAGTACGCCTTGCTTTACCTGCTGCGCGACATCCTCGGCACCGAACTGCCGCCCGCCTCGCTCGCGCCGGTGCCCTGGCTGCTGGCGCTCGCCGCGATCATCCTCGGCGGCTTCGCCGTGCCGCCCATGCTCGGGTTGACGCGCATCTCGCCGCTGCGGGTGCTGCGCCGGGATGCCGGCAATGCCAGACTCTCCACCTGGCTGGTCTACGGCATCGCGCTGGCCGCCGTGACCGCCATCCTGGTGATGCAGACCCGCGACCTGGAACTGTCGCTGTACGTGATGGGCGGCGCCGCCGCCGGCAGCGCCCTGCTCGGCCTCGGCGCGGCGTCCCTGGTGTGGCTGCTGAACCGCCTGCGGCATGGCGTCGGCACGGCCTGGCGCTTCGGTGTTGCCAGCATCGCGCGGCGCCGGCGCGATTCCATCGTGCAGGTGATGTCCTTCGGCCTCGGCATGCTGGCGCTGTTGCTGCTCGCGGTGGTGCGCACGGATCTCATCGAAAGCTGGCAGGCCATGCTGCCGGATGACGCGCCCAACCATTTCATGATCAACATCCAGGCGGACGAATACGACGGCGTGCGCGCGTTCTTCGCCGAGCGCGGCGTCGAGCCGCCGCGATTGTCGGCGATGGTTCGCGCCCGCCTGGTGGAAATCAACGGCACGCCCATCGAGGAACTTTCCTTCGACGAACCCGGGCGCTCGCAGCGCTTCGCGGAACGCGAACAGAATCTCTCCTGGATGCCCGAGCTGCCGGGAAGCAACACCCTGGTCGCCGGCGAATGGTGGAGCGCGGAGCAGCATGGCGCGCCGCTGATCTCGCTGGAGGAGGAAGCCGCGATGCGGCTGGGCGCGGGCCTGGGCGACGCGCTTACCTTCGATCTCGCCGGCGAACGGCTGACGGTGACGGTCGCGAGCCTGCGGCGCGTGAAGTGGGACTCCTTCGAGCCGAACTTCTTCATGGTGTTCCCGCCGGGCCTGCTGGAAGACTACCCGGCGACCTTCATCGGCGCCGTGCACATGCCCGAGGAGCGCTCCGTGGAGATCATCGACCTCGTGCGCCGCTATCCATCGGTGACCGTGATCGACCTCGACGCCATCATCACGCAGGTCAGAAGCGTGATGGACCAGGCGAGCGCGGCGGTGGAATACATCTTCCTGTTCACGCTCGCCGCCGGCGTGCTGGTGCTGCTCGCGGCCATCCAGGCGACCCGCGACGAACGCCGCTTCGAATCCGCCATGCTGCGCACCCTGGGCGCCACGCGCCGCACGGTGCTTGCCGGCGTCATCGCGGAATTCACCTTGCTCGGGCTGCTCGCCGCCGTGCTCGCCATCGCCACCGCGATGGTCGCGGGCTGGCTGCTGGCCACCGAAGTCTTCGAACTGGATTACCGGACCTCGCCTCATGTCTGGCTGATCGGGCTCATCGCTGGCACACTGTTCGTAGGAGCGACCGGCGTCCTCGCCACCCGGCGAGTCGTGCGGCAACCGCCCTTGCTGACATTGCGACAACGATGAACGGAACCCGACATCCCGCCCGCCGCCGCCCCCGCCGCCGACTGAGCGCGGGCGCGGTCGTGGTCCGCAACACGGAAAACGGGATGCTGTTCCTGCTGCTGCGGGCGTTTCGTCACTGGGATTTCCCCAAGGGCATGGTGGAAAAGGACGAGACGCCCATGGAAGCGGCACGCCGCGAGACCCTGGAAGAGGCCGGCATCAGCCAGCTGGATTTCCGCTGGGGCGAGGAATACTACGAGACCGCGCCCTACAACCGCGGCAAGGTGGCGCGCTACTACCTCGCCTGCACCGAGCAGGAAAAGATCCACATCGCGCCCAACCCGCTCACCGGCCGCCTCGAGCACGTCGAATACCGCTGGGTGAGCTTCGAGCAGGCCTGGCGGCTGGTGTCGCCGCGCGTGCAGAAGGTGCTGGCGTGGGCGGCACGCCAGCTCAACCTCGACGCCGACGGCAACGCCGCCGACTGATCAGGGCGCCGGGCGTCCGCCGCAGTCGAGCGGAAAGTTCTCCCTGGGCGCCGCGCATTCCACCTGCACGATGACAAACTGCGGCAGCTCGACCGTCTGGAACGCCATCCGCAACAGCACGCCGTTTTCATCGTCCCGGGTCAGCGCTTCGTAGGTCTCGCACACGGCGGCCGCACAGCCCACGCCGATCTCGCCGAACAGCCTGTAGATCGAACCATCCGCGGAAGCGTCCACGGGAACCAGCGCCGCTTTCGGCCGCACGAGCGGCAGCAGGAAACTGTATTGCGGCGGCACGGGTTCGCTCAGGAACACCTCTTCGAGCTCGTACTCCACCGGCGGCTGGTCGGGGCCCGGGTTTTCGTTCAGCGTGATCCCGACGGCAATCCGCTGCATGACGCCCCAGGTGAACTCGAAACCGGCGATGTCCTCATCCAGGACATGGAAGAGGTGCTGGCCTTCGGTACGCACGTACAGGCAGTGGCGCTCGGGCTCGAAGGAAAGGCATTCCTGGCGGAACGGCGCGACTTCCATGCTGATCGGCGCATCAGGCAGCGCCTCCTTGTCGTCATGGCAGCCGGCCAGCGCCAGTGCGAAGGCAAGCAGGAAAATTCTTGCGTACATGCAGGTCCTCGTGTGGTTTGGGAATGACCCCCCTCATGCGTCACGAGCAATCCCTCGGGCTCACGCCAGGAATTCAGGTAAGCCGCGGAGATTTTGGGCCAGAGAACGGGAAAGACCGCAGGGAAGACCGCAGGGTTACGGTTTAAGATGGGCGCAGTTCCCCGCGAGTGATGCCGCCATGACCTTGCGCATACTTGGCCGAATCTTCTTCACCGGGCTTGCCACCATGCTGCCGCTGGCGGTGACCCTGGCCATCCTCATCTGGCTGGGCGCCGCCGCCGAGCGCGTGCTGGGCAAGATCGTCAAGCTGATGATCCCGGATCACCTCTACCTGCCCGGCATGGGCATCCTGCTCGGCATCCTGCTGACCTTGCTTGTCGGCCTGCTGGCCAGGGCCTGGCTGTTCCGGCGCATCTTTCGCTACGGCGATCGCCTGTTCAATCGCATCCCGCTCATCAAGTCCGTCTACGGTGCGGTACAGGATTTCATGCATTTCATGTCGGGCAGCTCGGAGAAGCAGTTCGACCGCGTGGTGACGGTGGACATCAACGGCATGCGGCTGATGGGTTTCGTCACCTGCGCGGAATCGGAAACCCTGCCGGCGCCGCTGGGCGACGAGGAACGCATCGCGGTGTATTTCCCGATGAGCTACCAGATCGGCGGCTACACGCTGTTCATTCCGCGCCACCTGGTGACCCCGGTGGATCTCGCCACCGAGGACGCGATGCGCTTCGTGCTCACCGCCGGGCTTTCCGGCCGGCCGAAGGCCGAAGAGGCGCTGGAGTCAGACGACCCGGCGCAGTGATTCGCCGGCGCGCCAGGCGCGAAGGTTTTCCGCCACCTGGGCGATGCCGCGCTGGCGGGCTTCGCGCGCCGCCCAGGCGATGTGCGGCGTGACGATGAGATTGGGGATGTCGGTATCGAGCAGCGGGTTGCCGTTCAGCGGCGGCTCCTCGGAAAGCACGTCGATGCCGGCGCCGCCCAGTCTTCCTGCGCGCAAGGCATCTGCCAGTGCCTGTTCGTCCACCAGCCCGCCACGCGCGGTGTTGATGAGCAGGGCATCCGGTTTCATCAGCGCCAGTGCCGCGGCATCAATCATGCCGCTGGTTTCCGGCGTGAGCGGGCAATGCAGGCTGATGACGTCCGCTTCGCGCAGCACCGTCTCGAACGCAACCCTTCCATTTCGCGGAGGCGCGTCCTTGCGTTCCGCGATCATCACTTCCATGCCGAAGGCTTCGCCGATTCCCGCCACCGCGCGCCCGAGATTGCCGTAACCGATGATGCCGAGCCTGCGGCCGGCGAGTTCATGGAAGGGAAAATCGAGCAACGTGAACTGCGCGGCGCGCTTCCATGCGCCCTCGCGCAGCAGTTCGCGATAGCCGTCAAGGCGCTGGTTGAGCGCGAGCAGCAGACAGTACACATGCTGCGCGACGGCGGCCGTGCAGTAGTCACGGATGTTGCTCACCGCGATGCCGCGCGCCCTTGCCGCCTCGATGTCGACGTTGTTGTAGCCGGTAGCGACCAGCGCCACGTGACAAAGGCCAGGCGTGGCGAGCAGCCCGGCATCGATGCGGCACTTGTTGGTGATCACCACATCGAAGCCGGAAATTCTCGAGGCCATCGACTCCGGCGGGCTGACGTCATGGATCACGAGTTCATCCACGACATCGCGCAAGGGCGCAGGATCGATGTCGTCATGCGAGACCGTGGCGAAATCGAGGAAGACGGCTTTCATCGTTACGGCTGTACGCAAAGGGACGGCGAGCCTAAACCCGAACCGCTGCCGCAAACAAGCGCGCTCAGAACAGGCTCGCGGTTTCGCGAAGCTCGATGCCTTCCAGGGACAACAGCTTGCGCTTGATCGGCAGGCCGCCGCCGTAACCGGTGAGGCTGCCGTTCGCGCCGATGACGCGATGGCAGGGAATGATCACCGGGATGGGGTTGCGGCCATTCGCAAGACCGACGGCGCGCATGGCGTTGGGATTGCCGAGTCGCCGCGCGATCTCGCCGTAGCTCACCGCGCGGCCATAGGGAATCTCAAGCAGCGCATTCCACACGCGCTGCTGGAAGGGCGTGCCTTTGGGTGCCAGCGGCAGGTCGAACTCGCGCCGCTCGCCGCGGAAATATTCCTGCAGCTGGCGAATCACCTCCGCGAACCGCTCCGGCCGTTCCTCGCCATCCGCGGGCGGTTGCGCCGGATGCCGGCCTTGCGTGAAGCCGATGCCTGTCAGGGCGCCGTCCTCCTCGACGAGGATGAGATCGCCGATCGGGCTCGGCATGCGTGTCCAGTGTTTCATGACGCCTCCCTCGTGGATGCATGATCGGTGGCGGCTGCCCACAGATGCATGAGCGCGTAGGCACGCCACGGCCGCCAGCGCTGCGAATGCCATTCGACCTGCCTTGTCGCGAGCGGCGCGCCATTGCCGAGCATCTTGCGCAACACGAGGTCCGCGGCCGGCAATGCATCGGGATCGCGCAACGCGCGCATGCTGATGTAGTGCGCGGTCCACTCGCCGATGCCCGGCAAGGCCACCAGCTGCTCGCGCACCGCTTGCGGTTCGGCGTCGAGATCGATCACGCCATTCGCGAAAGCGCGCGCCAGCGCGCGCAAGGCATCGGCGCGCTTCGCGGGCAGGCCGATGCTTTCCAGCGGCGCGCCGGCAAGCGCCTCCGGCGCGGGGAAAACATGCGTCAGGCCCTCGCGAGGCTCGGCGACCGCCTCGCCCCAGTGCGTCACGATGCGCGCTGCCAGCGTGCGCGCCGCGGCCACGCTGATCTGCTGGCCGAGCACCGCGCGCACCGCAAGCTCGAAGGCGTCATACGCGCCGGGCACGCGGATGCCCGGCCGCGCCTCGACGTGCCTGCGCAACGAATCGTCTTCGCGCAGGGTGTCGATGATCGAAAGCGGATCGGCATCGGCATCGAGCAGGGCCCGTGCCTTGCGCACCACCTGGAAAAGCTCGACCGGCGGCACGCCCTCGATATTGAGAAACGCGCCGTGATCATCGGGTGTGATGCGCAGTCTGCCGGTGCCGCCCTGTGTGACGACGACCCGTGCATAGGATGAGCCGTCGACGCGTTCCACGCCGGGAATCGCCCGGCGCGCGAGGAAATCCAGCCAGTGCCGCCAGTCGAAGGGCGCGCGGCAGCTGATGCGCAGGCTGATGCCGCTCGCGGCAGACAAGGGCCGCCGCAGCTTGCGCAGCTCGCTGGGCGAACGGTTCCAGGTCGCGCGAACGGCGGCATTGAAGCGGCGCAGGCTGCCGAAGCCCGCGGCGGCGGCGATGTCGGCGAACTTCATGTCGGTGTCGTCGATCAGCCGCTTCGCGAACTGCAGGCGGCGGGTGGTGGCAACGGCGAGCGGGCTCGCGCCGAGATGCTGCCTGAACAGCCGGGCGAGGTGCCGCGAGGTGACGCCAAGACGGGAGGCGAGCTCCTCCACGCTGCCGGCATCCAGTGCGCCATCGGCAATGAGGCGCAGCGCGCGCGACACGGTCGTCGATGTGCCCTGCCAGGCCGGCGTGCCGGGTGCGGTTTCCGGCCGGCAGCGCAGGCAGGGCCGGAAGCCAGCTTCCGCGGCGGCGGCCGCAGTCATGAAGTATTCGACGTTCTCCGCGCGCGCCGCGGGCGCGGGGCAGATCGGCCGGCAATAGATGCCGGTGGAGCGCACGCCGAGAAAGAACCGGCCGTCAAAGCGCGGGTCGCGCGCGAGGCGAGCGCGTTCGCAGGTCCGGGGATCGAGCAGGACATTCATCATGGCGGCAGCATAACGCCGTCGCGCGCGCCGGACTCGCCGTTTTCGGACCTCAACCTGTGCTCAGGCTTTTGCTACGCTGCAACCACCTGAGGAGGAGGATCGACGATGCACCGCATTCCGCTGCTGCTTGCCCTGCTGCTTCCCACCCTGCCTGTCGCCGCGCAGGAAGACCCGCGGGACATCGCCGACATCATCGAATTCCGTCACTGGGCGCACGCCAACCCCGAGCTCAGCAACCAGGAGTTCGAGACCTCAAGACGCATCGCGGAATACCTGCGCGGCCTCGGCCTCGAGGTGCACACGGAAATCGCCATCACCGGGGTGGTCGGAATCCTCGATACCGGCCGGCCCGGTCCGGTGGTCGCGATGCGCGCCGACATGGACGCGCTGCCGGTCGAGGATCGCACCGGCCTGCCGTTCGCTTCCACGAAGACGGCGGAGTACCTCGGCAACGAAGTTCCCGTGGCGCACGCCTGCGGCCACGACATTCACATGAGCGTGGCGCTGGGCACGGCGAAGCGCCTTGTCGCGATACGCGACGAGCTGCGCGGCAAGGTGATGTTCATCTTCCAGCCGGCGGAGGAAGGCACGCCGCCGGGCGAGGAGGGCGGCGCGAAGCTGATGCTGGACGAAGGCGTGTTCGACATCGCGCGGCCGCAGGCGATCTTCGCGCTGCACTCGCAGCCTGACCTTGCGATTGGCGATGTCGGCTTCATCGGCGGCCCGGCGTATGCCGCTTCCGATCAGTTCGTCATCCGCCTCAAGGGCAGGCAGGCGCACGGCGCCTTGCCGCATCTCGCCATCGATCCGGTAGTGATGGCCGCGGAAGTCATCCAGGCCCTGCAGACCATCCGCTCGCGCAACCTCGATCCGCAGGCGGCGGGCGTGGTCACCGTCGGCGTCGTCAACGCCGGGCAGCGCTACAACATCATTCCCGAGACCGCCGAACTGCAGGGCACGGTGCGCACCTACGACGGCGAAGTGCAGGACATGATCGAGCGGCGCATGCACGAGATTCTCGCCGGCATCACCGGCGCGCACGGCGGTGAGTATTCGATGGAATACAAGCGCACCGCACCGGCGACCGTGAACCACTTCGGCCTCACCGACTGGGCGCGCGAACAGCTGCGTCCCGCGCTCGGCGAGGAGCACGTGAAGTACTTCCCGCCGGTGATGGCCGCGGAGGATTTCGCCTACTTCGCCAATGAAGTGCCGGGATTCTATTTCTGGCTGGGCGTCACGCCCGAGGGCAAGGAGAACAGCGCGCTGCATACCCCGACCATGCGCGCCGAGGACGAGGCGATCCCGGTGGGCATCGAAGCGATGACGGCGCTGCTGACGCGCTTCCTCGAGGCGCCGCCGGAACTCTGAGGCTGCTCAGCAGGCGCTGCCCTTGACGGTGGACTGGTTGAAGTTCACCGGCGCGTCGGAGTCATCCAGCACCACGATGTGAAACGGCTGCGTTTCGCGCTCGGCCACGTCGCAGCCGTTGCCGGGCGTGCGCGTTTCCACGTCGACGTTGATGAACTCGTCGTTCTCGCGGATCTCCTCGACGGTGATGCTGTAACCCGTCGTCGGCCGGGTGCCCGCGAAGGCGGCGATCAGCATGCGCTCGCCGAACTCGACGTCGGGACGCGCGGGCGGGTTCGTGAAGCCGGCGGCATGCCGCTCCCACAGCTCGGCGAACGAGTCCTCGTCACGGATGACGACGAGCTGCGCGCTGCCGATGCCGCTGGTGTCACCCTGCGCGCGGCTGCCATCGACATTGTTCAGCGTCTCGAAGTCGAGGATGCGCTCCTCGCCGAGGTCATCCTCGAAACGGCATTCACTGGCACCGAGACAGAACAGCAGCACGAAGGCGACGGACACCACGCGTTTCATCAGGTGTTCTCCCTAATCGACAACATCATCAATGCTGCACCGGGCGAGCGCCGGGCGCAATCCGGCGGAGTCCGCCTCGTGCAAACGTGAAGTCGCGCATGCAGGCGCGGGCGCGCAGGCGTATGATGCGCAGCCCGTGTGGCCGTCCTCCCGCGGCCATTCCGTTCATTTCTCCGCCTGTTCCGGTACATGTCGCACATCACGCAACATCGCCTCGCCTTCGTTCTCGCGATCGTGGTCGCGCTCGGCCCGTTCGCGCTCGACGCCTACCTGCCCGCCTTCGTCGTCATCGGCAGGGAGTTCGGCCTCGCCACCAGCGAGGTGGCGCTCACGCTCAGCGTCTACGTGCTGGGCATGGCCATCGGCCAGCTGATCGGCGGACCGCTGTCGGACCGCCACGGCCGCGCGCTGATCCTGTTCTCGGGCATCGCCTGCTTCATTCTCGGCAGCATCGTGGTGGCGGTCGCGCCGTCCATGGAATGGATGCTGATCGGCCGCTTCATCCAGGCCTTCGGCGGCGGCTGGAGCACGGTGAACGTGCCCGCCATCGTGCGCGACCGCACCGAAGGCAACGAGACCGCGCGGCTGTTCTCGCTGATCGCCATGATCATGTTCATCGCGCCGGCCATCGCGCCCAGCATCGGCAGCGGCCTGCTGGAACTCGGCGGCTGGCGCAGCATCTTCTACTTCCAGGCAGTGTACGCGCTGTTCGCGGCCTTCCTGCTGCGCATGACGCTGTTCAACAGCGAGGCGCCGCGCACCGAGAAGAGCGCCGAGCCCCTGCACCGCCTGCTGACCAACTACCTCGAGGTGCTGAAGCACCGCGACGCGATGCGCTTCATGGTGATGCAGTCGTTCTCGTTCAGCATCATGCTGGTGTATCTCGGTCACGCCGCGTTCATCTACCAGGAGTGGATGGGCTTCTCCAATCTCGGCTTCTCGCTGCTGTTCGCCGCCAACGTGGGCGTGATGACGGTGATGAGCCTGCTCAACCGCCGCCTGCTGCTCAGCTGGAAATCCGCCGACGTGCTCACGCTGGGCCTCGGCGTCCAGGCGCTGGCGCTGCTCGCCTTCGGCGCGGTCGTGCTGTTCGAGCTGCCGCCGCTGCTCGCCGTGCCGGCGCTGGCGCTCACCGTCGGCAGCATGGGCGCGATCGCGCCCAACAACATGGCAAGCGCATTGCAATACTTCAGGAAGCTGGCGGGCACGGCCGCGGCATTGATCGGCGCGATGCAGTTCTCGATGGCGGGAGCGATCAGCGCGCTGTCCGCGAGCATCGCCGGTGACGAGATCGTGATGACGGTGCTGATGATGGCGGGCTGTGCCGCCGTGCCGCTGCTCCTGATCTGGCCGGCGCGCCGCGCGGCGCTGCGCGGCGTCGACAGGACGGCGGACGAGACCGCCTGAGTCAGCCGGTGTTCTGCAGGCCCTGGGCGATGCCGTTGACGCTGGCGATCAACGCGTCGAGCCGTTCGTCTTCCGGGCAACCCGCCGCGCGCCAGTCGCGCAGCAGCTCCACCTGCAGGATGCTCATCGGATCGACATAGGGATTACGCAGCCGGATGGCGCGCGCCAGGCCCGGATCGTTCTCGAGCAGTTCGCTGCTGCCGCGTATCGCCAGCAGGAGCTCACGCGTGCGCTCGAACTCGGCGACGATGGCGGCAGTGATTTCCGGCTCATCGCCGAGCGCGAGATAGCGCGCGGCGATGTCCATGTCCGCCTTCGCCAGCACCATCTCGACGTCATCCAGCAGGTTGGCGAAGAACGGCCAGTGGTCGTGCATCGCCTGCACTTCGGTCAGTCCCATTCGCTCAACCAGCGCTTCCAGTCCGCTGCCCAGCCCGTACCAGCCCGGCAGGATGCAGCGCGTCTGCGTCCACGCGAACACCCAGGGAATGGCGCGCAGGTCGGCGATGCCCTTGCCCTTGCGGCGTGAGGCGGGGCGTGAACCGATCTTCATGCGCTCGATGACGTCGATGGGCGTGGCACGCCGGAAGTAGGCGGCGAAACGCTCATCCTCGTGCACCAGCGCACGGAAGCTGCGGCGCGAGACTTCCGCCACTTCCTGCATCGCCGCCGTCCAGCGCGGCTCGGATTCGTGCGAAGGCGCGGGCAGCAGTTCGGCGAGCAGCACGGCACCTGCCATCTGTTCGAAGGTGCGCAAGGCGATGCCGCGCAAGCCGTACTTGGCGTTGATGATCTCGCCCTGCTCGGTGACGCGCAGCGTGGCGTTGAGCGTGCCGGGCGGCGCGGCCAGCACGGCGCGATGCACCCGCCCGCCGCCGCGGCTCGCGGTGCCGCCCCGACCATGGAAGAAGGCCAGCATGATGCCTGCCTGGCGCGCGATCGCCGCCAGCGCCGACTGCGCCTGCTGCAGCGCCCAGCGCGAGGCGGCGATGCCGCCATCCTTGGCACTGTCGCTGTAGCCCAGCATGACGCGCTGGACGTTGCCGCGCGCCTCAAGATGCGCGCGATACGGCGGATCGGAGAAGAGTTCCTGCATCACCGCCGGCGCGCGTTCAAGATCATCGACGGTCTCGAACAGTGGCACCACGTCCAGCGGCACCTGCCCGTCCGCGACGAGACCTGCCCGCCGCGCGATCAGCAGCACGCCGAGCACGTCATCCGCGCCTTCCGCCATGCTGATGACGAGATCGCCGATGGCCTGCGCGCCGTAACGCTGCCGGCAATCGGCAATGGCCTGGAACACCGCCAGCGTTTCGGCCGCTTCATCGCCGGCGACACGCGCGGACGGATGTTCGTTGACCCGCGCGCGAATGCGCGCGATGCGTTCTTCCGGGGAGCGCGCCAGCCAGTCCGCATCACCGAGCAGCGCGGCAACGCAACGGCGGAACACCAGGCTGTCCTGGCGCACGTCGAGCGCGGCGAGATGAAAACCGAAGGCGCGCACGCGCCTTGCCAGCCGCTGCACGGGAAAAACGCCGGCGTGCTCGCCGCCGTGGCGGCGCAGCGAGGCCAGCATGATGTCGAGATCGGCGGCGAAGCGTTCCGCGTTCTCGTAACCGCCAGCCTGATCGGCGGCGGTGGCTTCGAGCTTCGCGCGCATCAACCGCGCAAGCACGCGGTAGGGCATGTCGTGATGGCGCTCGCTGATGGTCGCGAAAGCCTCAGGGTGTTCCGCGGCGTAACGACGCGCCAGTTCGATCACCCCGGAATCCGCAGCGATGCGCGTCAGCGACTGGCTGAGCAGCCGCTCCAGCTCGGCAAGCTCCGCGCAATAGCAGCGCAGGACCAGCGCGCGATGCGTGGCCAGCGATTCGCGCACCGTGTCCGCGGTGACGTTCGGATTGCCGTCCATGTCGCCGCCTACCCAGGAACCGAAGCGCAGCAGTCGCGCCGGCGGGCTGACGCCGAGCGAGGCTTCCAGGCGTTCCAGGAACACCGGCAGCACGCGGTAGATGACCTTGTCGAAATGAAACAGCAGGTTGTCGCGCTCGTTTGCGACGGTGAGCCGCGAGGCGGCGTGCTCCTCGGTCAGCCAGGCAGTGGTGATTTCCTCGCGCAGCAGGGCAACGGCCACCTCCTGCTCGCGCGGCGTCATGTCCTCGACGAAGCGGCGGATCATGATCTCGGCGACGCGCTGCTGCTTTTCCATCAGCGTGCGGCGCATCGCTTCGGTGGGATGCGCGGTGAAGACGGGTTCGATGACCATGCGCTGCACGACGCCGGCGACGGCGTCACGCGCGACGCCCGCGGCCTGCAGGCGCGCGAGCGCGTCATCGATGCCTTCCGGCTGATGCACCTCGGGCGTGCGCTCGTAATCGCGCCGCCGGCGCACGCGGTGCACGCGCTCGGCGAGGTTCACCATCTGGAAATAGGCGGAGAAGGCGCGCACCAGTTCGCGCGCTTCCGGTACGTTCAAATTGGAAAGTTCCGAGCGCAGCCTCTCCGATGCGGCCGCATCGCCTTCACGGCGCGCGATGGCGGCCTTGCGCACGCGTTCGACGCGCTCGAAGAAGGCATCACCGGCCTGTTCGCGGATGGCGTCGCCCACCAGCGCACCGAGCAGGCGGACGTCGTCGCGCAGGCCGTGATCCTTCCCGGGAAAGTCGGCGCCGCGCGAGCTGCTCATGCCTGCCGGTGCGCCTGCCACTCCCGCACGCTCACCACGGCGAGCGTGACGGCGGTAAGCGGCATGACGAAATACAGCATGGCGTTCGAGAAGCCGTCACTGAACTGGTGATCGGTGGCATCGAGGAACAGCCAGGCGGTGTAGAGGATGTAGTAGCCGAACAGCAGCGCGCCTTCCCAGCGCGCCACCAGGTGACCGGTGACGAAGATCGGCAGGCAGGCAAGGGCCACCGCGATCGCCACCGGGAAGTCGAAGTGCAGCACGGATTCCTTCACCGCGATGGCATCGGGCGACACCAGCGAGGCGATGCCGAGCACCGACAGCAGGTTGAAGATGTTGCTGCCCACGACGTTGCCGACCGCGATGTCGCGCTCGCCGCGGATGGCCGCCATCACCGAGGTGGCAAGCTCGGGCAGTGACGTGCCGGCGGCTACCACCGTGAGGCCGATGACCAGCTCCGAGATGCCGAAGGCGCGCGCAAGCTGCACCGCGCCTTCGACCAGCCAGTTCGCGCCCAGCACCAGCAGCGCGAGGCCGCCGGCAATGAACAGCAGGCTCGCGATCCAGCCGGTGCCCTTCGCGGATTCGACCTCGTGCTCGTACTCGGCCTGCACCTCCGCGTTGTTCTCGCGGCGGCTCTGGCGCAGCAGGAAGCCCAGGTAGAACACCAGGATCGCGATCAGCAACACGCCGTCGAGGCGCTCGAACTGCCCGTCCAGCGCCAGCCCCCAGGCCAGCAGCGACAGCACGATCATCAGCGGCACGTCCTGGCGAACGAGCTGCTGCTGCACCACCAGCGGTGCGGCCAGCGCCGACAGGCCCAGCACCACCAGCACGTTGAAGATGTTGCTGCCGACCACGTTGCCGATGGCGATGTCGCCCTGGTTCTGCCAGGCCGCGCCAAGGCTGACCGCGACTTCCGGCGCGCTGGTGCCGAAGGCGACCACGGTGAGCCCGATGACCAGCGGCGAGATGCCGGCGCGCAAGGCCAGCGAGGAGGCGCCGCGCACCAGGCCCTCAGCGCCAATCACCAGGGCCATGAACCCGAAGACCAGCAATGCCGCGGTCAGCAAGGAAATCACGGCTTTCCTTCCTGTTCGGAACTCACTGCCGAGATATCCAGCATCTCGATGGCGCCGAGCGCCGCCTCCAGCGCGCCCTCCGCGCACAGGCCGCGCATCTGCGCGTCCTCCCACGCCGCCCGCGCCGCCTCCAGGCAGGCGCGGCGCACGGCTTCGCGGAGGCGCTCGGCGTCATCCATGGTTCAGTCCCTGCTTTCTTCCAGCACGTACTGGAACACCAGCGGGGCGACGATGGTGGCGTCGGATTCGATCACGAACTTGGGCGTGTCGATGTCGAGCTTGCCCCAGGTGATCTTCTCGGTCGGAATCGCGCCGGAATACGAGCCGTAGCTCGTGGTCGAGTCGCTGACCTGGCAGAAGTACGCCCAGTACGGGCAGGGGCGGCGCAGGTCCTGGTGGATCATCGGCACCACGCAGATCGGGAAGTCGCCGGCGATGCCGCCGCCGATCTGGAAGAAGCCCACCGTGGTCTTCGCCTGCTCGCCAGGAATGGCGCGCAGGTGCACGGCGTCCTCGGTGTCCTCGCCCTCGATGGGTTCGAGCTCCTTGAGCGACTTGCCCATGGTCGTCGACAGGTACCAGTCGGCCAGCGCGCCCATGTACTCAGGACCGCTTTTCACGATGTGGTAGCCGGAAAGATCGCCTTCCAGCACGTGCGAGACGAAGATGTTGCCGAGCGTGGAATCTTCCCAGCCCGGCACGAAGATCGGCAGGTTCTTCTCGCAGGCCGCCACCAGCCAGGAATCCTTCGGATCGATCTGGTAGCTCTTCTCGATCATGCCTTCGCGGATCATCTGGTAGAAGAACTCGTGCGGGAAGTAGCGCTCGCCCTTGCGGTCGGCGCGCTGCCACAGCTCGAGAATCTCGTTCTCGATGGCGCGGAAGGCCTCGCCCTCCGGGATGCAGGTATCGGTGACGCGGTTGCGGCCGGCGCGCTCCAGTTCCTTTTCCTGCTCGGCAGTGAGATTGCGCCAGTCGGGCACGCGCACGTAATGATCGTGCGCCACCAGGTTGAAGATGTCCTCTTCCAGGTTGGCGCCGGTGCAGGTGATGGCATGCACCTTGCCGCGGCGGATCATTTCCGCGAGCGACAGGCCGAGTTCGGCGGTGCTCATCGCGCCCGCCAGCGTAATCATCATCCTGCCGCCCCGATCGAGCTGCGCGACATAGGCATCGGCGGCGTCGATGAGCGCCGCGGCGTTGAAGTGACGGTAGTGATGCCGCAGGAAGGCGGCGATGCCGGAATGCTTCATTTCAACTGCTCCCATGGAAGGCGGCGCATGATAACCGCGCGGCGCGCCATCTGAAACCTCGCCGATCCGCGCGCCGGTTTGCATCCGGCGCTTGCCCCATCACGACGCCAGCAGCGCGTCGATGGTCGCATTGAAGCGCGCGATCTGCTCTTTGTAAGCCTCGCCCGTCGCCGGACCGTCGAAACCGGTGCGAATCCTCGCCACCCTGCCGTCCCGGCCAATGAACAGCGTGGTCGGAAAGGCGCGCACCGCATCGAGCTGCGGCAGCACGCGGGATGCCGCCTGCTTGTCCGAACTGCCGGCGAGCAGCGCCGGATAGCTGATGTTCCAGGCCTGCCGCCAGTGCCGCAGCTGCTCAGCGTTGCGCTCGAACGTCGGGTGATTCTCGAACATCAGCGCGACCACTTCCACGCCACGGTCGCGGTTGCGCTCGTACCAGCGTGCAAGGAAGCGCGCCTCGTCGACGCTGTTCGGGCACCAGGAGCCGGCCAGCTGCACCACCACCACCTTGCCCGCAAAGCGCGCGTCGGCAAGCGAGAGCGGCTTGCCCTCGTGGTCGGGAAGGTTGAACTCGATGCGCTCGCAGCCGTCGCGCAGCCGTGTCTGCCGGTCCATGTCGGGCAGCTTCGCTGCCGAGTCGCGCTGTGCGGTCCAGGTTTCCCGCCAGCTCGCGCCGGAACGAAACTCGCCGTGCATGCGATCGCCGTCGATTTCCGCTTCGTACAGGAACACGTGGTAGCCATCCCAGGCGGAAAGATGCAGGCGGCCGTCACGGATTTCGCCGGCGAGATACCGATGGTCGGAGGTCGGCGTGCGAAAGGTGCCGCGCACTTCCGCGCCGTCCTGCCGGAATTCACCGACCGCAGGATGGCTGCTGCCGTCCGGCGCGGTGAAGCGCACCGCCCAGCGCCCGGAAATGTCCACGCCCGGCGCCTGTGGCTCTGCAAAGAAGCGGTGCCGCACGCCCGGAACAATCACCACCGGCATGCGCTGCACCTTGCCCGCACCGCCGGTCGTGACCTTGCTGAGCATGCCTTCGAGCTTCGCACCATCGAAGCGCCCGTCGATGCGCGTGTCGAACTCCGGCAACAGCAGCGAAAGGTGCTCGCCATCGATGCGCACGTCGCGCACCGGCACGCGTTCCTCGCCGTTGATGAACTCGACCCGCGGCGCATCGCCCGCGCTCGAAGACACTTCCATCTGGAAAGGCAGTTCCCTGCCCTGGATGTGGATCGCGCCGCGCCAGGGACCTGCCGGCAACCGCTGCCGCACGATGCTCTCCTCAGTCATTGCGCGCGGCGAGAGCCTGCAACGCCTCGCCGGTGACGCGGAAGATGTCCCACTCGCTGACCGCCTTCGCACCGAGTGACTCGTAGAAGCTGCGCGCCGGCTCGTTCCAGTCCAGCACCGCCCACTCGAAGCGGCCGCAGCCGCGCTCCACCGCGATGCGCGCAAGATGCGCCAGCAATGCCTTGCCTATGCCCTTGCCGCGCAGCGCCGGGCGCACGAACAGGTCCTCGAGATACAGGCCGCGGCGGCCGAGGAAGGTCGAGAAGTTGTGGAAGAACAGCGCGAAGCCCGCCGGCTCGTTGTGCCATTCGGCGATCACCACTTCCGCGTACGGGCGCTCGCTGAAAAGGCTTTCTTCCAGCTGGGCTTCGGTGGCGACCACCTCGTGGGCGAGCTTCTCGTACTCGGCGAGCTCGCGTATGAGCGCAAGGATCAGGGGCAGGTCGTCTCGTGTTGCCGGTCGCAGATTGATCATGT
>JAJUFS010000163.1 GCA_029263725.1 Gammaproteobacteria bacterium | reverse complement strand
TGTTGCCGAAGTGGTAATGAACCATCGCCGCGGTCACGTCCGCGCGCTCGGCGATGGTGCGGATCGTCGTCCCGCGATAGCCCTGCTGCGCGAACTCGGCACGCGCGGCTGCGATCAGCCGCCGCCGGCTCTCCTCGCCGCTGGCGGCGCGCCTGCCCGGACCGCGGGGCCTGGTCTTTTTCCTTTTCATGAGGCGAATTAAACATCTGATTAATTAATAAGCAATACGGCGCAAGGGGGAGCGGGAAGGCGCGTGGGGCAGGGATTTACAGGGGGAAATTAATTTTTGGACGTGAGACGTGAGACGACGGTAGTTATAGCTCGAATGTCATCTTGCGAATCTTCCCGGCCTTGCGACTCCCACCCCCCTCAAAGGGGGTCGCCGCGAAGCGGCGGGGGGATTTTTTCGCGGGGTAGAAGAGAGAAGATAGAAGAAAGACACGCCACGAAGCTGTTGATCTTCTCCCTCTTTATCCTCTCACGTCTTGCCTGCGGTCAGCGTTCCAGCAACCGCAAGGTATTCACGAGCAGCTCCTGCCCGCCGTGCAGGCCGTGACCCGGCACGACGATCTCGGCATCGGGATAGCGCTGCATGACGGCGCGCAGGGAGGCGGGCCAGGCAGCGCGATCGGCATCGGCGAGGTTGCCGAGCGAATCGGCGTTGCGGGAGCGGGCGACGTCGCCCGCGTACAGGATGCGGGACGCTTTCAGCCACACGACGATGTTGTCCGCGCTATGCGCCGCGCCGGGATGAAAGACCTCGATGCCCCCGGGCAGGGTGAAGCTTTCGGTGATGAGCCATTGCGGCGCGCGGATGCCCTGCCTGCGTGCAAGCTCGGCGGTTTTCGCGTTGGCGTAAATCGCCGCGCCGGCATCGCTGAAGACCTCGATGCCGCCGATGGCATCGTCATGCGCGTGCGACACGATCAGTCGCAGCGGCCGGCCAGGATATTCGCGCTGCAGGAAGGCAAGGAGATCGCGCGAGGCCTGCACGGTCCAGGGCGTGTCGATCACCGTGATGCCCTGCTCATGCACGTGCAGCACGCCGTTGGCATGCATGCGGACGCCGTTGATCTCCAGGTAGCTGCGATGTAGCCAGGCGCCGTCCGCCAGCGGCAGGAGCTGCAGCTCGCCGGCCTGCACGGGGTCCGCGCCGCGCACCGCATCGAGCGCGCGCAGGGTTTCGCGGTAACCCTCGGTTTCCGCAGCGTGCAGGGGCAAGCTGCAAAGCAGCAGGAGCAGGGGAAGCAGCCGGCGCATGGCGTTCTCTCTTATTAAAAGGTGTCCGAACTTCGGGCCGGGCCCGGGGAAGTGGATAATACAGCGATATACTCACGCGAGCGGCAGAAAGCCGCAGAGAACCATGGGGGCTCCCATCAACTTCCATCCCGACACCACCGTGGTCACCGGCTCCGACCGGCTTGCCCGCCACCTGCACGAGCGGCACGCCCGTGCCCAGCTCGCGGCGGGCCGCAAGGCCTGGGAGCGGCCGGACATCCTGCCGGTGGGCGCGTTCTGGCGGCGGCTGGCGCGGGAGCTGCAGCAGCTCGGGCTGGGCGTGCTTGCGGAACGGCGGGTGCTGTCGCGGCGCGCGATGCAATGCCGCTGGGAGGCGCTGGTCGCCGAAAGCCTGGGCGAGGACTCGCTGCTGCAGATCGCGGGCGCGGCGCGCAGCGCGCTGGAAGGCTGGCAGCTTGCCCGCGACTGGCTGCTGGACATGGATGCGCTGGCGCTTGATCCGCTGGACGAGACCCGCCTGCTGGTGGAGTGGGGTCGCTGCTTCGAGAGCGAGTGCAACGAACGTGGCTGGCTGCCGGAATACGCGCTGCCAGATGCCGTGCTCGGCACGCTGGAGCGGCACCCCGAAGCGCGTGAACTGCTGCCGGCGGCGATCCAGCTGACCGGCTTCCTGGAATTCTCGCCGCGCGATGCCGAGCGCTGGGAATCATTGACGAAGCTGGGCGTGCACGTCGGTGATTTGCCGTCGCTGCCTGTCGAGGCAGACGCCTTTCGCGTCCGCTGCCATGACCGGCGCGACGAGATTCTCGCCGCGGCGAGCTGGGCGCGCGAGCTGCTGCTCGCGAATCCCGAGACATCCATCGCCATCGTCGTGCCCGATCTCGCGGCCGCGCGCAGCGCGTTGCGTCGCGCCCTGCTGGATGCGCTCGCGCCGGAGCTGCTGCTCGCGGCCGACAAGCCCGCGCCGTTCAACTTCTCGCTGGGCGAGCCGCTTGCGAACGTCGCGCTGGTGAAGGATGCGCTGATATTGCTGGGCGCAGGCAGGCAGCTGGATTTTCCGGCGGCTGCACGGCTGGCGCGTTCGCCGTATCTCGGCGACGAGGAAGAGCAGGGTTCGCGCCTCCGGATGGAAGCGTGGCTGCGTGAAGGCTCCATGCGGCTTTCGCTCGCCGAGCTGCGCGCCGTCGCGGCGCGCGCGCAATGCACCCGCTTCGCCGAAGCCTTGCATGAATTCTCCATCCGCCTGCGCGATGAGCCTGCGAATGCCTTGCCGTCGGCATGGGCGCGGCTGTTTTCGCAGGCGCTGGATGCCGCCGGCTGGTGCCGCGCGCGTCCGCTGGACAGCGCCGAGTTCCAGGCGCGCGAAGCATGGAACGATCTTCTCGCCGGGCTCGCGGAACTGGACGTGGTGCTCGGCGAGGTGACGCGCACCGTGGCGTACGCCTGGCTCGCCCGCGCCGCGCGCGAAACGCTGTTCCAGCCGCGCTCGGTGGCCGCACCCGTGCAGGTGCTCGGTTTGCTGGAAGCTACCGGCATGCGCTTCGATGCCGTGTGGGTGATGGGCCTGGATGATGAAACCCTGCCGGCCTCGCCGCGGCCGAATCCCTTCCTGCCCATCGAATTGCAGCGCGCGAAGCAATTGCCCAGCGCGTCCGCGGAACGCGAACGCGCCTTCGCCCGCCAGGTGTTCGAGGGCCTGCGGCAGTCCGCGCCGCAGGTGATCTTCAGTCATCCTGCCCGCGAGGGCGATGCCGAGCGGCGGCCGTCGCCGCTGCTGCTCGAACTCGCGGAGCGCGAGGCGCCGCAACGCTCACCCGGGCTCGCCGAACTCGTGTTCATGCATCGCGCCGAGGAAACCTTCGAGGACGCGCAGGGTCCGGCGCTCGACGGCGGCAACGTGAAGGGCGGTGTCGCGATCCTGCAGGACCAGTCGGCCTGCGCCTTTCGCGCCTTTGCGAAACATCGCCTGCGTGCGAGCGAATGGCCGACGCCGCCGGCCGGACCGGATGCGGCGCTGCGCGGCGCCATCGTGCACCGTGCGCTCGAACTGCTGTGGTCGCGTTTCCGTGACCGCCGCGGCCTGGTGGACGCGATGGAACGCGGCGAATTCGAGGCCGTGCTGAATGAATGCGTGCAGCAGGCCATTGATCGCGAATCGCGTCG
>JAJUFS010000064.1 GCA_029263725.1 Gammaproteobacteria bacterium | reverse complement strand
GAAATCTTCGAGCAGGACCTCGAAGACTCGCGCGAAGTCACCGAGCGCGCCTGGAAGCGCCGCGGCTGGACCTGGCGCGCCACCGAGCTGATCGGCTGGCTGGCGCGGCGTTATCTCTAAGTACCGTCAACACCGGATTCCCCCGTCCTTGCCGCTCTGTTGTGCTGTCGTGACGCTGGCGCGTGACGCGCCGACAGATCATCGACAGAGGTGCCAGATGGGAACCAGATTCGCCTTTACGCTTGCCGCCGTTTCCTCGCTGCTCGTGCTGAGTGGCTGTGCCTACATGGAGGATCGCGAGGACCAGGACTATCCGGTCGGCGCCAGGGTGCCGGCGGAATTCATCAATGCCAGTGGCACGCCCACGGGCACGGCGCTGCTGACGCAGACGGAGCATGGCGTGCTCATCGACGTGGAGCTGCGCGATCTCGAACCGGGCTGGCATGCCTTCCACGTGCACGAGCGCGGCGAATGCGACACGCCGGACTTCGAATCCGCCGGCGGTCATTACAACCCGGATGACAAGGAACACGGCTTCGAGGCGCGCGGCGGCTATCACGCCGGCGACTTCCCCAACATCATGATCACGGACTCGGGCGCGGCGCGCTTCCAGGTGTTTTCGAAGCACCTGTCGCTGAACGAGCGGGACAATCCGCTGTTCGACAGCGACGGTTCGGCGCTGGTGGTGCATTCCGGCCAGGACAACTATCGCTCGCAGCCCTCGGGCAATGCCGGCGAGCGCGTCGCCTGCGCGGTCATCGGCCGCTGACATGCAGCCGAACCCTCCGCAGCAGTATCCGCGGCCGCCGCAACCCCGGCAGCACCAGGAGCTGCCGGGCGAAACGCGCAAGATGCAGCCGCAGCCGGACCATGGCGAATACAGCTACAAGGGCAGCGGCAAGCTGGAGAACCGCACGGCCATCATCACCGGCGCGGACTCCGGCATCGGCCGCGCGGTGGCGATCGCCTACGCACGCGAAGGCGCCGACGTGATCATCAGCTACCTGGAGGAACACGAGGACGCGGAAGAAACCGCGCGCTGGGTGGAGGAGGCGGGCAGGAAGGCGGTGCTGGTGCCGGGTGACATCTCGCAGCCGGCGCAATGCCGCGCGCTGATCGAGCGCGCCTTCGACGAGTTCGGCAAGCTCGACATCCTGGTCAACAACGCCGCGCACCAGGACACCTTCAAGAACATCGAGGACATCACGGTCGAGGAGTTCGACCGCACCTTCCGCACCAACATCTACAGCATCTTCTATCTCTGCAAGGGTGCGATCCCGCGCATGCAGCCCGGCAGCACCATCATCAACACGGCCTCCATCAACTCCGATGCGCCGGACCCGGTGCTGCTCGCCTATGCCGCCAGCAAGGGCGCGATCATGAACTTCACCGCGGGCCTCGCGGCCATGGTCGCGCCGCGCGGCATCCGCGTGAACGCGGTTGCGCCCGGTCCGATCTGGACGCCGTTGATTCCCGCCACCTTCCCGCCGGACAAGGTGGAGAAGTTCGGCAGCAACACGCCCATGGGCCGCGCCGGCCAGCCGGCGGAACTTGCGCCTGTGTACGTGCTGCTGGCGTCGCCGGAGTCGAGTTACATGACCGGCGCCACCGTTCCCGTCACCGGCGGCCGCCCCATGCTTTGACGCGCGCGCGGCGTACGCCGACAATCGGCCGCATGCCATCCGGGGAGCGGCGCGTGCAACTCCGACCCATCTATCGCATCACCGTCTTCGTGCCGCAGGGCGCGCTGCAGGACGTGGTTGCCGCCATCAAGCGCGTCCATCCGCTGGGCGACGACTACTACGACAGCGTGCTGTGGTACGTGGAGGACGCGCGCGAACAGTTCCGCCCGCGGGCGAAGGCGCGGCCGGCCAAGGGCAGGGCGGTCGAACTGCACGAGGAGCCGGTGAGCATGCTGATCTTCTCGCTGCCCCGTGACGAAGCGCTGCTGGATGCCGTGCTCGCGCAGGGCATCCGGCCGCATCATCCCTGGGAGATGCCCGGCATGTTCATAGAGGAGTCCTGGACGCTGGCTCAGGCCAGCGACGGTCCGTGATGCCGGTACCACCACTCGGCGACGAGCTGGGCGACCACTGAATTGACCAGGTAGCCGTAGGAATGATGCGGGTTGAGGCCCTCGTCCGAGCGGAAGTAGTTGTAGATGCGGCCGAAGTGATCGCTGATGTTCTCGACCAGTCCAAGCTCCACCATCTCCTGGAAGTCGTCCGCCATGGTGCCGTCCAGCGCGGTGAGATCGCCGACCGCGGCCACGTTCACCCATTCCCGCAGGCAGCCCGGGTAGCGGGTCGCGCCGATATGGTCGCGGCCCAGCAGCCGCTCCTGCACGAAGCGGATGCCCAGCGGGCTGCCCAGCGTCAGCAGCAGGTCCACCTTGTGACGCACGCCGCGCTCATGGGTCATCAGCCACAGCGTGTTCCAGGCGATGACCGAACCCAGGCTGTGACCGATCAGCAGCACCGGCTCGCCGGCGGCGAAGGCGTCTTCCAGCGCCTCGATGACGTGCGCGTGGATGATTTCCGCGCTGCCGCCGAGGTTGGAGAAATAGCGGTTGGTTTCCTCGATGGTGGAGCGGGTGGCCTCGTCCGCGAACAGCGGAATCAGGCTGGGGAACAGGTCGGCGATGCTGTAGGCCAGTGACGCCAGCCGCGTCGGCCAGCGGCGCGCCTCGTCGATGTCCTGTGCCGTGGGTCCGGTGCGCTCCAGCAGCACGTCCACCCACGGCTGCTCGTCCCGGTCGTCCACTTCTTCCTTGTAATAGTCGCGGTTCCAGGCGGCGAGCCGGAAGCAGTCGGGCTTTTCCGCCATTTCCGCCGCCACCTCCGGGTTCACGCGGCGCACGCCTTCAAGCAGGCAGCGCCACAGCTGCGCCCGATGCTTCGGCGCCGGCGGCTTGGGATTCTTGCCGGGGATGTAAATGATGCGTGCCATGCGGGGCAGTTTAACCCACCGCATGCGCGAGCCGTTGCCGCCACTTCACGGCTTTGCCATGCTCGCGCCATGCCATCCACCCGCCTTGTCGCGCATCGCGGCCATCCCGCCGCCTTCCCGGAGAACTCCCTGCCGGGCTTGCGTGCCGCGCTCGAGGCGGGCGCCTGTCACGTGGAATTCGACGTGAACTTCAGCCGTGACGGGGTTCCCTTCGTCCTGCATGACGTCAACCTGCGCCGCGCGACCGGCGTGAACGTGCGCATCGACGCGCTGGACAGCGTGGACGTCCTTGCATTGCCCGCCGGCGAGCCGTCACGGTTCGGCGAACAGTTCAGGCAGCTGCGCATCCCGATGCTGAGCGAGGTGCTCGAACTGCTGGATGGCTTCCCGGCCGTCACCGGCTTCGTGGAGGTCAAGCGCGCTTCGCTCCTCAAGCTGGGGCGCGGCGCCGCGATGCACGCGCTCACACCCCTGATCGCGCCAAGGCGCGAGCGCGCCGTGCTGCTGTCCTTCGACCACGGTCTCGTGGGGCGAGCGGGTGCGGCCGGCTGGCGCACGGGCTGGGCCTTCGAGCCCTGGCGTGCGCATCACCTCGCCAGGGCGCAGCGCCTGCAGCCGGAGTTCCTGTTCACCAGCTTCATCGGCCTGCCGCCCGGCAGCGAAGCCTTCTGGCCGGGTCCCTGGAAATGGGCGGTGTACGACGTGCCGGATCTCGCCACTGCCCATTGGCTGTTCAGCCTGGGCGCGCAGCTGGTGGAAACCGACTGGATCGTCGAGTGGCTGGCCGGCAGCCGCGAGCGGACCGCCTGAGGTCCTGCCCGGGAGGGTTCCCCCGCGTTTGATTGCGGTCCGCCGCCCTCATATTCATTCCGAGGCCCATTGAGACGTGGAGGCGGACATGACGAAAATCTGGGTGATCGCGGCGGACAGCTGGCGCGCCCGCCTGTTCAGGGCGGATTCGCCGGCCGGAAAAATCACCGAAGTGCGGACGCTGGTGAACCCCGAGGCCAGGCTGCGCGAAGGCGAGCTGATCACGGACACCGGCGGCGGGGGGCAGGCGCTGGGCGGCGCCAGCCGGCACATCTTTAATCAGCCCTCGGAAATGGAACACCAGGAAAACCTGTTCGCGCGCCAGGTCGCCGAGGAAATCGAGCAGCTGCGGCGGGAAGGGAAACTCGACCGGGTCTACATCGTTGCGGAGCCGCGCTTCCTTGGCCGGCTGCGCGAGAACTACAGCCGCGAGCTGCAGAAGCGGGTAGGGGTCGAAGTGCCGCGGCACGTCACCGCGCAGAGCCCCGCGCGCATCCGTGAGCTCCTGCCTTTTCGTATCTGACCGGGAACCGGCCGCGGGCGGACTGCCCGCGGCCGCCTTTCAACGCAGCCCGAAGCGGGCCAGCACCTCGAAGAATTCTTCCAGCCGGGCAGCGGCCTCGGCCTTTCCCTCCGACCGCAATGCCGCGGCCACGCAGCGCTCCGCATGAGCGCGCAGCAATCCTTCCTCCACCTTGCCGAGCGCGGCGCGCACCGCGCGCAGCTGCACCAGCACGTCGGTTTCGGGGCGGGCCTCGTCGAGCATCCTTGCGATGCCGTCGATCTGGCCGCGGATGCGGGCAAGGCGTTTCAGCTGGTCGGTGCGATCGGGCGGACTCATGTCTCAAAAATACCCCAAGGGGGTATAAGCGTAAATCGCGCCAATTGAAGCAATTTATTAGGATGTTCAAAAACAATGACTTATGATGCGTTTGTGAAGCCGCTTCAAATGTGTTTCACGGAGGGTCAGGGGTATCTGGCGCGGACTTGGCGCCGGCCGTTTCCGCTTCGCAGGAGGATTGAATGAACTATCGAGCTTTCGACCGGCTGATCGCCGGCCAGGCGACCTCGGATGGCGCGGGCGTGCGCCTGCGGCGCAGCCTGGGCCAGACCCAGTTCGCGCGGCTGGACCCTTTCCTGATGCTGGACGAGTTCCGCTCCGACCGGAGCGACGACTACATCGCCGGCTTTCCGGCGCACCCGCATCGCGGTTTCGAGACCGTGACCTACATGCTCGCCGGCCGGATGCGGCACAAGGACCACCTCGGCAACGAAGGCGTGATCGAGGGCGGCGGCGTGCAGTGGATGACCGCGGCGCGCGGCATCATCCATTCCGAGATGCCGGAGCAGGACTCCGGCCTGATGCATGGCTTCCAGCTGTGGATCAACCTGCCGGCGGCGGAGAAGATGAAGGATCCGGCCTGGCAGGACATTCCCGCCGCCCATATCCCGGAGACCGCCATCGAGGGCGGGACGGTGCGCATCATCGCCGGAGAGTTCGCGGGCACGCAGGGCGCCATCAACGGCGTCAACACCGAGCCGCTCTACCTGGACGTGAGCCTGCAGCCGGGCAGCGCGTTCGAACTGCCGCTCCCGGACGAGCGCAACGCCTTCATCTACGTGTTCGAGGGCAGCGTGGACAACGCCACGGCCAGCGGCCATCCGAGCGCCAGCACGGGCATGGCAGCGATCTTCAGCGGTGGCGACGCCGTGAAACTGCACGCCGGCGATGACGGCGCGCGCTTCCTGCTGCTGGCGGCCCGGCCGCTGCGCGAGCCGGTGGTTCAGTACGGACCGTTCGTGATGAACAGCCGCGAGGAGATCGAGCAGGCGATCCTGGATTACCAGGCCGGCCGCTTCGGCCGTTGAGGCTTCAGGAAGTCCGCGGCCGTGCCAGCCGGGCGGCAAGCAGGGCGGTGAGCAGCACCACGATCAACGCGGTGCCGAACTGCATCATGGCCTGCGACAGCGGGTCGAGGAAGAAATCGCGCATCTGTTCCGCGTGCGCCAGCACCTGCTCGCGCTGCTCCACGCTCGCGGCGGCCTGCTCGGCGCGCCGCAGGTATTCCTGGTAAAGCCGTTCGAGGCGGGCGGGGTTGATCCAGGCGAGGTAGAGCCAGGTGGCGGCGGCGTGGCTGCCTGCAGTCATGGCGCCGCTCAGCATGGCCGTGAAGAAGCGCGCGCCGAAGCTGTTTCCGGCGGCAAGCTCATGGTGACGCAGCGTCCACGCCTGCGCCGCGAAGGCCGCGACGGCCGTCACCGCGATCAGCAGCAGTTCCCGGGTGAGCACGCTGTCCACGCCGCCAAGGAGCGCGAACGCGACGGTGATCGCAAGCCCGGCGATGGCCGCCGGCAGGAATATCGAATCCTTCATGCCATTCTCGCTGCGAGCAGAAGCGGGGCGCGAAGGATAGCCTCAACCGCGGCGTGCGATCCATTCCCCGGTGCGGCGCCGGTCCATGGGACGGGCGATCAGGAAGCCCTGCACGTAATCGCAGCCATGATTGCGCAGGAACTCGAGCGTGCCCTCGTCTTCCACGCCTTCGGCGACCACATCGAGATCGAGGTTGTGACCGAGCTCGATGATGGAGGTGACGATGGTGCGCGATTCCTGCGAGTGCGCCGCGCTCATCACGAAGGACTTGTCCACCTTCATCTCCGAGAACGGCAGCGCCGCCAGCTGCGCCATCGACGAATAGCCGGTGCCGACATCGTCTATGGAGACCGGAAAGCCCTTCATGCGCAGGCGAGTGACGAGGTCCAGCGCCAGCACCGGATCGCCGGTGGCGGCGGTCTCGGTGAGTTCCAGGGTGAGGCGGTGCGGCGCCACGCCGGCGTCGCGGCAGCGTCGCGCCAGGCGGTCGGCGAAGTGAATGTCGTTCAGGGTGCGCGCCGACAGGTTGACCGACAGGCCCATGGATTCGGTTGGTCCGGGTTCGCTCAGCCAGTCGATCGCATGCTCGAGCACCAGCCGGGTCAGCTCGCCGATCAGGCCCTCGCTTTCGGCGAGCGGAATGAAGGCATCCGGTGGAATCAGCTGGCCGTCGTGGTGCCGCCAGCGCAGCAGCACCTCGAAGCCCGTGACCTCGCCGCTGTCGCAGCGGATCTTCGGCTGGAACACCGGGAAGAAGCGATCCTCCTCGATGGCGCGCTTGAGGTCCTCGGCGGTCACCGGCGGCGCCGCGCCGCGCTCGCGGTGGTTGCCGGCGAGGCGCGCGTCGTCGTTGTTGCGCTGGAGCACTTCGCGCAGCCGGGCGGGGCGAATCGGCTTGGGCAGGACGCCGAGGATGCGCAGGCCCTTCTCGGCGGCAACACGGTGCGCGGCATCGAGCACGCGCGTGCCGACGCCGCTCAGGATCACGAGCCGCGCGCTCGTGCGGCGCTCCGCCAGCAGGCGCATGACCTCGATGCCGTCCATCTGCGGCATGACCAGGTCCAGCACGATATGCGTGGGTTCCCAGGCATCGACGAGGCGCAGGAAGGCATCCGGATCGGACACCGCTCGCGCCTCCATGCCAGCGGCCTCCACGGTGAACCGGATCGTCTGGCCGACCGCGGCGTCGTCGTCCAGGATGAGGACGCGTTTGCTCATTGCCCCGTTTCTCCGTCGCTCTTGCCGGCGAGTACCTGTTGCACCTTGCGCGCGAGTTCCGCGCGCCGGTAGGGCTTCTGGACCATCTGCACGCCTTCGTCCAGGCGGCCCTGGTGAATGACCGCGTTCTCGGTGTAGCCGGAGGTGTACAGCACCTTCAGGTCCGGGCGCAGCTCCAGGGCCTTGATGGCAAGCTCCGGCCCGTTCATGCCGCCCGACATGATGACGTCAGTGAACAGGAGATCGATGGCGGCATCGCTTCGCAGGATTTCCAGCGCCTCGGGACCGTTGCTCGCGCTGATGACCTCGTAGCCGAAGTTGCGCAGCTGCGTTTCCGCGTGGCCGCGGACGAGCTCGTCATCCTCGACCACCAGTATCCTGCCGCTGCCGCTCAAGGCGATTTCATCCCCGGAGGCATCGGCGGGCCCGGCGCGTTCGCTGCCGGCGCGCGGCAGGTACAGCCGCACGGTGGTGCCCTGGCCGGGCTCGGAATAGATCTTGATGTGGCCGCCGGACTGCTTGGCGAAGCCATACGCCATGCTGAGGCCGAGCCCCGTGCCCTTGCCCTTTTCCTTGGTGGTGAAGAACGGGTCAAAGGCGCGCTCGATGATTTCCTGCGACATGCCGGTGCCGTTGTCGGACACCGCGATCATCACGTATTCGCCGGGCACCACTTCCGGGTTGTGCTCGATGTATTCCTCGCCGAGATGGCGATTGGCGGTCTCGAGTATCAGCCGGCCGCCGGACGGCATTGCGTCCTTGGCGTTGATGGCGAGGTTGAGCAGCACCGCTTCCAGCTGCGTGGGATCGGCGTAGGCCTTGCAGAGGTCGGTGGACAGGACCGTCTCGATCTCCACATCCTCGGGCAGCGTGCGCTGGAGCAGGCCTTCCATGCCGGCGACGAGCTCGTTCACGTCCAGCGCCGCGGGTTCAAGTGCCTGGCGGCGCGCGAAGGCGAGCAGGCGGTGCGTGAGTTCGGCGCCGCGCAGCGCGGCGCTGCGCGTGAGTTCCGCCAGCTGGTGCAGGTTGTCCTCCTGAGGCAGGAACTCGGTGAGCAGCTCGGCGTTGCCGAGGATCACGGTCAGCAGGTTGTTGAAGTCGTGCGCGACGCCGCCGGTGAGCTGGCCGATGGATTCCAGGCGCTGCGACTGGCGCAGCTGTTCCTCCAGCGCGATGCGCTCGGTGATGTCGGTGTACACGGAGAGGATCGCGCTCGGCTGACCGTTCTCGTCGCTCACCAGTGACCAGCCGGCATCGACGATGATCTGGGTGCCGTCCTTGCGGCACTGAAGGATTTCGCCAGACCATTCGCCGCGCTCGGTCACCGTCTGCATGGCGGTCTCGAAGACCTCGCGCTGCTCGTGCAGCAGCAGGTCGGCGCGCTGGCCGATCGCTTCCTTCGCGCTGTAGCCGTAGAGGCGTTCCGCGCTGCGGTTCCAGTAACGGATGCGATGTTCCATGTCCCGCACCAGGATCGCATCCTGCGAGCGGTCGAGCAGGGCGGCCTGTTGCGCCAGGCGCTGCTCGTATTCCTTGTTGCGGGTGATGTCGTTCATGCCGCCGACCATGCGCAGCGGCTCGCCGCGGTCATCGCGCAGGATCAGCCCGCGCGCGACGACGTCCGCCACCGAACCATCCTTGCGTATGAAACGGTACTCGCCCTGCCACTCGCTCTGGCCGCTGTCGATCGCTGCCTGGATGCGGCGGAACACCTCGTCGCGATCATCCGGATGGATGCGATGCTGCCAGAGATTCCTGACAGGCTCTTCGCCCGGCGGGTAGCCGAAGTACTTCTGCAGTCCCTCGTTCCACCAGATGGTGTCCGTCTTCAGGTCCCAGTCCCAGATGGTGTCGGCCGTGACCTTGGCGATGGAACGGAAGCGCTCCTCGCTTTCCTTCAGGCGCTCGGCGGCATGCTTGCGCTCGGTGATGTCGCGGAAGTAGACGGCAAGGCCATCCGAGGAAGGGTAGGCGGTCACGCCCAGCCAGATGCCGAAGGACTCGTAGAACTCCTCGAAATCGACCGTGACGTTGTCGCGGATGGCGCGATGATATTCGCGGTAGAAGATGCTGCGCTCGCCGACGTCGAACGCTTCCCAGACCTTGCGGCCGAGCAGTTCCTCGCGCGAGCGCCGCAGGATCCTTTCCGCCTGGCGGTTGACGTAGGTGAAGCACCATTCTTGGTCCAGCGTGAAGAACGCATCCGTGATGCTTTCCAGCGTGCTCGTCAGCCGCGATGCCAGGTTGCGCATTTCCGCTTCCGCCGCCTTCGCCGCGCTGATGTCCTGGACGGCGCCACGCACTTCCACCACGGTGCCGTCGCCCCGCGTGACCGCCTGGCCGATGACGCGCGCCCACAGCCTGCGGCCACGCGCATTGATGAGCTCGAGCTCGAGATCGAAGGGTTCGCCATGCTGCAGGCAGGCGCGGAAGGCGCGGTGCGCGGCACGCCGGTATTCCGGCGCGATGAAGGTCAGTTCCTCGTCCCAGGTCGGCGACGTGCCATGCGGCATGTCGTGGATGTCGGCGACCTCGTCGGACCAGATCATGCGATGGCTGGCGATGTCGGCGCGCCAGGCGCCCAGCCGCGCCATGCGGCCCGCGATCTTCAGCAGGCCTTCGCTCTGGCGGACGTTTTCCTCCGCCTGGTGCCTCTGCAGGGCTTCGGCAAGGATGTTGGCCACCGACTGGCAGAAGTTGATGTCGTCCTCGGTGAACTCGCGCTTCTGCGTGCTGTGCGCGCCGAGCACGCCCCAGACGCCGTCTTCGCCGGCGATGATCACGCTGATGCCGCTGATGGCGCCGTGATCGAGCAGCAGCGGCGAGGGCTCGAAGCGCGCCTCCGTTCTGAGATCGCGCGTGATCACCGGGCCTTCGTGGCGCGCCGTGTAACCGGCCTGCGACTGCGGGCCGGAACCCAGCACGACTTCACCGACGAGACCCGATGTCCAGCCCACGCCGGCAACCAGCTTCATGCCGGCGTCGCCAGGCAGCCGGCGCAGGATCTTGCACAGTTCGACATCCAGCGTCTCCGCGACGGCGCGCGCCGCTTCCTGCTGCAGGCGAAACGGATCGGTCTGCTGCAGGG
>JAJUFS010000198.1 GCA_029263725.1 Gammaproteobacteria bacterium | reverse complement strand
GGGGCGAAGATCGTCGTCTCCGGCGGCCGCGGCGTCGGCAGCAAGGAGAACTTCGACATCATCTTCCGCTTTGCCGACAAGCTCGGCGCCGCGGTCGGCGCCTCGCGCGCGGCCGTCGATGCCGGCTTCGTTCCGAACGACATGCAGGTAGGTCAGACGGGCAAGATCATCGCGCCGGATCTCTACATTGCCTGCGGCATTTCCGGCGCCATCCAGCACGTCACCGGCATCAAGGATGCGGGCACGATCGTCGCCATCAACAAGGATCCGGATGCGCCGATCTTCGAGATCGCGGACATCGGCCTCGTCGGCGACCTGTTCGCCATCCTACCGGAGCTGGAAGCCGCGATCGACGCGGCGAAGAGCTCTTAGACAGGGGACAGGTCGCGACTGGAAGCCACGGAAGTCACTCCTGCAGGAATTTTGCGGGAGCGGCGTCCAGCCACGAACATTGCTGGTACACCACACGGAAAGACCAGAGAGACGTCATGCCGGAAAAGAAACCACTCTGGAAACCGAGCCCGGAGCGCGCCGCGAAGACGCGCATGGCGCAGTTCATGCAACACATCCGCCGCGAATACGCGAGCCACGTCAGCGATTACGCCGGGCTGCACCGCTGGTCGGTGGAGCGCCCGGAGATCTTCTGGCCGGAGGTATGGGCATTCTGCGGCGTGAAGGCCTCGCACACCTGGGACAAGGTGCTGGTCGATGGCGATCGCATGCCGGGCGCGAAGTGGTTTACCGGCGTCAGGCTCAACTTCGCCGAGAACCTGCTGCGCTTCCGCGATGAACATCCGGCGATCATCTTCCGCGACGAGCACGGCCGCCGCACCGAGCTCAGCTACGCCGAGCTGTACGCGCAGGTTGCGAAGCTTGCCGGCGCCATGCGCGCGATGGGCGTGCAGAAGAACGATCGCGTCGCGGGCTTCATGCCCAACCGCCCGGAAACCATCATCGCCATGCTGGCGGCGACCAGCATCGGCGCCATCTGGTCGTCGTGCTCGCCGGATTTCGGCGTCACCGGCGTGCTGGATCGCTTCGGGCAGATCGAACCGAAGCTGCTGATTGCCACCGACGGCTATTACTACAACGGCAAGACCATCGACTCGCTGGAGCGCGTGCGCAAGGTGGTCGACGAACTGCCGAGCCTGGAGCGCGTGGTGGTCGTGCCCTTCGTCAACGAAACGCCTGTGGTCGACGGCATCCGCAACGCGGTTCGCTGGCAGGATTTTCTTTCTGATGAGACGGAGATCGAGTTCGAGCAGGTACCGTTCGATCACCCGGTCTACATCATGTATTCCTCCGGCACCACCGGCGTGCCGAAGTGCATCGTTCACGGCGGCGGTGGCACGCTGCTGCAGCACCTCAAGGAACTGGTGCTGCACACCGACCTGCATCGCCACGACCGCATCTTCTACTTCACGACCTGCGGCTGGATGATGTGGAACTGGCTGGTCTCCAGCCTCGCTGTCGGCGCCACCGTGATGCTCTACGACGGCTCGCCTTTCCATCCCGGCCCGGAGGGCCTGTGGAAGTACGCGGAAGAGGAAGGCATCAGCGTCTTCGGCACCAGCGCGAAGTACATCGCCGCGCTGGAGAAATCCGGCCTCAAGCCGCGCGAGCAGTTCGACCTTTCCCAGCTGCGGGCGATTCTCTCCACGGGCTCGCCGCTGCTGCCGGAATCCTTCGACTACGTCTATCGCGACATCAAGGAAGACCTGCAGCTGTCCTCCATTTCCGGCGGCACGGACATCATCTCCTGCTTCGCGCTCGGCAATCCGATGCTGCCGGTCTACAAGGGCGAGCTCCAGTGCCGCGGGCTCGGCATGGCCGTGGACGTGTTCGACGAGAATGGTCATCCGGTGCGCGAGACCAAGGGCGAGCTGGT
>JAJUFS010000093.1 GCA_029263725.1 Gammaproteobacteria bacterium | reverse complement strand
GCGGCCCTGGACATACAGGTCATCGCGGCCGTCGCCGTTGTAATCGCCCACGACGATGACGGCGGTTTCGCTGTCCCAGGCAAGACGGGGATCGATGTCACTGAGCCGCTGCCAGACGCCCTCCCAGCTGTCTACCCCCATGGCGAACAGAACGTAGGCCTCGTCGCCGGCGCGCAGCGGCTGCGCGATCATTTCGTCGCGGCCGTCGCCGGTCACATCGGCGCGCTGATAGAAGTAGCCTTCCGGAAGGTGTTCGGTAGCCGCGTAGGCGGCAGCGAGGTGATAGACAAAGAAAAAGCCGAAAGTGCCGATGGCACGAAAAAGATTTCGCATGCCGCCCCCGTCATGCTGTATTTGCTTCCCTGCCGCCCTCAATGGGGGAACAGTTCCCAGTTAATGGATTTTACTTAAGGACGGTATCGGAGCAAGCCCTCCCATAGAGCGCGCTCTTTTCCTATAGAAAATCTGTTGTAAAGCTCGCTGCAGCTGATCCAGAACCTATTAGCCCGTGCGGGTCTATTACGGAAACTGCAGATCTCACTCGCCCCCCTGCTGATCGGGTGTCATTGGCGGGAATCAGCGTAATGCGAATTGGACTGCTACAAAATTTCGAACGGACCCCTAACTTGTTGTTTTCCGATCATTATTCTGGATGCTGCTCTCATCCATCATGGGCGCTGTTGCAAGACGGCGTGAAAGCATTGACCCAATACCCTTTCGAAGGAGCCGCGCATGATACCCGGCCCGGTGTCTGCAGGAAAAACCCAAGGCGCCACGGCTTCCCACTCCGGCCGTTTCAGGGGATACTGCGACGGGGTATTGTCAAATCGGGGGGGCGCTGGCAATGCTGCATTCACAACAGCAATGGATGGCACTGGCGGATTCGTTCTATGAAGCCGCAACGGAAGGTTCGGGGTGGTCCAGTGCGCTGCAGCAGCTCGCCGACGCCACCGGTTCACGCACCGGCGAACTGATCGGCGTGGGCGCCGACGGCGCGGTGCTCTTCAACCTCATGACCAATGTCGATCCCGCCTTCCACGAGGAGTTCGTCGCCCAGGACGGCGGCAATCCCGCACACAATCCGCGCGTGCGCGCCGGCATGAGTCATGGCGTGATGCAGGCGCTCACCGAAGCCGACTTCATCACGCCCGAGGAATACAGGCGCGACCCGCACTACCAGGGCTTGTCGCGCACCTATGATCTTGCCTGGTCCTGCCTGATGACCCTGGAACGCAACGCCGAGCGGCTCACCGGACTTGCCGTGTTGCGCTCGGCGAAACAGGGCCACATCAGCGAACGGGAAAAGCAGGTATTCACATCGCTTGGCCCGCATATCCGCGTCGCGGTCCGCCTGCAGCAGACCTTGCAGCAGCAGGGTGCACAACTGCTGGCCGGCGCACTCGAAGCACTTGCACTGCCGGCGTTCATCTGTGATCGCGCCGGCCGCGTCAAGGGCATGACCGCGGCGGCCGAAACGCTGCTGTGCGAGGACACGGGCCTCAGCCTGCGCGACCAGCGCCTGCTTGCGGCGAACCCTGCCGAGAGCCGGCAGCTCGAAGTGCTGATCGCGCATGCGGCCGCCGACCCCCTGCCCGGCCGTCCGCCGCTGGCCGGCACCGTCCTGCTCACCGGCAACCGGAACACCGTGCTCGACGTCTTCGGCATGCGCACCCAGGGCGAGCTTGATCTCAATTTCATGCCGCGCGTTCTCGTGGTCGCGCGCAACGGCGCGCGGGATGATG
Organism: Gammaproteobacteria bacterium; assembly: GCA_029263725.1. Lineage (GTDB taxonomy): Bacteria > Pseudomonadota > Gammaproteobacteria > Natronospirales > JAJUFS01 > JAJUFS01. The sequence continues at coordinate 5,747 of JAJUFS010000093.1, read as the reverse complement.
CGCACCGGCGCATGATTCTCCAGGCGGCCTATGGACTGAGCGCGGCGGAAACGGAAGTGGCGCTGGGCATCGCCAGCGGCATGAGCGCGGAACGCATCGCGCTGGCGCGCGGCGTGTCACCCTCCACGGTACGCGTGCAGATCAAGTCGGTGTTCAACAAGCTCGGCGTCAACCGCCAGGTGGAACTCGCTGCGCGCATCGCAGCGCTGTAGGCAACAAACGCTCCGCGCAAATGAAAAGGCCGGCGAGAATTCTCCCCGGCCTTTTCTCCATTTCAGAACAAATGGGCTCTTTCGAGCCCATTCGAGCAACACGAGGAAATCAGGGAACGAGCTTCAGCCGGCCATTCATGAGCGTCGCATGTCCGGGGAAGCTGCAGAAGAAGGTATACGACTCCGTCTCGGAAAGTTTCGACGCATCGAAGCTCACCGAGGTCGTCTCGCCGCCGCCGATGACATCCGAATGGGCGATCACGCGTTCGTCGTTCGGCTTGACGTAGTTGTTGTCCAGGCCCGCCTTCATGCCGTCAGCGTTGACGGCATTCATGTCGCTGCTCTTCACGATCACGACGTTATGCCCCATGACGTTCTTGGCAAGCTGCCCGGTGTGCTTGAGATTGATGGTGAACTCCGTGCAGGAGCGGCTGACCTCGATTTCCTTCACGTTGAACTGCATCGCGTCATTGGCCTGCAGCTCCACGGAGCAGTTCTCGGCGGCGAAGACCGTGCTGCTGCCGAACAGCAGCGCGATGGCAATCAATGCGTTACGTAACATGACTTACCTCACTTTTTGATGGGCGCGGCGCGCCGTTTGAAGGGGATATGCAATTCTAATCGGTATTGCGGGTGACTCATCCAATCCAGCGGAATCCGTACAAGGCGAGATAGGTTCCGAATGCGAGCGCAAGCAGTCCGCCCGCGAAATAGAACGCCGGTCGATTGAAGACGGCGAACACGGAACGAATCATGGTGTCGGGCAGGGCGAGGTAGGCAATGCCTTCGACCACCATCAGCCAGCCGATGACGAGAATCACCGCGGCCGCAGCCGAACCGTCGCCGCCGAAACCCAGCACGATGAACAATCCGCCGAGCAGTTCGAGCACGGCGGTGACGAAGCGCACCGGCCGGTCGCGGCCGAATTCCTCGACGAAGCCCATGATCCAGTGACGCCGCGCGATCATGATCACCGACACGATGATCATGAACAGGCCGAGCACCTTCGCAAGCAGGATGGTCATTGCGCACTTCGCAGTGTCTTCGCGACCCGGGCCACGAACTCCGGATCAGGCTTGCCGAGCTTGCCGCTGCGCGCGACTTCCCTGCCCTGCTCGTCGAGGAGAATCATCGCCGAGGTGTGATTGAACTCGCCGTCCGGCAGCTTGCGGTATCGGATGTCCAGCAGCGCGGCCAGCATGCGCGTGTCATCGGCTTCGGCAGCGCGCGCCAGGGTCCAGCGGGAGGCATCCACGCGGTAATCCCGCGCCATTCCCGCCAGCACTTCCGGCGTGTCGCGCTCGGGATCCACCGAGATCATCAGCACCTGCAGCCGCTCGCGCTGCTCGGGCGCAAGCTGCCGCTCGACCTGCTGGATGGTGTTCACCAGCATCGGACAGACGTGCGGGCAATGCGAATAGAACATGCTCACCAGCACCGGCTTGCCCTCGTGACCGGCAAGCATCTTCGTCTCGCCCGCTTCCGTCTCGAGTGCGAAATCCATCGAGTAAAGGCTTTCCTCTGCGGCCTGCGCCAGCGCGCTCATGCCTGCGATAAGAAGCAGCAGCAACCACTTGCCCGGAACACGCATGTCATTCTCCTTGCGGATCGTAGGCACAACGGAACCCGAGATTGCGGGTGCCTTCGCCGGCCTTGAGGCTGGACAGCATGGCGACACGCATCAGCACCGCGTAGTGTTCGCGATCCTTCATGCTGGCCGCGCCCGCGCCGCAGAACATCACCTCGTCGGCGCCGCCCTGCTCGCGGTTGTCGCCCGAGATCATGAGCGCATTGTAGTCCTCGACCCACTCCCAGATGAGACCGTGGAGATCATGTATGCCGCGCACGTCCGGCGGCATCGCGCCCACCTTGCGCAGCGGCTTGCCGCCCGTCTGCGCGTACCAGTCGAGAATGCGCTGCCGCCACTCGGGGCGGTGCCGCGCGTCGAATTCGTCACGGCCCGCGGCGGCGGCGTACTCCCACTCATGCCAGGAAGGAAGACGCCCGCCGCGGCTCTCGCAGTAGGCTCTCGCCGCAAACCAGCTGACGTTGGTGACCGGCTGCTCGCGCAGCGATTCGTCGCCCAGCGTGAGCGGCCCTTTCCAGTGCTCAAGATAGTGCTCGCCGACCAGCAGCTTCTTCGCCATGCCGCGCCGCCATTCAGGGTTTCGCGTGACAAAGGCGAGAAACGCTTCATTGGAAACCGGAATCCGATCAAGCAGGAAATCCTCGACGCGGATCACCTCGGTGCCTTGGCATGGGCGGCAGGACGGTGGCGAACTCGCCACCGTCCACCTTCACCGGTTCCGCGGCGGCCGCAGCCGCCGCGAACACCGTTGCGAGCAGCAGCCGCCTGATCAATGTGCGGCTCCGGACGGACGGCGATCCTTCGTCTCTTCGCGCACCTTGCGCACTTCCTCGACGGTCACCATTTCGCCTTCGTTGCCCCAGCTGTTCATCACGAAGGTGAGGATGTGGGCGATCTCGTCGTCGTTGAGCTGGCTCATCGGCGGCATCACCGAGTTGTACTGCACGCCATTGACCGTGACGGGACCGCTCAGGCCGTTGATGACGATGTCGATGGCGCGCATCTTGTCTTCCATGAGGAAGTCGGCGCCCGCGAGCGGCGGGAACACGCCTTCCAGGCCTTCGCCATTGTTCTGGTGACAGACCGAGCAGGTGCCAGTGTACAGAATCTTGCCGGCGTTGATCTTCTGCTCCAGCGTGACCTCGCCCTTGCTCAGCGCCTGCGTGGTCTCGCTGATGGCCGTCGAACGCAGTTGCGACGGCGCCTTGTCGCCAAGGTAGTCCGCGTCGATCTCCTTGCCGGTAAACAGCGTGTTGTCAGGTTCGCCCTGTACTTCGAGCATGCCCAGCGCGCCCTTGTTGAAGGCGCGGAAGATGGAGTGATCCACCATCACCAGCGTGCCCGGAACCTCGAGCCGGAAGTCGGTGATCGCCGCGCCGCCGGCAGGAATCAGCGTGGTCTGGATGTTCTCGATGAAGCTCGTACCGCCCTGCAGGTAGACGCGGTCGAAGATCTCGCCGATGAGATGGAAGCTCGAGACGAGGTTCGGTCCGCCGTTGCCGACATAAAGCCGCACGCGCTCGCCGACCCTCGCCTGCAAGGCGTTCTCGCCGATCAGCGCGTTCTCCGAACCGTTGAACACCACGTAGGTCGCGTTCTCCTCGATCGCCTTCTGCATGTCGAAGGGCTGATGGCCTTTCTCGCGGTACTTGCCGACGGTGTAGAAGTCGCCCTGCATGACGTAGAACTCGCGATCGACTTCCGGCAGGCCCTCGGGCGGCTCCACGAGGATCAGGCCGTACATGCCGTTGGCGACATGCATGCCGACAGGCGCCGTCGCACAGTGATAGACATAAAGACCGGGATTGAGCGCCTTGAAGGTGAAGCTCGAGTGCCGTCCCGGCGCGGTGAAGGTCGAAGAAGCGCCGCCGCCCGGGCCGGTCACGGCGTGCAGGTCGATGTTGTGCGGCATCTTCGAATCGGGATGGTTCTTGAGGTGAAATTCGACGGTATCGCCCTGGCGGATGCGCATCATCGGGCCGGGCACCGTGCCGCCGAAGGTCCAGAAGGTGTAGGTCACGCCCTCGGATATCTCCATGTCGAGCTCGCGCACTTCGAGATCGATGACCACCTTGGCGGGATGGTCTCGATTCACCGGCGGCGGCACGTACGGCGGCGGCTTGAGTTCATGGATGATGGGTTCGCCCTGCGGCGGACCGAAATCGGCCGGTTGCGCGGCAGCGGCAGTGTTGCTGCCGGCCCTGGCCGCGCTCGCTGCCGCCTGATTGTCGTTCGCTTGGTTTCCGTTCTCGCAGCCCGCCATGAACAGCAGCAGGATGGCAGCGGCAGTGGTCCAGACCAGGTTTCGCATGGCGACTCTCCTCATTGAAAGCCTGTAGTTCAAAGGCTACGCCAGGGACATGGCCGCGGCCTTGATAATCATCAATCCGGTGCTTCTTCCAGGTCCACCATCAACCCGGCGCGCCATCCACGCGAGGCCGCAGGTACACGCCGATGAAGCGCGTCGCCCAGGCCACGAAGGCTGCCAGCCAGGCCAGTGCCGCCAGCGCCATCAGCAGGGAATATGGCTGCGGCAAGCCGTTGAGCACCAGGATCTCGCCGGTCGCTCGCAACAGCATGGATGCCTGCACGGTGAGAAACACCAGCCAGCTCAGGCGATCCAGCATCAGCGGCCTCCCGGAATGGCCGAGCGATACGCGGGTGACCATGGACACCAGCATGCCGCCGAAGAAACCGATGCCGAGCACGTGCAAGGGCGCACGGCCGAGAAGATCGTTCACGCCGAATGCCGGCAGCAGGTCCTGCAGCGCGTAGAGCGCCACGCCGCCGCCCAGCCAGAGCAGCGAAAGATGCAGCACGCTGAGCAAGGCATTGCCGTGACGGCTGCGCGGCCACCACTTCCACGAGCACAGCAGCAAAAGCGGCGCGAGCGGCACGCTTGCCAGCCACGCCCACTCCGGCCATCGCGACAGCGCGCCGCGCAGGATCGACAGCGCCAGCACTGCCAGCAGCACGCCGTCGGGACGCCACGCCTGGTAGCCCATCACCACGCGCGAGCTGAAGAACGGCACCATGCGATGGCTCACGCTGAAGTACACCGGCAGCAGGAAGCACCAGATGCCGATCTCGCGCATCAGCGGCCATGACGACCAGTCGCCGGAAGTGACCGCGTGAAGAAAAAGAAGGAGTCCCGCAAAGCCGAACAGCACGCCGGTCAGCACGCCGAAGGCGTGGATCACGCGCGCCTGGGCGCGGATGAGGCTGCTCGCGAGGCCGGCAAGCAGCGTGCTCCAGGCAATGACCAGCAAGCCCAGGCCGAGCGCCACCAGCATGGGCGAGACATGCGCACCGACGAGAAACAGGATCTGTCCGAGATTGAAGCCGATGAAGGCGAACCATTGCAGCCTGAACGGCACGGGCGGCGCCGGCTGCCAGCGCGGCATCACCGTAAGCAGGAAGCCCGCCATGAAGGGCATGAACATCAGGAACAGGAAGGCGCCGCCGTGCAGGAACACCGCCGGCAGCACGAGCTCGATGTGGATGCCCGCGAGGCGCGCAGTCAGCAGCACCGCCCACCAGACGGCCAGGGCTGCCAGCTGCCACATGCCGGTGAAGAAGAACATGCGATGCGGCGCCTGTTTGAGCTGTGCCCATGCGTGGGAGAAAGCCATGTCGCCTCCGTGAGCGGGAAGTCCGGGGCTGCCATTCTCCGTGCCCTGCCCGGCGTCAGCCTTGACGGCAATCAAGGGCGGCGTCATCGGTGCTCGCTCGCATTTCCGTGCACCGATGGCGATGGCGCGAAGCTGTCGAAACGTTCAGTCGCCGCCCAGCGCCAGGACGTCGCCGGCGAACAGCAGGGGCATGCCCTCGGGAGCGTCCTCACGGTGCACGCCATGCCCGATCACCGCGTCCCCCGGGCGCAGGATGCCGCGCACCTGTTCGAAACTCGCATGCCAGCGGCTCAGTCCGGGGCGCGCGTCATAGAT
>JAJUFS010000079.1 GCA_029263725.1 Gammaproteobacteria bacterium | reverse complement strand
TAGAACTCGAGCGTGGTCACGACCCGCACGGTCTTTTCGAGTTCCTGCGATTCGGTGATGCCGCTGACCTGGTTGCGCGGCAGAATCTGGAACAGGCCCTGGTTGGCGCGGCGGATCCTGCCGAGGCGGCTGCCGGAATCGGCGGCGAACTGTTCCGCCCCGGCGCGGGCATTGCGCGTCGCCTCGGCGATCATTTCCGGCTTGATGTCGTTGAGCCCGGTGAACACGTAGCTCGGCTTGTTCGCGGGGCCGTAATCGCTGGAAAGCACGATGCCGGCTTCGAGCAGCTCGCCAAGGTTGCGGCTCGCCGCTTCCACGGCGGCGACCTTGCCTGTGCGCACCATCAGCGTCTGCGCGACGATGAAGCGTTCGCGCACCGGACCGTCGCGCCAGGCCTGGGCGGCCACATCGGTGACCTCGACCCCGGCAAGCTCGATCTCGGCGCCGGAAATGCCGGCCTTTTCCAGGAAGCCGCGAATCACCTCGGTCTGCCGCCGCAGCGTCGCCTGCACGTCGGCGAGCGCGTTGCCGGTGGCGACGTAGCGGATCGGCCAGACGGCAAGATCCGCCTGCACCTCGCGCTCGGCCAGCCCCTTCACCGTGACATAACGGTCATCCATGCGCGCGGTGCGCAGGCCGTCGCCGATGAACCAGCCCGCCGCCGCGATGGCGAGAGCGGCGACGAGCGTGACAAACGTACCGAGGATTCTCATGATGGCGCTCTCCGGGAAACCACCGCAGTCTAGCAACTGGCCCGTGCCAGGCAAGCGAAGGGGAAGTTCATGCCACAGATCGCCATCGTCACCGGCGCGAACCGCGGCATCGGTCTCGAGGTCTCGCGCCAGCTCGCGCAGCTCGGCCATCACGTCATCATGACCGCGCGCGATCCGCGCAAGGGCGCGGCGGCCATGCAGCAGCTCGTCGCCGAAGGCCTGGACGTGGAGCTGCGCAAGCTGGACGTGAACAGCACGGAGGACTGCCAGGCACTGGCGCGCCACGTCGCCGAGAACCACAAGGGCGTGGACGTGCTGGTGAACAACGCCGGCATCCTGCCGGAATCCTTCAGCGACACCTCGGGACGCTACCCTGCCAATCCGCTGCGCGTGCCGCCGGCGACGGTGATGGAAATCCTCAACACCAACACGCTGGGCCCCTTGCGGATGATCCAGGCATTCGCGCCGCTGCTGCGCGAGAACGCGCGGGTGGTGAACGTGTCCTCGTCGATGGGCCAGCTCTCCGGCGACTTCGGCAACGGCCACCTCGGCTACCGCATGTCCAAGACCGCGCTGAACGCCGTGACGAAGATGTTCGCCAACGTGCTCGCGCCGAAGAACATCAAGGTGAATTCCGTCGATCCGGGCTGGGTGCGCACCGACATGGGCAACGAGAACGCGCCGCGCAGCCCGGCCCAGGGCGCGGCCTCGGTGGTATGGGCGGCAACGCTGCCGCCGGACGGTCCGAGCGGCGGGTTCTTTCTCGATGGCGAGCGGCTGGAGTGGTGATCAGGCAATGCGCCGGTTGCGGCTTGCCTGGATGAGCAGGTCCTGCAGCAGCCCGAAGTCCTCGTCCATCAGGTAGGCATCCGGGGTGTTCCAGCTCGGCAGCATCACGAGGTTGTTCTCGTTCATCAGCAGGTGATTGGCGCCCTGGGTCGGCACGGCGTTCCAGCCCGGCACGGCAATCACGGAACGCACGACGACGCGGTGACCGGCCTTGCGGCTGAGCGCCGCCGCCAGCAGCGTCATGTTGCGCGCCGCCTCGCCCACCGGCATCGCGTCCGTTTCATTGCCGAACACCAGCTTGCCATTGCGCAGCTCCACCACCGGCCGCACGCCCCTGGGAACGCGTCGCGGCACCACGGTCACGGCGAACACGCCGCGCGTCCCCAGCACTACGTGGTGGATGATCGCGCCTTCTACCCGTACGTCATGAAAGACCCGGAAGCCGCCCTGGTTGAGGCGCTTGAGCGCGCTGCCGGTCGCGACCTGCGCCTGCCAGGCATCCTTCAGCTGCCGGCGCCCGATGAGAAGCTTCGACGTCCGCCATGCTGCCGCCGCCAGCACCAGCACCGCGGCCAGCAATGCGAGCGCGCTGAACCAGCCCGGCAGACCGAGATCGACGCCGCCCGCAAGGCCGAGCGCGCCGGCGACGGCAAGCGCGGCGAGCAGGCCGGCGCCGAGCGCGGCCAGCTGCCTTCCCGCCGCCAGCCAGTCGCGCTGCACGCCCGCACCGGCCGCCGCGTCGAGTTCCTTCCAGTGCACCGGCGCGCCCGCGCGCCAGGCGCCGATCGCCCCGGCCAGCGTCATCAGCAGCCAGCAGAGGCTGCCTGCCAGGACCGCGGCCGCAACGATGTTCGCAACGTTCATCCAGGCTGCCATGAGCTTCCTTCCAGCCGTTCCGTCAAAGCCGGTTAGCGTAAACAAGCGCTCGCCGGTCTACGGCGGCCTGTTTCACAGCTTGGGGGTAAAACCTGCGGACCACGATGAGCCATCCCGACGAGGCTTTCCGCAAGTCGGGCCGAACCTGACAGGACATGCACGGAAGACCGCAAAGGACCTGGCCATGCACGCGAACCCGGTCAATGGCATCGATGCCGAGCGCCTGTACGCCGAGATCGACGCGCTGTACGCGCGCCTCGCCGCCGCGCCCCGGGACGAGTTCGACTGCAACCGGGGCATGCGCTTCGCGATGACGATGCTCAACTACGCGCCCGAGGCCCTGGAAAACGTGCCGCGGGCGAGCCTGGCGCGCTTCGTCGGCCGCGGCAATCCGCATCGCATCGGCACCGTCCTGGCCGGTGAAACCGTGCTCGACGCCGGCTGCGGCGCAGGCAGCGATCTGATCATCGCCGCGCATGCCACCGGCCCGGCCGGCCGGGTGATCGGCGTGGATATCTGCGGGCCGCTGCTGGACTGCGCCTGGACGAGCGCCTGCATCGCCGGCGTGGACGGCTGGACGACGCTGCTTGCCGCCGACTACACCGACCTGCCGCTGGATTCCGGCAGCGTGGATGTGGTGATGCTGAACGGCTCGCTGAACATCGCGCTGGACAAGCGGCGGGTGCTTGCCGAGTGTTTCCGCGTGCTCAAGCCCGGCGGGCGGCTGTATCTCGCCGAGGCGGTGATCAACGAGGACATCGGGTTCCGCTGGCGCGACGACATCCGGCTGTGGGCGCATGGCGTTGCCGGTGCGCTGAACGAGACCGAATTGCGCGCACTGGTGAGCGCAGCCGGCTTCACCCGCCTGCAGCTCACCGAGCGCTTCGATTGCTTCAACGGCAGCCGCATCGCGCTGTCGATGCCGGTGGCGGGCGCCATCAACCTGTTCGCGCGCAAGCCGATGACCGCTTCTTGACGGCCCAGGAGGGGGCTGCGGCAGGACGCCTTCCAGGGAAGGGCCAGGGAAGGCAAAAAGGGCGGGCAGTCGCGAGACTGCCCGCCTTTCTATTTGAGCGTGCTCACGGTGAAGGCGAGGTTCGGGTCGCGGCGCAGGTTGAGGCCCGGAACCGCCAGCAGCTGCCGCCTGAGCTCCATGGGCTCCACCGCGCGCGGCAGGAACAGGCCGACCGCGTTCTGGTCGCGGGCCGAGCGCAATTGCAGGCGGCCGCGAAAGCGTTGCCGCAACACCGGATCGGTGAGAAAGCCGCTGCGCGAAAGTTCGGCCGGGCCGAGGCAGTTCATGGATACGGCACCGCCACGGGCGACCTTTGCGGCCAGCCGCTTGCACCAGGCCGCATCCGCCTCCACCGCGCGCTCGGGCTCGCCGTCCGTGCCGCCGAACAGGTCATCGATCACGAGGTCATAACGGCTACGGTCCTCGGCCAGCCAGTCGCGGGCATCCGCCTGCACCATCCGCACCTCCGGGCCGCCGGCGCCGAAGAAGCGGCGGGCGATGTCGAGATGCTCGGCGCTGATGTCGATGGCGACGATCTCTTCCGGCCGCACGAACTCGCGCAGCTGGCGGATGACGGTGCCGCCGCCCACGCCCAGCAGCAGCACGCGCCGGACCGCGCCGGGCGGGCGCAGGAAGGCCGGCATCATCAGGAGGTCCCAGACGCCTCCGGTCATCGGCCGGTCCGGGTTGTAGCTGGAATGGAAGACGCCGTCGGTGTACAGCCGCATCGTGCGGCCGGCGCTGCGCACCTCGTACTGCACGCCATCCCGTTGCAGCGAATAGATCAGGGCCATTCAGGTTTCCTTCACCACCACCCAGGGCGCGACCACCAGCGCCTCGAACTCCATGTTGCCGGCCGTCCAGCGGCGGGCGTCGTCCTCGCTGGCGCGGGCCACCGCGCCGCCTTCCAGCCAGGCCGTCACCTGCGCGACATTGTCCTCGGCGAAGGCCGCGCCTACCTCGATGAGGTCCAGCCCTGCCGACACGCGTACCACCACGCCGCGGGCATAGTGCGGCGCGAGTTCGTCCCAGGCGAGGCGCCCGGATTCGGCGCGCAATCGCGCCTTCAGTTCATCGTTTTGCATGGATCACCATGGTCAGAAGGCTGGCCACGCTGGCCGCAGGACGGCATGCTCGCATCAGTGCTTGCCAAATGCCATGAAATGGAATATTGTCCGAACTCGGACTATCGGAGATCGTAGTATGCTGCGCAACACGCCAGACAACTGGGGCTGGGTGGCCATCGCCTTCCACTGGATCGTGGCGGCGGCGGTCATTGGCCTGTTTTTCCTCGGGTGGTGGATGGTGGACCTCAACTACTACAGCCCGTGGTACGTGCGCGCGCCGGATATCCACAAGAGCGTCGGCATCCTGCTGTTCGGCCTGGTGGCCCTGCGGCTGGTGTGGCGGCTCGTCAACGTGCGGCCGCGGCCCGAGCCTGGTCCCGCCTGGGAGCACCTGCTCGCCGAGGCGGTTCACTGGCTGATCTACCTGCTGATGTTCGCGATCCTCGCCACCGGCTACCTGATTCCGACGGCGCAGGGCGCGCCGATCTCCGTGTTCGGCTGGTTCGAGGTGCCTGCCTGGGTGACCGGCATCCAGAACCAGGAGGACATCGCCGGCGACCTGCACCGCTGGCTGGCCTGGTCGCTCATGGCGCTGGTGGCGATCCACGCCGCCGGCGCGCTGCAGCAACATTTCATCAAACGCAACCGGACGCTGAAGCGCATGCTCGGCATCCGGCGCTGACTTGTTCATCAATCGTTACAGGAGACATTCCCATGCGCAGACTCATGATTGCATTCGCCGCCCTCGCGTTCGCCCTGCCACTGCAGGCGGCGCCGGAAACCTTCACCATCGACAAGGGCCACACCTTCATCAACTTCAAGGTGAGCCACATCGGCTTCTCCTGGCTGCCGGGCCGCTTCACCGACTTCGACGGCACGCTGGTGTATGACGAAGCCAATCCGGCGAACAGCAAGGTCGAGTTCACCGTCAACATGCCGAGCCTGAACACCGATCATGCCGAGCGCGACAAGCACCTGCGCAGCAGCGACTTCCTCGAGGCCGACAAGTACCGCACGGCGAAGTTCGTGAGCACCGCCTACGAGAAGAAGAGCGAGAACGACATCACCCTGCGCGGTAACCTGACCATCAAGGGCAAGACCCAGCCGGTCGAGTTCAAGGTGGTGGAAATGGCGGCGGCCAAGGACCCGTGGGGCAACTTCCGCCGCGGCTGGTCGGCGAAGACCTCCATCGCGCTCGCCGACTTCGGCATCGATGATTTCGGCGGCGTGGTGAAGAACGCCGATATCGAGATCTTCCTCGAGGCCACGAAGAAGTAATTCCGCGAAACGAAAAACGCCCGGGGAAACCCGGGCGTTTTTTTCATGCCCTTGAAACGCTCAGCCACCCGTGCCGGCATGCCTCGGCATCTCCGAGCGCGGCGGCGTGGCCAATGCATGGTCTACCGCATCCTCGACACGTTCCATCCACACGAATTCCAGTTCCTTGCGGGCGTTCTCGGGAATCTCCTCGAAATCGCGCCTGTTGCGCGCCGGCAGCATCACCGTGCGGATGCCGGCGCGATGCGCGGCCAGCACCTTTTCCTTGATGCCGCCGACCGGCATCACCAGACCGCGCAGCGTGATCTCGCCGGTCATGGCCACGTCGTTGCGCACCGTACGGCCGGTGAGCAATGAAGCCAGCGCGATGTACATGGCAACGCCGGCGCTCGGCCCGTCCTTGGGAATGGCGCCTGCGGGCACGTGGACGTGGATGTCGTGGCCGTCGAACACGCTGGGGCTGAAGCCCAGCGAGTCGGCGCGGTTCTTGATGAGCGTGAGCGCCGCCTGCGCGGATTCCTTCATCACCTCGCCCAGCTGGCCGGTGAGGATCAGCTTGCCGGAGCCGGGCGAGCGATTCGCCTCGATGAAAAGAATGTCGCCGCCCACCGGCGTCCACGCGAGACCAGTGGCTACGCCCGGCAGCGCCGTGCGCAGGGCGACTTCATCCTCGAAGCGCGGCGGGCCGAGCACCCTGCGCAGGTCCTCCTCGGTCACCGTCACCTTCTCCACCTCGCCGCTGGCGATGCGCACCGCGGCGTTGCGCGCCACCGCGCCGATCTGCCGCTCCAGGTTGCGCACGCCCGCTTCGCGCGTGTATTCGTTGACGATCATGCCGATGATGTCTTCGCCGATCTCGAACTGCTCCGGCTTGAGGCCCGCGTGCTCGCGCTGACGGCGCACGAGATAACGCTTCGCGATCTCGATCTTCTCCTCGCGCGTGTAGCCCGGCAGCTCGATCACTTCCATGCGATCGCGCAACGGCCCCGGGATGTTGTCGAGCACGTTGGCGGTGCCGATGAACATCACCTGGCTGAGATCGAAGGGCATGCCGAGATAGGCGTCGCGGAAGGTGGCGTTCTGCTCGGGGTCGAGCACTTCCAGCAGCGCCGCGTTCGGGTCGCCATGGAAGCCCTGGCCGAGCTTGTCCATCTCGTCGAGCATCATCACCGGGTTGCGCGTGCCGGCCTTGCGGATGTTCTGGATGATGTTGCCCGGCATGGCGCCGACGTAGGTGCGGCGATGGCCGCGGATCTCGGCCTCGTCGTGCACGCCGCCGAGTGACACGCGCGCGAACCTGCGTCCCACCGCGCGTGCGATGCTCTGGCCCAGCGAGGTCTTGCCCACGCCCGGCGGGCCTACGAAGCACAGGATGGGGCTCTTGCCCTCGGGATTGAGCTTGCGCACGGCGAGGTACTCGAGGATGCGCTTCTTGATCTTCTCGAGGCCGTAGTGATCCTCGTCCAGCACCTTGCGGGCGCGCTCGATGTCGATGTTGTCGTCGGTGGTCTTCGACCAGGGCAGTTCGCTCAGCCATTCGAGGTAGGTGCGCGTCATCGAATACTCGGCCGACATCTCGCCCATGCGCTGCAGGCGCTTGAGTTCACGCCGCGCGGTTTCCTCGGCTTCCTCGGGCATGCCGGCCTCGGCGATGGCCTGCTCCAGCTGCTTGAGTTCCTCCGCCTGCTCGTCGTCCTCGCCGAGTTCACGCTGGATGGACTTGAGCTGTTCGCGCAGCAGCGCCTCGCGCTGGCGCAGGTTGAGCGACTCCCGGGTGCGCTCGGAAATCTTCTGCTGCAGTTCCAGCACCTCGACGCGATAGTCGAGCAGCGACTGCACGCGCTCCATGCGCGCAACGAGATCCGTGGTCTCGAGGATTTCCTGTTTTTCCTCCGGCTTGAGATCGAGATAGAAGGCGATGGAATCGGCAAGCAGCGTGGGCGAGGAAATCTGCGCCAGCCCGTTGCGGAACTCCTCCGGCACCTGCGGCAGCATGTCCAGCGCCTGCATGGCGCGGTCGCGCAGGTTGAGCATGCGCGCCTCGATCTCCTTGTTCATCTCGCGCGATTCCGGCAGCGCCTGGTGCCGCGCCAGCAGGAAGGGCTGGCCCTCGATGAAGTCGAGGATGCGGATGCGGCGCTCGCCCTGGCAGATGAGATGCTGCACGCCATCGGCGGTGGTCACCATGCGCAGGATGTTGGCGACCGTGCCGACGCGATAAAGCTCGTCCGGGCCGGGGTTTTCTTCCTCGGCATCGCGCTGCATCAGCAGGCACACCTGCCGGCCGGATTTCACCGCCTCCTGGGCTGCGGCCACGGAGCGCGGACGGCGCACGGCAATCGGCATCACCATGCCGGGAAACAGCACGGTATTGCGCACCGGCAGGACGATGATGATGTCCTCCGGCAGCCGCGTGACCTGCTCGTTCTCCACGGAAACGTTCTCGTTGCTGTCGTTCATGACTCCCTCGTCAGCGTTTGCCGAGCCTGAGGTAGAGGCAGCCGTCCACCAGCCGCTGGCCTTCCAGCACGTAATGCCGCGCCGGCAGTTCCAGGCGGCGCTGGAAATCCCC
>JAJUFS010000179.1 GCA_029263725.1 Gammaproteobacteria bacterium | reverse complement strand
TCCAGCCCACGCCGGCAACCAGCTTCATGCCGGCGTCGCCAGGCAGCCGGCGCAGGATCTTGCACAGTTCGACATCCAGCGTCTCCGCGACGGCGCGCGCCGCTTCCTGCTGCAGGCGAAACGGATCGGTCTGCTGCAGGGCCAGCTGTCCGAGCTGCGCCACCGCGGCCTGCTGCCGCACGCGCGCCGCCGCGTCGGCTTCGGATTCGAGGCGGCGTATCGCTGCCGCGAGAATGTTGGCGACGCTCTGCAGGAAGTTCACGTCGTCGGTGGTGAAGGCAAGCGCGCGCGAGGAATGCGCGGCGATCACGCCCCAGGGCGAACGGCGATCGCCGATGACGGCGCTCATGCCGCTGCGCACGTTGTGATCGATCAGCAATTGCGAGTTCGGGTATTTCTCTCGCAGGGTCTTTTCATCGATCACCAGCGGTTCGCCGCCGGCCAGCGTCGCACCGACGTGCGAATCGTTCACCATCGGCAGGATGGCCCTGCCCACGACGCCGGTACGCCAGCCGATGCCGGCGAGCACCTTGAGGTCATCGCTGGCGGACAGGCGTTTCGCGACATAACTGAATTCGATGCCGAGCGTGCTGGCGAGCTTCTCCACCGCAAGCTCAAGCAGTTCCTCGATGCTGCGCACGCCCAGTGCGCTTTCACCCAGTTCGGCGACCGAAGCCTGCTGGCGCGCACGCGTGCGCAGCTCATCCTCGGCATGCTTGCGCTCGGTGATGTCTTCCAGGGTTCCGTACAACACGATGGGTTCTCCGTGGTCTCCGCGCAGGACACGCGTCCGGCCACGTACATGGCGGATTCCGCCGTCGAGTCGGATGACGCGAAATTCGCTTTCCGTCGTTTCGCCTTCCCTGGCGCGACGAATGTTGTCGAGAAAGTATTCGCGGTCATCCGGATGAACGAGGCCGGCTTCGGTCTGGATCTCGGGAGGAGGCGTGCCTGCCTTCAGTCCAAGCAAGTCATATATCTCGTCCGACCACATGCGCTTGCCGGTGCGCATGTCGTATTCCCAGCTTCCGATGCGCGCGACATGCTGGGCCGCGCGCAAATGATCCACCAGGTGGCCGACCGCGCCGCTGCGCCTGCTCATCTCGCTTTCCATGTAGGCCCGTTGTTCACTTCCAGGAGATCGTCGAAGCATTTCCCTCAGTGTTCTCCTTCGCTTCGCAGCGTAGTAGTCGGTCACGTCCTCGGCCTGATGAACGATGTGCACGAGTTCATCGGCTTCATCGAGAACGGGGAAACTGGTGGTAATCCAGTAACGTGTCTGCGGCTCGCCGTCTCCCTTGTAAGTCACGTAGGGACGGGGAGGAAGTTCAGTCGCCATCTTGCGAGTCGCGGTTCGCTGCAGCGTCGATTTCAGTTGTTGCGCATGGTTCTGCCAGCTGCTGTCTTCCGGCACCAGTTCCAGCAGCCGCCGGCCGATGACCTCGGGTGCCGTGAGTCCAAGCCCCTTGATCGCCATCTCGCTGGCCGCGAGGATGCGGAACTCCTTCGGCTCAAGGATCCAGCACATGCGTGGCAGGCTTTCGAAGACCTTGCGGTAATCGACTGCGCCGGGCGGGCGCTGAGAAACCGGCTGCTGAGTTTCCGAATGCGGTTCGCGTCGCGACATGCCGTTTTCCCGTTTCATGAGCACCGGGGCTTGGTCGGCACTCGCGACAGTGTAATGACGTGGGCCAAATTTGATACGAGGGAATACGCCCAGAAAAACGCATTTCCCTGTAGCGGAAGTAATTGCGGGCGGGCTTATTTCAAGAAGAGAAAATGTGAAGAACCGGAGGGCCGCAAGGGATTGCGGGAGTTCACCTCAATTGTTTCGCGTATTCCAGTGCCTCCTCGAGACGATCGTTCCCCCAGTAAAGCTCTTCATTCACGATGAACGATGGAGCGCCGAAGATCTGCCTGCGTGCCGCAAGCTCGGTCTGCTTCCTAAGCCCGAGTTTCGACTCTTCAGTCTGTGCCGCAGCGATGATTGCCGCGGCATCCGTGGTCACCTCGCCGAGCAACTGCGCGAGCACCGCCGAATCGGCAATGTCGAGATCGTCGGCGAAGTTGGCGCGAAACACCGCCCGAGTGAATTCAGGCACCCATGGCGCCCGTGAATGCGCGCAGACGATACGGGCGGCGAGCAGGCCGTTGCGCGGAAACTGCGAGGGACGCCGGAAGGGAATCGCAAGCCTGTCGCAGCTGCGTTCCATGTCGCGCCACATGTAGCGCCCCTTGGCAGGGAACAGGTTGAACGGCGAGTCCATCCAGCCCTGATCACGGAAGATCGGACCGAGCAGGAAGGGCCGCCATTCGATGGCGATGCCAAGAGGTTCGGCCAGTGCCTTGATGCGCATCGTGGAGAGATAGGAATAGGTGCTGGCGAAATCAAACCAGTACTCGAGTTTCATGCTGTGCTCCTCCGCCGGATGCACGCATGTTCCGGCAGCTCGCGCCCCGAGGCAATCCGCTTCAGAAGAAAATGGCCCAGGCGATGCCGCCCAGGGTGAAGAAGGTCACCACGTAGGCGGCAAGCGCAAAGACGCCATCGTGCGCGACCAGCGCGAGCCCGAAGGCGGTCAGCGCCGCGCCGGCGCCGTTTGCCGTCAGCGGGATGAATTCCATGGGCGGCGTGGCAAGCGCG
>JAJUFS010000092.1 GCA_029263725.1 Gammaproteobacteria bacterium | reverse complement strand
GCTGTCCAGCGCCTGCTGCACGCTGCCCTGGATGAACTCCTGCCAGCGCCGCGCGTTCAGCTTGCTGTGCATCCAGAAGCCGACATAGAACAGCACCGCGGCGGCGATCAGCGCGGTGATGCCTTCGGTCACCTCTCGGGCCGCGCCGGAAACGCTGATGAAGTAGTTCGAGATCACCCAGGTCAGCACGCCGACGGCCAGCGCGGCGATCCACCCGGCATGCAGCCAGGGCAGGGCGTCGCGGCGGCCGGTCTTGCCGAGGAAGGCAGCCATGGCGCCGAGCACGAGTATGGCTTCCAGGCCCTCGCGCAGGACGATGATCAGCGCGCTCACGAAGGCGACCGAGGGCGACAGCGAATCACCGGTCTGGGTCGCGCGCGCCTCGCGCAGCAGTTCGATGGCACGATCGGCGGCGGCGCGAACCTCGGCTTCCGGCAGGCGGTCGCGGATGGCCAGCCGCAGCGCGGTCATGGCGTTCTCGACTTCCAGCACCAGCGCGCCATGCGTGGCGGACAGGGCCGCCTCGGCAAGCTCGAAGCCTTCCAGGTAGGCATCCACCGCCATGCCCTGCGCGGCCTCGACCTCGCCCGCGGAGTACAGCTCGACGCTTTCGCGCACGCCCGCGATGGCAATGGCGAACGGATCCGGCTGCACCTCGGCGAGTTTCGCCGGAGCGGTCCTGAGCCAGGCATGCACGTCGGCAAGGCGTTCGTCGCGCGCCGCGAGTTCGCCAGGTGTCGCGGTTACCAGGTCGCGCAGGTCGGGGAGTTGCGTCGCCCGCAGCGTGCCGAAGGCCTGTTCGCCGCGCGCGCGTTCCTCGGGCGTGACGTGCATGGCGCCGACGAAGAAAGCCAGCGCCCAGCGGTCGTCCTCGGACAGCTGCGCGAACGCCGGCATGGCGGTGCCTTCGACGCCGAGGGTGATGGTGTTGTAGAGGCCGTAGAGGGAACGCGCGCGGGCGCGCTCGCGGTCGGTGAAATCGGTCGGCGGCGGTTCCATGTCGGCGGTCACCGCCGGGCCGTCGCCCTGGCCCTGCGCGCCATGGCAGCCGGCGCACATCGCCTGGTACATGTCCGCGACGCGGGCGGGTGCGGGAATCGCCTTCGGCGTCGCCACCAGCAGCGGCGAGGCGAGCAGGATGTCGGTCATCTGCCGGGTGAGTGCCGCGATCTCGCCGGGGCCGGCCTTGGCAGCGATGCGTTCGCGCAATGCGGATGCCAGCGGCATCAGCCTGGCGCGCGCAGCCTCGTCGGCGAGCGTGGCGCTTTCTTCTTCAATGAGTGCGGCGAATTCCTGCATCTCGCCGTATTCGAATTCGCTGATCACTTCGCCATCGGCGACCGCGGCAGCGTAGTCGACGCCGACATAGTCCACCAGCTGCACGAGACGTTCCGGCGAGGCGGCAACCGGCAATGCCGCAAGCAGCAGTGCGGCAAGAATCCATGACAGTCGGCGCGGCATGAAGGACTCCTGAAAATGCGAAGCGCACATATTAGATGACAATGATTCTCAATAACAGAGTTAGGCCCGCCGCGACCGCTCGGCTAGAATGCGCCGTTCGCTGCTGAGAGGAGTGAGCATGGCTGGCAAGAAGAAGAGCGCGGCGCGCCGGAACAGGCCGCGCATGGCGGAAAGCGCCGATCGTTTCGCACTGTACGAGGCGGCGGTGCAGGATGCCGACGTCGAGATGGAATTCGTCGCCGACATCTACCGCAAGACCCGCGGTCGCGACGCGCGCCTGTTGCGCGAGGATTTCTGCGGCAGCGGCTGGGCCGCCTGCGAATGGGCGCAGCGGCATCGCCAGAACCGCGCCTTCGGCGTCGATCTCGACGAGACCGTGCTCGAATGGGGCCGGCAGCGTCACTGGCAGAGGCTGTCACCGGCGACCCGCGAGCGCGTCCAGCTGATTCACGGCGACGTGCTCGACACGCCCACCGAGAAGGTGGACATCACCGTCGCCATGAACTTCAGCTACTGGATATTCAAGGAACGCGCCACGCTGCTGAAGTATTTCCGCGCCGTGCATCGCGGACTCGGGAAGGACGGCATGTTCCTGCTCGATGCCTATGGCGGCTACGAGGCCTTCCGCGACGAGTACGTGGAGAAGCGGCGCTGCAAGGGCTTCACCTACGAGTGGGAGCAGGCGTCGTACGACCCGATCAGCGGCGACTATGTCTGCCACATCAATTTCCGCTTTTCGGATGGCTCCGCCATCAAGCCCGCCTTCACCTACGAGTGGCGGCTGTGGACCTTGCCGGAAATCCGCGAGCTGCTGCTCGAAGCCGGATTCAGCAAGGTCGCGGTGTGGTGGCAGGAAGACGAGGATGGCGATTACGCGCCGGTCGAACGCGGCAGCGCCGATCCCGCCTGGATCTGCTATCTCGCTGCCGAAGCCTGAGCGGGGCGTTCATGCTATAAATCCGCTTCTGGAATGACAGAACATCACGGGGACCGGGGCGATGTGCAAGTTCGAGGAGTCAGCGCGTCATGGCGCGTGAACGGCGTCTTGCGATCCTGTTCGCGGACGTCTGTGGCAGCACGCGCCTGTACGACAGCATCGGCGATGCCCGCGCGCAGGACACCATCGCACGCTGCCTGCGGCTGATGAGCGAGGCCACCGACCGCAATCGCGGTCGAGTGGTCAAGACCATCGGCGATGAGGTCATGGCGACCTTCGACAGCGTCGATGCCGCCGTGCAGGCAGGCGCGGAGATGCAGGAAGCGATCACCGAGCAGCTCGTGGTCGACGGCAACGACATCCAGATCCGCGTCGGCTTCCACTTCGGCAATGCCATCATCGACGACGGCGACGTGTTCGGCGACGCCGTCAACGTCGCCGCGCGCATGGCCGGGCAGGCGAAGCCTGGCCAGATCCTCACCACCGCAGAAAGCGTCGCCGAGCTCGGTCCGCTGTGGGAAGACTCGGTGCGGCAGATCGACCGCGCCGCGCTGCGCGGCAAGAAGGAAGAAGTCGACGTCTACGAGATCATCTGGAAGCGCGACGACGTCACGCGCATGGTGACGGCCAGCTGGAACACCACGCCCACCGTGCACAAGTCCAAGCTGGTGCTGGAGTATCGCGGCAGGACGCTGGAAGTGAGCGAGGACCGTCCCTCGGTGGTGCTGGGGCGCGCAGACCAGAACGATCTCGTGGTCAAGCACAACCTCATCTCGCGCCTGCATGCGCGCATCGAGTTCCGCAAGGGAAATTTCCTGCTGACCGATCAGAGCATCAACGGCACTTACGTGCGTGCCGCCGACGGCCAGCAGCGCTTCATCCGCCGCGACAGCGCGCCCGTGACCGGGCGTGGCATCATCGGCCTCGGCCAGCCGCTGGAGCCGGACTCCGAGGACGCGATCCGCTTCACCTACGTGGAGTGAGCGCCGCCAGGGCGAATTCCCACCCGCTCCGCGAACATCCGCAGCCTTCCCGCCGCGAGCAGCGCCTCCCGGTCGCCCGCCGCCGCCAGCGCTTCCTGCTCGCGCAGGCGCCGCAGCGTCTCCACGCGCAGTGCGCGCCAGTGCGCGGAGCGCCGCGCGCCTTCCTTCTGGAAGGCGTCCGCCCGCAGCCAGGCCTGCTCGAAGTCCGCAAGCGCCGCTTCCGACCAGTCGCCCCCCGCGAGGAACTGCTGGACCAGCAGGGTCGCGCCATTGCCGGCGGCAACCGGCCGTGGCGCGGATGCCTCCGGCCTGCCAAGGACATACACGCCGATGGCGGCCAGCAGCAGGCCGAGCAACAGGACGAGGCCGAGGCGCCGCCAGCGTGCGTCCGGCGCGACGGGATCCTCGGGGAGATGGATGTCGCGGTAGCGGAGCTGCAGCTCGCCTGAGGTCACCGCCTCGATCAGCTTCCGGCGCGCGGCACGGTACTGCGCCCGGTCGATTTCGCCGGAAGCGTGCTGGCGGGAGAGATCGCGAAGCTGCGAGGCCTTCATGCTCAGTCGAGGTTGCGGACCAGCCGGAAGCCGGTCTGCTCGTCGGCGCTGCCGTCATGCGCGCGCGACAGGGCGAGGCCGCATTGGCTGAGGCTGTCCAGCCAGGAACCGCCGCGGGCGGCGAAGCCGTTCGCGGTGCGCACCAGTTCCTGGGCGTTGCCGCCGTGGTTGACGATGCCCCAGGGATTGGGCCGGCCGGAGCGGGTCTCCAGCAGGGCAATGCCCTTGATCACCTGGCCGCCGCGCGTGACGCGGCAGTTGAAGTCGCGCACCGCATCCGGATCGTCGGCGCGGGCGGCGTGCAGCCACTCGGCGTCCATGGGCAGGCGATAGCGCGCGCCGGTGGTGGCGGACAGCCAGTCGGCATAGGCCTGCATCTGCGCGGCGCTCACACCGGTGACGGGCAGGCTGGCATCGCCAGCCGGAGGCTGGCACTCGCCGCTCGTCCGGCACCAGACGCTGAACTCGCCGATGCTCACCTCGTACTTGCCGATGGCGAAACCGTCGGGGAACAGGTCGTTGCCGGGCACGACCACGAGCTCGGGACCGCGGGTCTCGCCAAGCATGTCGTAGCAGACCGCGCGGCCGCTGCGGCCGTAGCCCGCGAGCGCGGCCGTGCAGGGGCGGCTGCCATCGGCGGCGCGTGCCGGCGCCTGGGTGATGCCGAACTCGCGGTCGAATTCCTGCCGGTACTGCGGGTTGTCCGTCCAGAGCGCGAGCGCCTGCTCGATGTATGGCCGCGCCTGGTTGCGGTCGCCCTGCTGCATGAGCTGGCGGTAATAGCGGAAGTACTCGCCGGCGCGCTGCTGCCGTTCCTCGAGTTCGCGCGCGAACGCGGCGACCTGCTCATGGCCGGGTTCTTCGCGGCGCGCGGTGGCGAGAATCTCGGCCGCGGCGGTCAGGCGATTGGCGTTCATCGCCTCGCGGCCGCGCGGCACGTGGGCCGACGGCTTCGGCGGGTCGCGCAGGGTGATCTGCTGCAGCTGCGGCTCGTCGGCGAACGCGCGGCGCGCGGCATTCAGCAGCTCGTGGGCGGCGGCGACGTCGCCGGCTTCCAGCCGCCGGATGCGCTCCACCAGCTGTCCCAGCATGTCGCGGCGGATCGCTTCGGCGTCGTCCGGCAGCGCCTGCTGCACCTCGCGCAGCTTCGCGGGCAGCTGGCCGACGGTGGCGGCCGTGGCATTGGCGGCGGCCTGCAGCAGCTTTTCGCGCTCGGCGCGCGGCGCGTAGTTGCGGGCTGCGGCGGCCAGCGGTTCGAAATCGGGCGCGAGCTCCAGGCCGCGGCCGGCGAACTCCATCGCGCCGCTGAAATTGCCGCGCTGCGCCTGGCTTTCCGCCAGCCGCATGTAGGCCTCGGCGATCAGGCGCGGGCCCGTGGTGACGACGAATGCATCGTGCGGAGGCAGTTCCTCGCGCAGCGTCTGCAGGGTGCGGGCGGCGGGGATGACCTCGTTGGCGTTGGCCTGGGCGGCAAGCGTGTTCTTGAGTGCCTCGATGCGCGCCAGCCGCAGGGTTTCTTCCTGGGCGCGCTCGAAGGCCTGCTGCGCCTCGGCCAGCCGCTCGTGCTCGCGCTCGATCAGTTCCGGTCGCGGCTCGAAGGTCAACGCGGTCTCCAGCGTGCGGGCGGCGGCATCGAAGCGGTTGTCGCCCATCAGCTCGCGGGCGTGGTCGAGGTAGGCATCGACGATGCGCTGCTGCAGCGGCTCGAACCAGAGATTGCCCGGACGCAGCATGGCGAGCGTGCGGCGGAATTCCGCGGCCAGCGCAATGTCCCAGGCGCGATCGAAGGCCGGATTCGCCAGCAGGCCGTTGAGCGTCTCGCGCTGCTTTTCCAGTTGGGCCAGCGTCGCGGCGAGGCTTTCCGGCTGGTAACCGGCAAGGATCTCGCTGCGGGAGAGCGCCTCGCGCATCTCGGACAGCTCGGAGACGGGATAGAGCTGGGCGAAACGCTGCAGGGTTTGCTCGGCCTGCACAAAGCGTCCTTCGCCGGCAAGCGCCTCGATGTGGCTGCGAACCTCCGGGCGCAGCCGCTTCAGCACCTCGGCCAGGCGCGCGCCGTCGGGCCGCAGCTCGGCGAGGCGAATGAGGTCATCGGCCGCCGCGGCGTAACCCTCGATGCTGTACAGCGCGTTGCCGTGCTGAGCAAGCCGCGACTGGATGGACTGCACCTCGCGGTCGTCCGCCCGCTGTTGCAGTTCGCGGCTGACCTGGTCGTCGAGATTGAGCAGCGAGGCGTCCTGCGGCGCGTATTCCAGGCCGGCGGCAATGTAGCGTGCGGCCAGTTCCAGGTCGTCCTTTTCCATGGCGGCGGAGGCCAGGGCGGCGTAACGCGAGGCCAGCCGCGCATCGTGCAGCAGGGCGCTCTCGGGCGCGGCCTGGCGAATGCGCGCGAGTACATCCATGATGTCTTCCTCGCCTTCGACTGGTAGCAGCCGGCCTTCCTCCAGCAGCGAGGTGAAGCGTTCGTTCAGGTAGGAGATCAGCTGCGCCTGCCGGTCGCGGAGGTTGTTCTCCAGGGTCTGCACCTGCGCGGAATCCGGGTAATAGGTCCGAATGGCGGCGATTTCCTTGAAAGCTGCCGGGAAGTTGTAGCGTTCCCGGCTTTCGTCCACCAGCGCCTCGGCGCGCTGCTGGTAATGGCCGATGAACAGCTCGCGGCCTTGCTCCAGCAGGTTGCGGCGCTGGCGCTCGCTCAGGGTTTCCAGCCCGGCGAGCACTTCCGGCACGGAGGCGCTGCCTTCCTGCAGGTCGGCGATGATCTCGGCCGTCTGCCGGTCTTCCACCAGTTCCACCACCGGCCGCCAGGCGAGTCCGCCCAGCACCAGCATCGCAGCCACGCCTCCGGCGATGTAGAAGGGCAGGCGGTTCTTCTTGTAGCGGATGCCTTCGCGGAACTCGGCGATGGTCTGGGTGCGGTCCTCGCGGCGGAAGGCGAGCGCCTTGAACAGCGCCTTCTGCTGGCGGCGGGTGAAGCCGGGCTTGTTGATGGGCGCGGGCGTGAGGCCCTTTTCCATCGCCTTGACGGAGGACAGCTTGTTGAACGGGTGCTTGCCGGTCAGGAGTTCGTAGGTGACGCAGGCCAGCGCATAGATGTCGTCGCTGGGGTGCGGCTCCTGGCCCTCGAACATTTCCGGCGTGGCATAGGCGGGCGTGAGCGCACCGAGCTGCGCGGGATCGAATACCGTGGTCTCGCCGGAGGCGTCCGAGCGCGTGGTCGAGGCGCGGGCGATGCCGAAGTCGAGGATCTTCACCGTGCCGTCGCGCAGATAGAAACAGTTGCCCGGCTTGAAGTCGGAGTGCACCAGGTTGCGCGCGTGCGCGTACTCGAGGCCGTCGCAGAGCTGGCGCACGATGGCGAGCGCTTCCTCGGCGGGTAGGCCACCCGGCGGGAGCTTCTTGATGTAGCGAGCGAGCTCCTCGCCCTCCATCAGCTCCATGGTGATGTACACGGTGGAGCCGTCGCGGTCGAAGTCGTAGACCGTGGTGATGTTGGGGTGGGCGAGCTTCTGCGCCTTGGAGGATTCGCGCTGCAGGGCGATGAAGGCCTCGGGATGCTCGCGGAAGTCGCCGGACAGCAGCTTCACCGCGATGTAGGGGTTGCGGTCCTTGGCCTCGACCTTG